>JBNKUW010000137.1:0-6404 GCA_050298835.1 Marivivens sp.
TCCGCGAGGCCAACGATCTGACAAACGAGCTCCTCACTGCGAATGCCGACAATCTCCGTATGGCGAACAAAACCGTGCGCGAAGAAATGGAACGTGGCGTATTCGACATCGAGGCGGTCAAGAAAGCCAACGCAACGCTTATCGCGACGATCAACGAAAGCCTCGAGATCGCCGACGAAGGCAAACGCAAGCGGGCCGAAGCCGAGATCGAACTCCAGAACATGGAAAAGGAACTCAAGGCAACGCTTGCAAGCGCCAAAGCACGCGGCGATGCTGCGGGTTACAACGTAGGCAGCGCAACGGGCGAATAAATGAAAAACGGGTGGCGGTTGTTCTTTGCCGGTCTGACCGGACTGGCGGTATCGGCTTGCGCCGATATCTCCGCTGCCCCCCATTCGGCCGCTCCACCTCAGGAACGGCCGGATGAACCGGTTGCCCCCCAACCGGCTGTTGATCCGGACGTAAGTTCAGCGACAAGTCAGCGGCTAAAGACCTACTACGGACGTTTGCAGCAAGATTTGCTGGTCCAAGGGCTGCTGCGCACCGACGGCGGCGGTGTGGATTCACCGTTTACCGACACGCAACTGGCCGAAAATTTTGTCCAGATCGCGCTCTTTGACGAATACACATCCTCTGGTGGTAGTTTGACAGCGCAGGTCCAAGAAACCCGCCTCCGCCGTTGGGCCAGACCGATCCGCATGTCGATCACGTTTGGCGATCATGTCGATCAGGACATACGCACAACCGACACGAACTTTATCCGCGCGTTTGGGAACCGCTTGTCCCGACTGACGGGGCTCCCCTTCATTTACACCGATATCGCCCCGAACTTTAATGTGCTGGTTCTGAACGAAGATGACCGGCGGGCTGCTGGCCCCTTACTCCGTAGCCTCGTTCCCGGAATCGACCAGACATCGCTGAACTACGCAGTGAACCTGCCGCGTGAACAGCTTTGCGTCGTGATCGGCACTTTCAAACCGGATGGCGTGACCTATGACAGAGCGGTCGCCATTATTCGCGCTGAACATCCGTCCCTGATGCGACAGGCTTGCGTGCACGAAGAGCTGGCCCAAGGCCTTGGCCTTGCCAACGATAGCCCGCGCGCACGTCCTTCGATTTTCAACGATGACGAAGAGTTCGCTTTCCTCACGTCGCAGGACGAACTTTTGCTGAAAATACTGTATGATCCCCGCCTAAGCGTGGGGATGACGGCCGCTGAGGCCACACCAATTGTCCGCCGGATTGCCACAGAGCTAACCCACGGACCCGTCTGAACGAAAGGAGCCTGCACATGGGCATTTTGGATTTTCTGTCCGGCCAGTTCATCGATGTTATTCATTGGACCGATGACACCCGCGACACGATGGTCTGGCGTTTCGAACGCGAAGGCCACGAAATCAAATACGGGGCAAAGCTGACCGTCCGTGAAGGGCAATCTGCGGTCTTCGTTCACGAAGGTCAGTTGGCCGATGTGTTCTCTCCGGGCCTCTATATGCTCGAAACGAACAACCTGCCGATCATGACTACGCTCCAGCATTGGGACCACGGGTTCCAATCGCCGTTCAAAAGCGAAGTTTACTTCGTCAACACCACGCGGTTCAATGATCTTAAGTGGGGTACCAAAAACCCGATTATGATCCGCGATCCGGAATTCGGTCCCACCCGCATCCGCGCCTATGGGACTTACACCATCAAAGTGTCCGATCCTGCGAAGTTCATGACCGAAATCGTCGGCACAGACGGCGAGTTTACGATGGACGAGATCAGCTTCCAAATCCGAAATATCATCGTTCAGGAATTCAGCCGTGGTATCGCTGCAAGCGGTATTCCGGTGCTCGACATGGCGGCCAACACCGGCGATGTCGCCGATCTGGTGGCCAAGGCTATCGCGCCGACGATCGCCGAATACGGTCTGGAAATTCCCGAGTTCTACATCGAAAACATCAGCCTGCCAGAGGCCGTGGAAAAAGCGCTCGACGCCCGTACCAGCCGTGGCATCGCGGGCAACCTCGACGACCACATGAAATGGAAGGCGGCCGAGGCGATGGGCAATCCACAGTCCGCCGCAGGGGCCGCAATGGCCACAGGCATGGGCGCAGGCATGGGGATGCAGATGGGCGGCATGATGGCTGGCCCGTGGGGCGCTACCCCGCAACAGCAGCAGTATGCACCAGCAGCGGCTCCGGTAGCACCGCCTCCCCCGCCGGTTGAACACGTCTGGCACATTGCCGAAAACGGCGCGACCAAAGGCCCGTTCTCCAAGGCCGCAATGGGCCGCATGGCGTCCGAAGGCGCGCTGACCCGTGAAACGCTGGTTTGGACCGCTGGTCAGGACGGTTGGAAACCCGCCGGAGAGCTAACTGAGCTGGCGCAGCTCTTTACCGTTGCTCCGCCGCCGCCCCCGCCACCGGCAGTCTGATCACGAATAGAAACGGGCGGTCCTTTGACCGCCCGTTTTGCTATTCGCTATCACGACAGACCTGACCTAGCGCTATTTCCGGTCTCGGTCGGCTACCGCTTTTCGAGCTTATGTTTCCAACTGGCTTGCGCGCGCTGTGCTTCATAAATCTGGAGTGATAAATCCTGTCCTGCTATCGCTCATCTTCCGCTAGGTTCCGCTCTTACCACACTGCATTTACGAAATAGTTTAGTCCTCCTCGCCCTTGTCCCGCGCGACCTGTCGCCGCATAGTGGCAGCGACGGAAAACGACGGGTGCGACATGACCGTAGAAGAACATCGATTCCCTTGTGAGCAATGTGGTGCAGACATGCGGTTCGACCCGGGCGCGGACCAACTCATCTGCGATTTCTGCGGCCACACCCAAGCGATGGAAACCGGCACCTACACCGGAGAAGCCATCCGCGAGCTGGACTTCGAAGCGGCACTCCGCGACCAGCTTCCTCAGGCAGAAATCGAAGAAATCCGCGTCACGCGATGCACCAATTGCGGTGCAGAGGTCGAATTCAGCGAATCCACTCACGCCACCGAATGCCCGTTTTGTGCGACCCCTGTCGTCACCGACACCGGCACCCACCGGCATATCAAACCCAAGGCGCTCTTGCCCTTCGTTCTTGACGAAAAACAGGCTCGGGACGCGATGACAAAATGGCTCGGCCGGTTGTGGTTCGCGCCGAACGGCTTGCAGGAATACGCTCGCAAAGGCCGCAAGATGAACGGCATCTATGTCCCCTACTGGACCTACGACGCCGACACGAAATCCAGTTACACCGGCGAACGCGGCGATTATTACTACGAAACCCGCACGGTTATGCGCGACGGCAAACCGCATCAGGAACAGGTCCGCAAGACCCGCTGGAGACATGCCTCTGGCCGCGTCGCACGGTTCTTTGACGATGTTCTGGTGCTGGCCTCGAAGTCCCTGCCCAAGAAATACACCGACAATCTCCAGCCTTGGCAACTAAGCGAATTGCAGCCCTATTCGCCTGATTTCCTTGCCGGTTTTCGTGCCGAAGGCTATCAGATCCCGCTGGAGGAAGGCTATAAGGAAGCCCGCGCCCATATGGACCGCGTGATCCTGCGCGACGTGAAATTCGATATTGGTGGTGACACCCAAAAGGTCCACAACATCAACACAACGATCAGTGACGTGACCTTCAAACACATTCTGCTTCCGGTCTGGATGGCAGCCTATAAGTATCGCGGAAAGACTTACCGCTTTGTCGTGAACGGCCAATCGGGCAAAGTTCAGGGCGAACGACCGTGGTCGGTTTGGAAAATCGCTTTTGCTGTCATTCTCGGTCTGATTGTCGCTGGTGTCGTTGGCTACTTTGTCGCGCAAAACCAGTAAAAACTTGACTGGCGGACGAATTCGCGGCACCCAAGGCGCAACCCGTTAACGCTAACAGAAAGACGACCGATATGATCCTGTGTTGTGGTGAAGCCCTTATCGACATGCTCCCCCGCACTTCGACCGAAGGCGAGGCTTGCTATGCCCCCTATGCGGGCGGTGCCGTATTCAACACCTCGATCGCACTGGGCCGGTTGGAGGCGAACGTCGGGTTCTTCTCTGGCATCGCCGATGACATGCTGGGCGAGGTTCTGTCGGACGCTCTGAAGGCCTCAAACGTGGATACCTCGACAGTGGTCTATTCCGACCGCCCCTCGACGGTGGCTTACGTCAAACTGGTGGATGGTCACGCGACCTATGCGTTCTACGACGAAAACACAGCAGGTCGGATGCTGACCACGGACGATCTACCGGAGGTCACTGCCGACGCGCTGTTCTTTGGCGGAATTTCTCTGGTCGTTGATCCCTGCGGTGCAACCTACGAAGCGCTCATGCTGCGCGAGGCTCCGACCCGCGTGACCATGATCGACCCCAACATCCGCCCCGGTTTTATCAAGGACGAAGCCGCCTACCGCGCCCGCATCGACCGGATGCTTGCCGCTGCGGACATTGTCAAACTGTCTGACGAAGACCTTGCATGGCTCGAAGGCGAAGGCGACCTCGTCTCCACCGCCCGCAAGATCATCGACATGGGTGCGAAACTCGTCTGCATCACCGAAGGTGCAAAAGGCGCGCATGGCGTCACCGCAGACAAGCACGTGTTCGTGGAAGCAACCCGAGTCGAGGTCGTTGATACCGTGGGTGCCGGTGATACGTTCAACGCGGGTGTTTTGGCCTCGCTCGATCAGGCCGGCCTTCTGACAAAATCCGCCGTTGCCTCCCTGTCCGAAGATGCGATCCGCGACGCCCTGTCACTCGGCACACGCGCCGCCGCCGTCACTGTCAGCCGCGCAGGCGCTAACCCGCCGCGCCGGTCCGACCTATGAGAGCGCTCGTCCAGCGCGTATCAGAGGCCGCTGTCCGTGTTGACGGCGACCTCTTGGGCGAAATCGGTACCGGAATGCTGATCCTCGTTTGCGCGATGGACGGCGACACGGATGACAAAGCGGCCAAGCTCGCCGCCAAACTGTCCAAAATGCGCATCTTTCAGGACGACGACGGCAAGATGAACCGCTCTCTACTCGATGTGGGTGGCAGCGCCCTGATCGTCAGCCAGTTCACTCTTGCCGCCGATACTTCGCGCGGCAACCGCCCCGGTTTCTCGACCGCGGCACGGCCAGACGAAGGCGAACGCCTTTATGAGCTTTTCAAATCCGAAGTGGCCAAACTCGGCATCCCAACCGCCTGCGGCCGTTTCGGCGCGGACATGAAGGTGTCGCTGATCAATGACGGACCGGTGACGATCTGGACAGAGGTTTAATCTCTGTCCGACTATCGTCTCTGGCATGCGAACCTCGGCGCATGCGCCTCGCCTTGCAATTGATGTATCGGCGCCGCAGCAAATCAAGCCAGATACTCAACATAGCCGAAAACCATTTGCCACATCCCCCGCCCCCCTGATAAACGCCTTCCCATGTCGATTCTGATGAAGAAAACCATGACCACCATGACCACCGCTCCGGCGGGGGATCGTTTCGTGTGGTCAGGTGCTCTGATCTGATACGAAACCAACCCCGCCGGAGACGGACGGGGTTGCTAGACTAGATTTTCCAAAGCGCTCCGTCCCCTCCCCGATCTAGGAGAGAGACCATGAACGCGTATTCGCCCGAGCTACCACCAAGTCAACCTGCCCCTGTCGTTGCCATTGTCGGCGCGACCGGCGCGGTTGGCCGTGAAATTCTGCGCTGTCTGGAGACCCGCAATCACGAGGTAGCCGAGCTTCGTCTGCTCGCCTCTGCCCGCTCTGCCGGAGAGGTTCTACCATTCCGCGGCACCAACCTTACGGTCAAAGAAGTGACCGAAGACAGCTTTGACGGCTGCAACATTGTTTACTTCAGTGCAGGCGCCACGGTGTCGCGCCACTACGCCCCTATTGCGGCCAAGGCTGGTGCTGTTGTGATCGACAACTCCTCGGCCTACCGGACGGACCCGTCGGTGCCGCTGATCGTGCCCGAGGCCAACGCCCATGCGCTTGCTCCGCACGCGGGGATCATCGCCAATCCGAACTGCGTCGCGGCAATCGCCTCTGTCGTACTAGCACCCCTGCAACAAAGCTGGTCGATCACGCGGCTCAACATGACGACCTACCAGTCAGCGTCTGGCGCTGGCGCTTCGGCAATGGCGGAATTGGAACAGGCAACGGCGGCGCACCTCGCGGGTGAGGTATATGAACCAAGCGTTCTGCCGCATCCCTATGCGTTCAACCTGTTCAGTCACAACGCCGACATCGATCCTGAGACGGGCTATAACGGTGAGGAACTCAAAGTTATCGAAGAGCTGCGCAAAATCATGAACCGCCCGCGTTTGCCAATCGGCGTAACCTGTGTTCGGGTGCCTGTCCTGCGCGCGCACTCGATTGCGCTCTCGGTCCGGTTCGAAGGTTTTGTTCCCGCAGAACAAGTCCGTGCGCGTCTGGCCTCGGCCCCCGGTGTCCGG
>JBNKUW010000138.1:0-6360 GCA_050298835.1 Marivivens sp.
GTGCCATCCGCGAGATCAAGGACCGTGTCCCCGAGATGGCGATCATGACCGATATCGCGCTTGATCCCTACAACATCAACGGCCAGGACGGCTATGTCGAAGACGGTGAAATCCTGAATGACGAAACGGTTGAAGCGCTGGTTAAAATGGCCTTGGCTCAAGCCGAGGCAGGTGCCGATATCCTTGGCCCCTCGGACATGATGGACGGCCGCATCGGCGCCATACGTTCGGCGCTGGAAAGTGAAGGACATCAAAAAGTTACGATCCTGTCCTATACTGCCAAATACGCGTCTGACTTCTACGGTCCGTTCCGTGATGCCGTTGGTGCGTCCGGTGCGCTGAAGGGCGACAAAAAGACCTATCAGATGGATCCTGGCAACAGTGACGAAGCGCTCCGTCTGGTCGAACGCGACCTGATGGAAGGCGCTGATATGGTCATGGTGAAACCGGGAATGCCCTATCTGGACATCTGCCGTCGTGTCAAAGACACATTCGGCGTTCCGACCTATGCCTATCAGGTCTCTGGCGAATACGCGATGCTGCAGGCCGCGTCCCAGAATGGCTGGCTCAACGGCGAAAAGGTGATGATGGAAAGCCTCATGTGCTTCAAACGGGCGGGCTGTGACGGCATCCTTACCTATTTCGCACCTGCTGCGGCCCGTATCCTGAACGGCTAACCCCCGCCTACGATCTGACAAACAGATGACATCAAATTAAGTCGCGGTTATAGTACCCGCGACAGAGCGGCACAAAGCCGCCAAATATTGAGGCTAGAGCAATGACCCTTCTTACACGTCGCAATTTTGCGCTCGGCGCTGCTGCGGGCACACTTGCTGCTTGTTCCAACGGTATCGGAACAAACGGCGCAGCAACCATCGACGCCCGCGTCGACAGCACGCTTTCCTACATGTACAGCCGCTACCCCGGCACCCGTGACCTTATGTTGAAATCTGCCGGTATGCTGGTCATGCCGCTGGTGACAGAGGTTGGTCTCGGATTTGGCGGGTCATTCGGGCGCGGTGCGCTCCGGATCGGACAAAGCACGGTTGACTACTACTCGGCCGCATCGGCAAGCGCGGGCCTGCAGCTCGGTGGTCAGCAATTCAGCCACGTTCTGTTCTTCATGACAGACGAAGCCCTTCAGGACTTCCGCTCCGCATCAGGCTGGGCTGCGGGCGCCAACATGGCCTATGCGCTTAACGATCAGGGCGATATGGTTCGCGCTGCAACGACAACGTCGCTCTCTCCGGTGATTGCCGTGGTCTTTGCACAGGCCGGTTTCCGCGTCGGTGCCACGCTGGAAGGCACGAAATACACCCGCATCATTCCCTGATTGGCAGAGCCTGACCGGCCCTGTTAGCATAGATACATGGTAAATATCCTTATCCCCGCCGCCGGACTGTCTTCGCGTATGCGCGGCGCGGACAAGCTTCTCCAGATCGTCGATGGCATACCTCTGCTTCGCCGTCAGTGTCTTCGTGCAATGGCCACAGGCTGTCCGGTCTTTGTTGCTATTCCGGCCTTTGATCACCCCCGTGCAGGCGCTTTGACGGACATCGGCGTGACGTTGCTTGAGGCCCCCGACAGCCCCGAAGGGCTTTCAGCTACGCTCAGGAACGCGGTTGCGCAGATTGGTGAAGGCGGCGATCTACTCATCGCCCTGCCCGACTTGGTCGACCTCGATAGCGCAGACCTCAAAACGGTTATTGCGTCCCGCAAAACCGCCCCCGAATGCGTCATATGGCGCGGCGCAACCTCTGACGGAAAACCGGGTCACCCGATCCTTTTCCACAAGTCCCTGCTTGCAGAATTCGCAACCCTGTCAGGTGACGACGGCGCATCTTCTGTTGTCAGAGCCAACAAAACCCGCTGTCACATCGTCCCGTTGGAAAACAATCGCGCCCGCTATGACCTCGACACACCCGAGGAATGGGACGCTTATCAAAGCAAGCACTAACCTTCTTTGCTTTCCCAAATACTCCCGCCGGAGGCGGTCCCGCTCGAAACACTAAAACCGGGCAAGCGCGCCCCAGCGCTGCCCGGTATCGGAGGCCGATGTGGGTGACACCGGCCTCGGCTGCAAACTTTTAGCGAACCAGCAGTCTGGCTTCGTGTTTCTTGAGCGACTTCCGTGCCGATTGATATCCAGCAAGTCCGGCTTTCTCTTTCAGTTCAGGGAAGAGTTCGAAAATCTCGTTCCGCTGGCTGTTGCCGATACCCTTGAGGCTGTAATCGCCCGGCTGGAAGCTTTCGGTCCACGACCCGTTCGACAG
Organism: Marivivens sp.; assembly: GCA_050298835.1. Classification (GTDB taxonomy): domain Bacteria; phylum Pseudomonadota; class Alphaproteobacteria; order Rhodobacterales; family Rhodobacteraceae; genus Marivivens. The sequence continues at coordinate 2,274 of JBNKUW010000138.1, forward strand.
AACCACTTCGTGGCGTTCGAACATAAAGTGGATGTAGGTCGTCGCCATCACGTCAACCTGATGGATACCCGCAGAGCCGACCAGATGCTTGGCAGCCGCCAGAACCTCGCGCTCTTCAAAATAGAGCTGGGTGAGGTCGGATGCGACCAGCAGACGGTGGTTCGGAGAAACCATCATGTCACGTTCCGGCAAACCGTGGCCCAGTGAACCCGCTTTGACCAGAACCGGCTTGAGATGCGGGTTGGCAATCAGTTGTTTGCCAGACATCTCTTTGTGGCCGACCCAAGCGATTTCCTGGATACCGTTGTCACGGGTGATGACCTTGTCACCTTCCTTCAGGTTTTCGACCGGAACCTCACCACGTGCCGTGGCGATCATGGTGCCCGGTGTGAAGCAAGGAATGACGTTCTCGATTTCCGAGAAGGTCATGGTCGACCCGTCATTGAAGGTTACGATACCGTCTTCGCGGTCCGCGCTGGTATAGGTCACGAAATCGACGTTGGATCCATTCAGATCAAGAACGTCCCAGTCGTTTCCGTCAGCATCTTCGCCACCAACAACAACATCACCTGCGTTACCACCAAGGAACGTATCCGAGCCGTAGCCACCGGACAGGTTGTCCGTACCTTCGCCACCGATGATCGTATCCTGACCGTCACCACCAAAGATCAGGTCGTCGTCTACACCACCGTCAAGGTAGTCGTCACCAGTACCGCCCAGAATGGTGTCGTCGTCATCCGCGCCATAAACGGTGTCGTTACCTGCACCGGCGTCGATAACGTCTTTTCCGTTGTTGGTAACAAGATCGCCATCAGCATCGGGAATGTTGATCGTATCGGGGAAACTGTCATCCAGCCCACCGTAGATCAGGTCGTCCCCTGCTCCACCGTCGATGATGTCGCTGCCTTCGCCACCGATGATAACGTCGTTTCCTTCGCCACCGTCGATCGTGTCGGCATCAATGCCACCGTCGATCGTGTCATTACCCGTACCACCGATGATGCTGTCAGCATCATCACCGGTCGAGATGACGTCATCCCCTGTCCCACCGTCGACAAAGTCTTTGTCGTCGTTCGGATCAGCATCTGCCGCCCAAAGACCCGGATAGGCCAGATCAGGCAACGGATCGGAACCGTTGGAGGTATCGATCACATCGTTCCCGTCACCACCGTAAACAGTGTCACTGCCTTCGGTATCGGTGATGGTATCGTTGCCTTCGTCACCATAGACCTCGTCATTGCCGTCGCCGGAAATGATCGTGTCATCGCCACCGAAACCGTGGATGAGGTCGTCATTGCCCGTATCACCCGGCAAGATCGCATCATTGGCGTCAACCATGTCGCCGTCAGGATCGCCGGTGTAGTTGACGTCGATAAGATCGTCACCCATCGTCCCTTCGACCGTGCCGTCGCGCGGATCGTCGTTAACGCAAATCACCACCTCGGCAGTGTCGGTCAACCCGTCCGGATCCTGAATGGTGTAGGACACGCTCGCCTGACCTTCAAAGCCGTCATACGGCGTAAAGGTGATGGTGTTGTCGGGGTTGATCACCACGGTCCCATCGGGAGAGCTGGCCGAAACAACGCTCAGCGGATCACCTTCGGGATCGCTGTCGTTCGCCAGAACAGCAACAGTCACCGGTGTATTGAAATCCGTCGTAGCGATGTCATCCACCGCGTCCGGAGCGTCATTTACCGGGTTCACCGTGACATCCACCGAAGCGGTGTCTTGCAGACCGCTCGGGTCTTCGACCGTGTAGGTGATCGTCGCGTCACCGTTGAAGTCCGGGTTCGGCGTGAAGGTCAGCGTGCCATCGGGATTGATCGTCACGTCACCATCCGGCGACGAAGCCGAAACAACCGTCAGCGGATCGCCATCGGGATCGCTGTCATTCGCCAGAACGTCAATCGTGACCGGCGTGTCTTCGTCCGTGGTTGCCGTGTCGTTAACGGCATCGGGGGTCATGTTGACCTTATCACCGATGATGTTTTCGATCTCGACGTACTCGATCGTTTCGCCCGTGGGTGTCCCGTAGGCATCAACAAATACCACGGTCCCGTTGGTTCCGTTGCCATTCAGGTCGGGCGTAACATTGGTGAGGTAGAACGGGCCACGGCCTGACAGATCAAGCGTATCATCGTCGTTCCCTTCGGAGCCACCATCAACATAGTCGCCACCGTCTGCGCGGATATAGTCTGAATCCGCGCCACCGTAGATAACGTCGTTACCTGCTTCACCATTCAGGAAGTCGTCGCCGCTGCCACCGACCAGCGTATCGTCGCCTTCGCCGGTCCAGATTCCGTCGTCACCGGCACCACCGTCAGCGTAGTCATTTCCAGCACCGTCGTTGCTGGTGCTGGAGACATCGTCGATGATGTCGTTGCCTGCACCACCGAACATGCTGTCGTCGCCAGCGCCACCGATCAGGCGGTCTTCGCCGTCTTCACCGTAAAGGATGTCGTCGCCGTCACCACCGTCAATCGTATCGTTTCCAGCGGCATCAGGGACGATCGTGCCAACCAGCTGAACATTGTCGATAGACGCACCGAAGTTGTCTACGGGACCGGTTCCAACAAACTGAAGACGGTCGGAGCCATCACCTGCACCGCCGGTAACGGTGTAGCTATAGCTCGACATATAACCATCAGTCGGATCGATGGTATCGATGAGCTGGCCACCCCAGTACACTTCAAAACCGTTGTTGCCGCCAGCGATATCGCCTGCATCAAAGCTCAGAGTGTATTCAACACCGTTGGTAACACCCTGAACATCCTGACCGATAGAGAGGTTGCCCGGCGTCCCGGCCAGGTCGAGCCAGTAGTTTCCGTCGGTAGCGACAAGGCCACCGCGTTCATCACTGTGAATATCGATATCGGGCTCAGCATATGGATCATAAGGCGTATCGGAGGTCCAGCCGGAGATCGACCCATAGGCGGTATAACCGTATGAAATCTGGCTCATTCCGGTCGTGTCTTCGAACGACCCGTTGACGATCAGGTTTTCACCGCTCGCCGCCGGAACGGTGCCAAGTTCACTGTCACCATAGATAACGTCATTGCCGCCGTTGCCGGACAGGTTGTCGTCGCCTGTGCCACCATAGACTTCGTCATTGCCGTCACCCGCAAGGACCACATCGTTGCCATCGCCTGCGTCAATAATATCGTCGTTGCCGGTCTCACCAGCGATAAGCGCATCGTTATGGTCAACCTGATCGCCATCAGGATCGCCAAGGTAGTCGTAATCGATCAGGTCTTCTCCGGCAGAACCGGATACAATGCCATCACCCGTGGGCTGGGGATCGCAATAGATGGAACCTACCTTGAAAGAAAAGTTGCAATAGGAGGAGTTAACGATGTCGATCGATGCGATCGGCTGGTCGCAAGTTACTTTTACGTGACCATCGACCCAAGTGTAGGTCGGCTGGACGTCGTTGCCATCTACATCCTTAAAGGTCACATCACAAAGGTTGCCGTCACCGCAATCCCAGATGTTCACGCCATAAAGGTTGAACGAGACATTGCTGACTTCACAGTCGAACTCAGTGTGCAGCACATTGTCGCTGCTGTAGCTATCCAGCGTAACGCAGTTATCACCGTAGTAATTGCTCGTACTGCAGCTGTACGTAGAGCTCGAAAAGCAATCAAAAGACTGATCGCCATAAGAATAGCTCTGAGTGGTATCCCATTGGCAGGATCCCCAGTCATAATAAAACGACATCATTACACTCCATTTGCCCACACCAGCCGGAATACCGGCCGGAAATCAGAGTCCAGATGACGTTGAGCCCAAGGGGCGCAGAGTCAGCCAAACCCATTGCACCGAAGACACCTTCGATGCATTGTTTTCACCAGCAAAAGGATTACCCTTTGCAGACACCAAAATTCGGATCAGATGCTATGCATTCGATCCAAGACCGCCCCAATCGGTCTATTTGCCCCCCAGTTGGGCATACTCGTATTACCCCTTCGGATAGGTCCAACAAAGCGAAAAATGTCCGAAATTTGTTGGCAGTTTGTCCGCGGACGCCATAGAATTCTGCGAAATTCTCCTTATGCGACAGTCAGAAATCCAGTTTTTGATGCTTTGG
>JBNKUW010000139.1:0-6346 GCA_050298835.1 Marivivens sp.
CAACCGGCTCTGTCTCTACAATGGTGCAGGTCACTTTCTGCGGCAGGGACACGTTCAGCGCTTCTTCGTCGTAGTATTCGACGGTTGCAACCATACCGTCCTGAAGGAACGGACGACGTTCCCCAAGGAGCTCTGCATCGATCTGTGTCTGCTCAAAGGTTTCGCTGTCCATAAAGATCAACTGGCCGTCGTCTTCATACAGGAACTGCTGGTCTTTCTGCTCAAGACGTACGCGTTCCACTTTGTCGTCAGACCGGAAGCGTTCGTTGAGTTTCGAGCCATTGCGCAGGTTTTTCATTTCGACCTGTGCGAACGCACCACCCTTACCGGGTTTGACGTGGCTCACTTTGACCGCAGCCCACAGACCGCCGTCATGTTCAAGGATATTTCCGGGCTTGATTTCATTACCGTTGATTTTGGGCATCGGTCATTTGTCTCAGTTATGTGTCAAAAAGGTTGGCAAAGCGGGTATGCCCCCTATATCAGAGAGGACAACCGCAATCAGAGGGCTTGATATGCTAAAAACGGCGCTTGAGCTATGCAGTATGCGCATAGCAGCCATTCCAAATCACGACCCCCGAATCGCTTCAAAATAGGCATATTGCCCCTCACGCCATAACTACAAGAGCAAAAACAACAAAGGACACGGAATGACTAATTTCGTTGATGGCACTGCATTCAACAATGAGCAAGGCAACCGCGCACGCAAACTTTTTGCTGCTGTTGTTCTCGCCGCTCTGGACGATGCAATTGCCGACGACAAAAAATACGGTAACGGTCCCGAACAAATCGCCCGCTGGGCGCGTTCGCGTGACGGCCGTGAGGTGCTGTCCTGTGCAGGTATCGATCCGAACGAACGTGTTGTTTCGGGATTGATGGAATTCGTTTCCAAAGGTGTCCGTACCTCTGTCGCACTGTCGCGCGAAGAGAGCGAACGCCGCAACGCTGCCCTGCTTGCTCAGGACGAAGCTGCCTAACCAGTATCCCGGACGGACCTCCTCCCGACCGGAATGTATAAAAAAACGCGGTCCGCTGCTCGGGCCGCGTTTTTTGTTTTGTGCGACAGCGATTGCGAATTGATACACGCCAAAGCTGTACTAATTTACGGTCAGGAGGAATTCCATGACCAAGAAAATTGATATCAGCGCACTCCCCCGAAAAATCGGTACGTTGTACCCGCCCCCCTACAGTGAGAAGTCCCTCCATCGGGAAAAGAAGGCACTCGGCGATGCAGCGGGGCTCACCCAATTCGGCGTAAACCTGACCCGCCTACCTGCCGGTACTTGGAGTAGCCTTCCCCATTGGCACGTCCAAGAGGACGAATTCGTCTATATCCTCGAAGGAGAAGCCGTCCTTGTGTGTGGAGACACGGAAGAAACACTCCGCCCCGGTGATTGCGCGGGGTTCAAGGCCGGAGAAGAAGTCGGGCACTGCATTCAAAACCGGTCCGACCGTGACGTGGTCCTTCTTGAAATCGGAACCCGCTCCAAGGGAGAAAAGGCCTATTACCCGGGTGTCGATCTCATGGCCGACCTGAGCAAACCGGAATTCTATTTCCACCTCGATGGGACACCCTATCCGGATGTGCGCCGTCGGTCGCCGGACAACCCATAAGGCTCTTTCCCAACCGGTTCCGCCAAGTTACACCCGTTGAAAATTCGGCGGGGTGACTATGGCAAAAGCGATCATGATTCAGGGCGCAGGATCCAACGTGGGGAAATCCATGGTGGTCGCCGGTTTGTGCCGCGCGTTCAAACAACGTGGCCTGTCCGTCGCGCCATTCAAACCACAGAACATGTCCAACAATGCAGCAGTCACGAGCGATGGCGGTGAAATCGGGCGTGCGCAGGCGCTACAGGCTTTGGCTTGTGGGTTAGCGCCCCACACGGATATGAACCCCGTTCTGTTGAAACCTGAAACGGACGTCGGTGCGCAAGTTATCGTGCAAGGGCAACGCCATGCGACGCTCAAAGCCCGCGACTATGGCAAGATGAAACAGACACTCATGCCCGCGGTATTGGACAGCTTTCACCGGCTGGCGGCTGCGCATGATCTGGTCATCATCGAAGGCGCCGGATCGCCGGCAGAGGTCAACCTACGTGACGGTGACATTGCCAACATGGGATTTGCCGAAGCTGCGGGCGTACCCGTCATCTTGTTCGGTGACATCGACCGTGGCGGAGTGATCGCCCAGCTTGTGGGCACTCACGTTATTCTGCCGCCCGAAGACCGGAACCGGATCAAGGGCTTTGGCATCAACAAGTTCCGTGGGGATAGTAGCCTCTTTGCTGACGGTATGACCGCGATTGCAGACCACACCGGCTGGACCCCGTTGGGCATTCTACCATGGTTCGATCAGGCGTGGAGGCTGCCTGCTGAAGACGTGATGGACTTGCGTGGTCGCCCCGGTGGACCGGTCAAGATCGCAGTTCCCCGCCTCAACAGGATCGCGAATTTCGACGATCTGGATCCGTTGTCGGCAGAACCACAGGTGACTGTCGATATCGTTGAACCAGGCCGCCCCCTACCCGCTGATGCTGATCTGGTCCTGATACCAGGCAGCAAATCCACTATCGCCGATCTTGCGCATTTCCGCGCGCAGGGATGGGACATTGATCTTCAGGCGCATGTCCGCCGTGGTGGCCATGTTCTGGGCATCTGCGGTGGATACCAGATGCTTGGCCGCGAAATCCGTGATGATGACGGGATCGAAGGCACACCGACCCGCGTCAAAGGCCTTGGGCTTCTGAACGTGATTACCGAAATGAAGCCGCACAAACGGCTCGCGCTGTCCAATGCCCGTCACGTGGCAAGCGGGCATGCCGTAACCGGATACGAAATCCACATCGGGGAAACGAACGGCCCCGATCGGGATCGGGCCTGGCTATCGCTCGAAGGGCGCGGTGAAGGCGCAGAAAGCCCTGATGGCCATGTTCAAGGCTGCTATATCCACGGGCTATTCGCTTCGGATGATTTCCGCGCGACGTTCCTTTCCGATTTCGGAGTTAAATCAGAAACCTCATACGACACGGCAGTAGACGAAACGCTTGATGCCCTAGCCCAGCACGTCGAAGACCACCTCGATCTTGACCAGATTGCTGCGCTGGCAGAGACCGTCCGCTATTCGTAATTCTGTGACGACAGAATCCGGTAAATCTCGCGATTGACCAGCTTGCGGACATTGCGGGTGATCCGTTCGCCCAATGCGCCCTGAAGCTCTGAGCGGACTGTTTCTTTTACAAGTTCCCGCAATTTCTCTTCGTCTATAAGCGAACCGTTTTCCAGAAAATCGTCGATGTCCGTTTCAAGCTGCCCAAGATCGGGGTCATCGCTTTCTGGGGCAACTTCGTGGTCATCTGCCGCGACAGGTTCAACCGCCTCTGCCGTTTCTTCGACAGCGTCTTCCACTTCCGGTTCCGGCTCGACAACAGGGAACGGCTGCGGATCATTGACCAAATCCTCGATCTCGCTCGGCTCCGGTTCGAAATTCGTTTCCGATCCGGTAACTGCGGCTTCGAGCTCTGCGATCATCCGTTCAAGATCGGAGACATCTGTGCGTGCCGACGGTTCAGCCACATAGGGTTCTGTTGAAACGGCCTGAGAGGAGCGTTCAACCGGCTGCGGTGCAACCCGCGCCGTTTCTGCAACATTGGCGCGCTCTACGACACGCAATGCAGGCGTCAATACAAACTTGTCATGCTGTGTACCGGCAGGAGCCTGTTCGTCCGCAGCAGAACGAGCCGCCTCTGGCGCAGCCTTTGGCTGCGACCACTCGTTTTCGGAAACGAGTCGGCGAATCGAGGTCAGAACGTCCTCTATTTCTACGTTTGTCTGCGGATCGGACATGTTATTCCCTGCTCTTCAGGTCGGAGTTTACCCAAAGCACACAAACCGCACAACACACAGGTCAACGGGTTACGAGAATTCTATTGACCGATGGCGTTCAGGACACGCTCAAGTGCTTGACCTTGCGGAGAAATCCGCACCGGAGCCTCGGACGCCATATTGTAGTGACCGATCACGTCATACTGCGTCACCGGCAGATCGAGCTGCTCTGCCGTCAGAAGACCCGTTGCATATAGAATTCCGTAGCTCGCCAATACCACGTTGGCTTGAGCATCGACGAGATTCGCACGAGCATCGAGCAATGACTGCTCTGCGTTCAATACGTCGATCGTCGTGCGGGACCCTGCACTGGCCTCTTCACGGACACCATCAAAGGCAAGTTGCGCCGCAGCGACACCTTGGCGGTAAGCTTCAGTTGCGGAAACAGCCGCGCGATAGTTGATGAACGCATTCTCGACTGCTTGATTCACGGATTGCGTGGTCAGCAACAAACCGGACCGCGCCTGATCCCGACGCGCCATCGCCTGACGTACAGCGCTTGCCTGAGCGCCTCCGGCGTAAATCGGACCAGAAGCCGTAACGGAGAAAGAATGGCTATCTGCGAAATCACCTGCGAAATCGGTACGTGACTCTGACACTGAAGCTTGCAGATCAACGCTCGGCCTTGCGGCCGCTTCGGCTACGCGGATACCCAGTTCAGCCGCAGCAATCGCATGTTGAACCGACAGGATCGCCGGATGGTTCCGAACCGCGTAATCTTGAGCTGCGGACAGGCCCATATTCACATTCGCGACCGGCGCGCCACTTAGGCTCGACGGTGAATGACCAATAGCCACCAGATACGCCGCTTCTGCGGTCGCAAGGTTACCTTGAGCGACGGCAAGCAAACTGCGAGCGGACGCAAGCTGCGCCTCGGCCAAGGAAACATCGGTTCGCGTCACCTCACCTACGTCAAAACGGTCACGAGCCGCGCGGAGTTCCTGCGTCAACACACGGACGTTGCTCTGGCGGAGGTTGACGAATTCACGAGCTGTCTGGACGTTCAGATAGGCCTGCACGGCACCAAGAAGCACATCCTGTTCGGCAGAAACCAGATCCTGACGGGTACCCAGAACAGTTTCTTTCTGGATATCAACCATCATGCGGTTCGCACCGCCATCATAGATCGTCAAACTCGCAATCAACGAATAGGTTTCATTCCAGAGATCCCCAGTGCGGGTGCCCTTGGTTGCGGAGGCCGAATAGGCCAAGGTCGGACGCAAAGAGGCAATCGCCTGCGCGACATCCTCATCCGCGGCCCGTAAAACCGCACGGTTCTGATCGAGCAATCCACTGGAATTATAAGCAGATACCAGCGCGTCACCGAGCGTTTCGGAATAAACAGGTGCCGAAGCAACAAAAAGGGCAGCGGCAGCCACCGCAGAAACGAGTGTTTTCTTAAGCATCCTGTTTTTCCTGTCTATTCCTGCCGATTTTTCAGCCGCGCAAGACGATCTTACAGTGCGAACGCTGCCGCCTTTGCAAATCCGTCCAGAATCGGAGCACTGGCATTAAAAGCCAGACGCCAATTCATGCGGCCGTCAATTTTGTAACCGATACGAACCTCACCCAAAGCGCCCTCAACAAACAGGCAAGCGATCCGGCCGCCGTCCTTGAGTTGAGCCAAAAGCGTGTCGGGGAATTCCTCAACAGCGCCCTGCAGGATAATCACGTCATAGGGGCCGGACTTTGCAGCACCTTCGGACAACGTCCCGTGAATGACAGCGGCATTGTCTACGCCCTGACGGGACAGAATTTCCTGCGCTTCGTTTGCACGATCTTCGTCGTCTTCAACAGCGGCAACAAAATCTGCCATCCGCGCGAGAATCGCGGTCGAGTAGCCAAGCCCGCAGCCGATGTCGAGCACCATGTCGGAAGGTTGGATATCAAGCGCGTCCAGCATCTTGGCCAGCGTCCGCGGCTCGAGCACAGAGCGCCCGCCTCCGATGTTGATATTCTTATCAACATAAGCCGCTTCCCGCAGATCGTCAGGCACATAAGCCTCACGCGGGACAGCGAGCATCGCGTCGATAATAGGGAATTTGGTCACATCCGAGGGACGGACTTGCGTGTCGACCATCATGGTCCGGCGAGTGGTGTAATCAGCCACGATCTAAACTCTTTCGTTCAGTTCCTATTCGGGGTCATGCCATATCTAACCTTTTCCTTCAACGGCGGAAAGGTAAAGAATCCGTTTTACTGCCGCTTGCACCCCCCGAGAAACCAGTATAGAGAACGCGCACCCTCTGGCGGCGAGTTGGCGGAGTGGTGACGCAGCGGATTGCAAATCCGTGTACACCGGTTCGATTCCGGTACTCGCCTCCAATAAAATCAATGACTTGCGTCATCCTCGCTCTCCTTCACTGCCATTTTTGAAACAACCGTTGAAACTTTCACGTTTCGGTCTTGCTTCGTTCCATTTGATTTCTTGCCTCTTGGGCGCGCTTGGCGAGCTCTCTTT
>JBNKUW010000140.1:0-6338 GCA_050298835.1 Marivivens sp.
TGGTAGGAGATCATTACCTGGATCATCCAGATAGTCTTCTAATGATTCACCCGGAGAGTCCGGCGCGGATTGTAGCTCGTAACTCTCTGCCTGGAGGGCCCGTGTCCGCTCATCAATACGGGATTGATCCACCGCAGGACGCTGGATCGATCCTGCCATACAGATGTCAGTGACACCGTGTTCTTTGAGCGTTTCGACAAAACTGCCGAGCGTTTCCACGCGGAAAAAAATACGCTCTGCGTCGTCCGGCAGATCGGGCGGGAACCCTTCGACTGCGCAAATCAAAGGCTGCACGCCGGACGCCTGCAGGGCGCGAACAATCGCGACCGGTAGGTGTCCCGTTCCTGCAATCACCGCGAGCTTCATGACGGCGTCAAGAAGCTGCGGTCGGTGTCACCGAGGATGAAATCGGTCATCTCGCGAACATAGTCGCTTTCGGTTTCACCAGACAGTCGGCGCGCACGGTCGAGGAATGCCCCTTCCCCGTCCTTGAGCGTCTGGAAGGCTGCGCGGAGTGCGGTGATATCCGACCGCGCAACGCCCTTGCGTTTCAGCCCGACAAGGTTCAGCCCGTCGAGTTTGCCGCGCGGTCCCTGCACCAACGCGTGCGGGATCACATCGTTCGTCACCATGGTCAACGCGCCGATGATCGCACCGCGCCCGATCCGGACGAACTGGTGAACGCCGCACAGTCCGCCGACGATCACGTCGTCTTCGATCAGGCAATGACCGGCAATCGCCGTGCTGTTGACGATAATGACCCGATCACCAAGCTGCGCGTCATGGGCAATGTGGCAACCCGCCATCAGCAGACAATCGTCCCCGATGCGGGTTTCCCCGCCACCGCCCGCAGTACCGGTGTTCACGGTGACATGTTCGCGGATGCGGTTGCGTGCGCCGATCCTCAGACGGGTTTTTTCACCCGAGAATTTGAGGTCCTGCGGAATTTCACCGATCACAGAGAACGAAAACACCGTGCAATCATCACCGATATGGGTGTCACCGGTGATCACCACATGGGATTTCAGAACCACATTGTCGCCCAGAACCACTTCGGCCCCGACGATACAGAACGGGCCGATGTCGCAACCAGAGCCGATAACGGCCCCGTCTTCGATCACGGCGCTCGGGTGGATGGTGCTTGTCATCAGAGGCTGCTCATATCCATCATCGCGGTGAATTCTGCTTCGGCGGCCATTTCGCCTTCGACGGTGGCGACGCCTTTGAATTTCCAGACCTTGCCGCCCGGTTTGCCGCGCGTGGTTTCGATGGCCATCTCAAGAACATCGCCCGGTTTGACCATGCGGCGGAATTTCACACCGTCGATCGCCATGAAATAAACCTGCAGGTTTTTGTCTTCCATGCCCATGCCAACACCGACCATGACGCCAGCGGTCTGCGCCATTGCTTCGATGATCAGAACACCGGGCATGACCGGATTACCGGGGAAGTGCCCGGTAAAATGGGGCTCGTTCATGGTGACGTTCTTGATACCTTTGCCCGACTGCGTGCCGTTGATGTCAACCACCTTGTCAACAAGGAGGAACGGGTAGCGATGCGGGATAATCCGCTGGATCAGGTCGATGTCGGCTACGGTAACTGCGTCGGTCATGTTTGGGTCCCTTTCATGCCTTTGACAGGCTTTGAACGATCCCTAGCAATTCCCCCGCGAGGGGGCAATACGCCCGGGCCTCAGGACTACTCACCCGATGTTTCAGTCCCGTCACCAAGTTCGGCATCAATCGCGGCAATCGCCGGAGCGGTAATGTCGATCGCACCGAAATACAGGATTACATCGCGTCGTCCCAAAAGAGCCGTCGCCCCGCGTTCCTGCATCAAACGCCCGAGGATCGGATTGACCTTGGAGTCAAATACCGCCCGAGAGGCATCCAGTTCCTGCTGAAGCGCGGCTTCTTTGGCGTTTTGGGCTTCGCGTATGCCCACCACCTTTTCGTCAAAAGCATCTGCTTCGGCGCGAAAGGCTTCGGGGTCCATGGTCGGGCGGCGGGCTGCGATGCTCTGTTCTTCTTCGGTCAAGGCATCCGCAATCCGATTGTTTTCAGCAGCAAGTGCGTCGGTCTTGGTCTGGATTTCGTCCAGAACTCTCTGACCGTACAGCGTTTCCGTGAACAAGGAATCCCGATCGATAATCAGGACCGAGGATTGGACTGTCTGCGGTTGAGAGAGCGGTGTCTCCTGCGCAATTGCTGACCCTCCGGCCAAAGCCAGAGCGGCAGAAACCAGTGCTATGCGCAGGACCTTCATCGTCAGAAACTGGTCGAAATCGTGACGTCGAAGTTTTTGACCTGGTCAAACTCTTGGGTGTCGAGCGGCGTGGTGAAATTGAACCGCAGCGGACCGATCGGCGTGTTCCAGAACAAGGCTAGACCAGCGACAGAACGCGGCGTGAAATCACAATACAGATATTCCGCACCCGAACAGTCAAAGCCCGGATCCCAAAGCGATCCGTAGTCTACAAAGGCGCCACCGTGGATGCCGTATTCTTCGGGAAGACCCAGCGGGAACTCGGCCTCGAGTCGGGCAACGGCATAGACGTTACCACCCAATGCCTCGCTTTCGGTTGCATCTTCGTAACGTGGTCCCATTCCATGCAGGTCAAAGCCCCGCATCTGGCTACCGCTCAGGAAGAACCGGTCGGTGATCCGGCTGTTCCCGCTCGCGTAGTTCAACATACCACCTTCCAAGGTCGCGCGAAGGGTCAGTTCGTCGTTCAGAACGGTGGTTTCCGCACCGAGCAACGCGGTCGTTTTCAGGTACTGGTTATCCCCGAAACCGTATTCCTGACCAAAGCGGAACACAACGCCGGTGCCATCATCGAAACCGGACCGGCGGCTATCCCAGTTGTAGTTGTAGCCAATGGACGTGGTGGTGATGCCACCCAAGGCACCGTCTGCAACAATCTCGGGTACAGTGGTGGAGACGTTGGTAATGTCTGTGAAGTTCCCCTGCACATAGGTTTGCAGGCGTGCGCGTTCGCTGATCGGGAACGTCAGCGACGGACGGATACGGAATTTCTCGGTATCGTAAAGCGCCGCTTCGTTGTTGGTCTGCCCGTAGTCAACGTCGAAACCGAACTTCAGATCACGGCCCAAAAGATAGGGTTCTTCGAAGTTCATAGAGAAGTAACGGTTGGTCTGCGCAGTAGACAGGGACAGGTTAAAGAGCTGCCCGCGACCAAGGAAGTTGGTCTGTTTGAACGATGCCAACAAAGAGAACGAAGTGTCGGTGTTATAGTTCGCACCGAACGACAGCGATCCTGTCGGCGCTTCGGCCACGTTCACGTCAATGATGACCTGATCTTCGGAAGAGCCACGACGGGGCGTTACGTTTGCCGCACTAAAGAACCCGAGCGACCGGATACGTTCCGCGCTCTGCCGGATGGAGCGGGCGTTGAAAGGGTCGCCTTCGACGACGCGGAACTGCTGGCGGACCACACGGTCAAGCGTGGTGTTGTTGCCTTCGATGTCGATCCGTTCAACAAAAATCCGCGGGCCATTGACCAGCGCATAAGTCACTTCGAGCGTTTGCGTCCGTTCGTTGCGCGTGATGCGCGGATCAACCTGCACAAACTGGAGCCCCATGTTCGTGGCAAGCTGTTCCAGACGGCCAATGTCGTTTTCAATGGTCAGCGGCGAATAAACCGCCCCGCTACGGGACCGAACGGCCGCTTCGAATGCAGCCATATCCACGGCATCAGGCAATTCGGAAACGACCGAAATATTGCCAAGCGTATACTGCTGCCCCTCTTCGACATTGAAGGTAATCAAATAGGCATCGCGTTCGCGGGTCAGTTCAACATTGACGTCCTGAATCTGAAAATCGGGATAGCCGCGCGACTGGTAGAAATCGGTCAGAACCCGACGGTCAAGTTCGATCCGGTCGGCAACATAGGTGTCCCGCCCAATCACAGCCCGCAGTGCACCAGCCTGTTTCGTTGCCAGTACACGGCGCAGACGGCGGTCACTAAAGGCCTGGTTTCCGGTAAAGCCGATCTGCTCGACCTCGGTCACACCGTTTTCGTCCACTTCGAACACAAGGTTTACGCGGTTGTCAGGCAAACGGATAATCCGCGGGGTGATAACAGCGTTGATCCGGCCAGCGGCAGCATAGGCTTGGGAAATACGGGCAACGTCGTCTTCGACGCCATTCGGGCTATAGATACGACGTTCCTGAGACCGCAGCAGCGCGAACAGTTCGTCATCCTTGAGGCGGCTGTTGCCTTCAAAGTTGATCCGGTAAACGGTCGGGTATTCCTGCACGCGGATCGACAAACGACCGCCTTGGGGAACGATCTCAACACTTTCGAACAATCCGGTCGCGCGGATGCGCTGACCTGCGTCGTTCAGTTCACCGGCGCTGACGACCTCGCCCTGAGCGATGCCAAGATAGCTGAGGATGGTCGCTGTTTCGATCCGGGCATTCCCTTCGACCGATACAGTATTGAAACTAAAATTCTGCGCCATTGCCGGCACCGGTTGTAGTACCAGCGCGGCAAGCCCGACGGCAGCCGTCAGTTTGAGGAGCGATTTGCCCGAAGGCCGTTTTTGAAAAAAAGAAATTTGTCGCATAAATCCAGCCAATTCAGACATCCCCATTCGGACTCTGACCTAACCAGATTAGAGGCTCTTGTCAAAACGAACAACGCACCCCGAAGGGTGCGTGCAAAGGCTTGCTGATACGGCCCGAATTCCGGTCAGAAACCGGCGGGATTACCAAAGTATGTGCCAACCCAAAGTGCAATCGCGATTGCCGCAACATACATGATGCGGTCCCAATTGAGATTAATCAGGAAGGACAGGCTGCGATAACTGGCGTTGATGGTATCCATTTCAGACCCTTACACTCTCTATTCGTATAGGTTTTGCCCCTGAAATGAGGCAAAACCATGGCAAGCGTGGGGAATGACCGTGGCGATGCCCCTAAATCAGGGGCACAGGATCAGGTCGTTCAGCAGACCAAACATGGTCAGCGTCAGGATGAGAGCCAGACCAATTGCGATCAGGATACGCAATGCGCCGTCGCTGGGTTTGCGGCCTGTGACGGCCTCGTAGGCATGAAACACAAGGTGCCCACCGTCCAGCACGGGAATCGGGAACAGGTTCAGCAATCCGACCGCAGCCGACAGGAACCCGATAAAGCTGATGAAATCGGTCAAACCGGCCGCAGCCATCGCACCAGAGGTTTGCGCAATGCCAACCGGGCTCGACAGGTTGCAGGTGGAAATCTGTCCCGCCAGCATGTTCCACAGCGCCGACAACGACGTCGAAATCACGTACCAAAGCTGATAAATCGCGTCGCCCAGAGCTTCGAACAGGCCGGGGGTCCTCGTGACCGGATCAAAGAATATACCGCCTGAAACCCCCAGCAACCAACGGGTTTCGAACCCGCCGCCAGCCAATGGCAGATCAGTCCGGCGCGGGGTCACGGTGATGACAACAGGCTCTCCGTTCCGCCAGATATCAAGGGTCAGTGGCGCGCCATCCGAACCGCTGACGATCGCGATCATCTGTGAAAACGCATAAACGGGCTGCCCGTCAATCGCCATGATGACGTCGCCCTCTTGCACTCCGGCAGCTTCGGCGGGGCTGTCGATGGACACCGAAAGAACCGCTGTCGTGTTCGGGAACGGTCCCAGAACCTGCATTTCCTGTCCGTCGCGCAGAACCGTGTAGCTGAGCGCCGGTTCAACAGGAAGCTGATCCAAGGCCGCTGCAAATTCATCGACCGAATTGGCAGCGATGTTTTCGATGGCAAGGATCTGGTCCCCGGCGTGAAGTTCCTGAACATAGGTCGGCGGCAGGTCCGGCACGCTTTCCAATGTCAGCGGATCAGCGGCCTTACCGACCCAGAAACCAAGGCCGACAAAAATGACGATGGTCAGGATAAAGTTGAACACCGGTCCCGCAGCAACAGTTGCCGCCCGCGCCCACAGCGGTGCGCCAAGCATGGTGTTGCGGCCTCCGGCGACACCTCCGACGCTCGCTGCATTGGCGTCACCCAGAAACTTGACATAGCCGCCCAGCGGAATCGCGGCCAATTGCCAGCGTGTGCCCCGCTTATCGACCCGCGACCACAGAACCGGACCAAAGCCGAGCGAGAATACCTCGGCCGCGATACCGGACCAGCGGCCCACAATGTAGTGACCGTATTCATGGATTGCGACAATGATCGACAAGGCCACCACAAAGGCAGCAATCGTAAGACCGGCGTTCCCGAAAACGGGCAAAAAGTCAGCCATTGGTTATCCCAGTTTCTTTTGTAGTTCGTGCGCCTTGATCCGCGCTTCGCGGTCGGCATCCCTGATCATATCTAGGGTC
>JBNKUW010000141.1:0-6321 GCA_050298835.1 Marivivens sp.
TTACCATTACACAACACCCGCAACGGTGCGTGGTATCTATTTCATCGTTTTTGGAGCGTCAAGCAGGCTACCGGCATTTGAGTGTAAATTGTCTGATCTCACGATGTTTTTCCGTCTCGTCGGTGGGTGCGAGATTTCAGATGGAGGGTCACATTCCGCCACGTCATGTCTCAACACATGGGAAAATCAGCGCAAAACCCTGCTTTCGGACACCTTCGTGTCCCATTTTTGCCGGATTGATCGTCAATTGAATGACAGTCCCAAACTTCGAGGACTCTGAGCAAAAAAGAAAGAGGTTGCTATGATCCGCACCCTAACATTTGCCGCTATTGTGGCCTTTGGCAGCGCGACCTGTGTGGCTGCTCAAGAAGAGACGAGCAGTGGCCAGCATCATGCTGTCTATATCACCGAAAACGGATTCTTTCCGTTCGTGACCTTCATGACTGCTGGTGACGACGTCAATTTTATTAACGAGACCACGGTCAGCACGACCGTTATGGCAACTCGCGAAGCTTCGAGTGACACGCCTGAATGGCAGACACCGGCTATCGGTCCGGACCAGAACTATAAAATGACGGTTACTTCCGACATGGTTCTAACCTTTGAAACCGGCTTTGGAAGCGCGGCTCAGGGGGCGTTCACCTTTGTCGAACCAACGGCATCAGGCAAAACGTCAAACATGCAGGGCGAAATCAGCTTTGACGGGGCAAATATCGAATAATCGATAACCTGTGATCAAAGGCTTGATCTGTATCCGGCCTTTGATCGCCCCAATCAGGAATGCTCCCCTCACAGGGGGCTTCAGACCTGCATCACCGCGTCCACGCCTTTCGGGCAATGTCGATACGGGCTTCCATCATCGACATGTCCTTCATAATCGCCTGCCGTTTTGTGCGGTCACTTTCCGTGAGCAACTGTTCGCGCAGCTTTCGCAGCTCTTTCGATAGGCTGACGAACTCAGGTGATGCACCGTTCTGTTCCATCACCCGATTAAGAAGCACGTTTTCGGGGTCTTTGCAGTCTGGCAACGGCTTTCCCGCCCCTTCGAGATTTTCGAAGGCACCGTCTTTCTCTGCTTCGGCTATTCTGGCGTTGATGAGATCAAGCAGGGGGTGATCCATCATGACCCTCCTGGTGATAAACGGCCGGTCCACCACATCGGAGGACAGGTTGCCCTGTCGAACAGCTTGACCGTGGCATTGTTGAACACCTTTGGGAAGGTTGGCCCAAGGCTGGCGGAACTCTGTAATAAAATGGACTTCATGTGAGGGTCGCCCGAAAACGGTCCTGTGCCTCCTGAGGCCAGACCTCTTTGGGGTTATAGTAGCCTTCGAACACCGCCGCTCCTTCGGGGATCTGCACCCAAGGCAATTTGGTGGAGGTGTAGATATGAACGTCCGGTGTCACCTGCGCCGGATCGTCGAGCGTGCCGACGCGGACAAAGGCCACGGCAGAGCCAGCCCCGCCGTAGTGCGACCAGAGCGCGACCTTGCAGGTCGGGCAGCGATGGACTGATTGCCCATTTCCGCTGTTTGAAGGGGTATCGATAACCTCGGTTTCGCCGGAAACGTCCAGCTTGGCCGACTCGATCATCGCGTTGAGCGCAAAGGCCGAGCCGGCTTCCCGCTGGCACCACGAACAATGGCAGCAATGCACAAACATCGGAGTATCGGTCAGTCGGTAAGTTACCTGTCCGCAGGTACAACGGCCTTGCATCACAGTCCTCCAAAGAAAAAACCCCCGCCAGTATGGCGGGGGTCCTTTGGTTTTTCCAGTGCCGGATTATTGGCCGACGGTGGTGATGCGTCCTTCGACACCGATGTTCACTTCACCCATTTCGACGATGTAGTTCATCACGTCGTTGGCCATCAGGTTACCGTTGCCCTTGTCAACGATGATACGACCACCGCCCAGAGCGCCGTAACCGTCGCCGCCGCCAAGGATGTAGTCATTGGTTGCAACCGTGTAGAGCGCATCTGCATCCAGAGCAGCGCCGCCAACCATGACTTCGGAGACGCGGCTGCCAGCCGGTGCCGAGGGATCATAAGCAAAGGTCAATCCCGATACCTGCGGGAAACGCCCCGACCCGTTTTCGACCTGAGACACACCGTTTTCGATCGCAGCCAGAACCTGACTACCCGGAAGCTCTGTCACAACGGTGACGTTGCCAAAGGGCAGTTCGCTGAGGATATCGCGGCGGGTCAGGACGGTGCCTGCATCGTAGGTCCGGTCTGCACGGATACCGCCACCGTTGGTAAAGCCGATATCAGCACCCGTAGCCGCACGCATCGCATCAGCGATCAGGTTGCCCATTGCGGATTCTTCGCCGCGAACGACGTTCCTGCGGCTGTCGAGCGGACCGACGGTCGAACCGATTTCGATGTTCAGGCTTTCATCCAGCTGAGCAGACAGTTGATCAACCAACGCCTGGCTTTCCGGATGAGGCTCTACATCAGCAGTGTCGATAAAGCGGAACATCGGCGTCCATTCGATGTCCTTGCTGCCATCGTCATTGGTTTCCACGTTCACGATCAGATCAACGGGGCTGAGGAAGCGACCGTCAATCGACGTTTCAACATAGGCGGTGATCCCGTCATACGACGTCGCATACTGGTGATCGTCACCCGACAGGATCACGTCAAATGCGTGACTAGCCATAAGCGCGCGGTCATTGGCCATGTTGGTCTGGACAACACCAACAACGATATCCGCACCGTCAGCACGGGCTGCTTCGGCGGCAGCAATACCGGTGTCCACGGTCGATTGGAACACCAACCCGTCCGGAGAGGAAACTTCGGGGGTGGTGTCTTGGGCGACAGGAATCAGCGCAATCGACAGACCGGCCATTTCCATGACCTTCACACCGCCAAGACCTTCTACGGCTGAACCGTCTTCGTTGGTGATGTTGATCGCGGCCCAAGGATAGTTGGAGCCAGCCATCTTTTCGAGGAAGTTGGCGGTGCCAAAATCGAATTCGTGGTTGCCAGGAACGGCAAGATCAAACGGCACAATGTTCGTCAGATCGATGGTGTTCTGACCCAGATCGAAACCGGACAGCAAAGACGGAGACAGCATATCGCCGTCCATCACATAGATGGTGTTCGGGTTGGCGGCGCGCTCGGCTACCGCAACAGCGTTTACGCGTGCAAAACCGCCACGACCGTCATCGCCGTCAAACTCGTACAGGTCGCCAACACCAAAGAGTGTCAATTTCACCTGCTCTGCAGCGACCGGCAATGCAAGGGTCGATCCCAGAGCCGTCGCGCTAATGAGAAGTGCACTAATTTTTCCGTTGAATGTCATCAAAATTTCCCCCGATGGTGGATTGTATGTGGATGCTTGCCTTCTTTGACCAACAAGTCAAAAGACTTTTTCCCTTTCTAGGGATTCTTCGTGACAGAGGAGTGACGATGCCATTGACCTAGGCAAAATCATCGGCAAGACAGTGCCTATGATCATCTATAAAATCTTTCGCGCGCCCGAATGGGCCGAACTGCAAGCCCGGGGTGAGTCTCTGGGGGCACCGATTGACGTGACCGACGGCTACGTCCACTTTTCTACCGCTGAACAAGCTGCCGAAACGGCGGCAAAGCATTTCGCGGGCGAAGACGGTCTGGTCCTCCTCGCATTAGAGGCCGACACGCTCGGCGATGATCTGAAATGGGAGCCGTCGCGCGGCGGACAACTCTTTCCCCACCTCTACCGCCCGATCCGCCTGACGGATGTGCTGTGGAACCAACCCCTGCCGTTTGTTGACGGCACACACCGGTTTCCTGATCTATGATGAGCCTCGTTGAAAAAATCGGCCTGAAGGCCCTCCACCAATTCGATCCCGAACAGGCCCACGGGCTTGCCTTGAAGGCTCTGCAATACGGGTTCGGCCCCAAAGACGGCCCCTATTCAACCGAACGCCTGAAAACCCACGTTGCCGGTCTGGATCTGCCCAACCCCATCGGGCTTGCTGCAGGGTTCGATAAAAACGCGACGGTTCTGGCGCCTTTGGCAAAATGTGGCTTCGGCTTTGTTGAGGTCGGCGCAGTTACCCCGCGCCCGCAGCCCGGCAACCCGAAACCCCGCCTGTTCCGCCTGACCGAAGACAACGCTGCCATCAACCGGTTCGGCTTTAACAACGACGGCATGGACGCCGCTGCAATCCGTCTGTCCAAACGCCCCAAAGGACCGATTGTCGGTTTGAACCTTGGTGCGAACAAAGACAGCAGCGACCGCGCCAGCGACTTCGCCAAAGTGCTGGCCCGCTGCGCCGAACATCTGGATTTCGCAACGGTCAACGTATCAAGCCCGAACACTGAAAAACTGCGGGACCTTCAGGGCAAAGAGGCACTCTCTGCTTTGCTGGCCGGTGTGGTGGATACCAACGCGTCCTTGGATCGCCCCCTGCCGATCTTCCTCAAGATCGCCCCCGATCTGACCGACCTCGAACTCGAAATCGAAGAAATCGCAGAGGTCGCGAACACGTCAGGTATCTCTGGGATCATCGCCACGAACACGACGCTCGACCGGTCCGGCCTTCAGTCCGTCCATGCGGGCGAAACCGGCGGGCTGTCGGGTCAGCCGTTGTTCGAAAAATCCACGCGGGTTCTGGCAAAGCTTTCGCTGCAGACGCACCTTCCCATCATCGGTGTCGGCGGTGTGGCAACAGCCGATCAGGCCTATGAAAAAATCCGCGCTGGTGCGTCGGCGGTGCAGCTCTATACCGCGCTGGTTTTTGGCGGCATCGGAATGGTCGATAAAATCACGCGCGGACTTGATGCGCATCTTGCCCGTGACGGATTTGAATCTGTCGCGCAGGCTGTAGGTTCTGGACGGAATAGCTGGCTATGATCGATATTTGGCACAACCCGCGCTGCTCCAAAAGCCGCGAAACACTGAAATTACTGCAAGACAACGGATATGATCCGTCGGTCCGGCTGTACCTCGACAATGCTCCGGGCGTTGAAGAAATCCGCCACGCGCTTGACCTCCTCGGACTTTCGGCTCGTGATTTCATCCGTCGCAAAGAGGCGCTCTTCAAAGAGCTCGGCCTTGAAAACGCGAGCGATGACGAATTGATCGCAGCCATGGCTGGCAATCCGAAACTGATCGAACGCCCTGTTGTTTTCGCCAATGGCAAGGCCGCGATCGGGCGTCCTCCTGAACAGGTTCTGACGATCCTGTAGTCTTTCATCTTTCCTGAAATACTTCGGGGTGAATTGGCTCGCCAGAGCCAAGAGGGGCAGCGCCCCTCCACCCCACAATAGCAAACGGACCCCGAAGGGCCCGTCCGTTTTCCTGACTGTGACTTAGCGGTAGTAGAGCGATTTCCCACCGGCAAAGACCTGAACCTTTTCCGGTTCCGCCCGCAGGCTCACGGTCGAGCCGCGCACATCTTTGTGGATACCGGGCAATTTGGCGCTGACCGCGTCTGCCTCTCCGTCTTTTTCGAAGTATAGCAGCGTAACCTCACCCAAAGCCTCGGTGATGGCGACCTTACCGGTGTAAAGCGCACCGTCTTGGTCGCATTCAATCATGTCTTCGGGACGAACGCCTACGTTGACCTTCAACCCCATGTCCGCCGCTTGGGTGGGAACAGCCGAAACAGCGGTTCCGCCACCGGCGAGTTTGACCACTGTGCGGTCGCCCGTCTCTACGATCTCACCCGGCAACAGGTTCATCGACGGAGAGCCAATGAACTGCGCCACGAATTCGTTTTCGGGTCGTTCGTACAGCTCTAGAGGAGAGCCCACCTGCGCGATCCCTTTGTTCGCCAGAACAACGATCCGGCTGGCAAGTGTCATTGCTTCGACCTGATCGTGGGTCACGTAGATCATCGTCGATTCCGGCATTGCCTCTTTCAACTGGGCGATCTCGATCCGTGTGGCAACGCGAAGCGCCGCGTCGAGGTTCGAAAGCGGTTCATCGAACAGATAGACCTGCGGGTCTCGGACAATTGCGCGGCCAATGGCGACACGCTGGCGCTGACCACCAGAGAGCGCTTTGGGCAAGCGGTCCAGATAGGGCTCCAACTGGAGGATTTTCGCGGCGCGATCAATCGAAGCGTCGATTTCTTCCTGCGATTTCTTCGCGATCTTCAACGCAAAGGCCATGTTGTCGCGCACGGTCATATGGGGATAGAGCGCGTAGCTTTGGAACACCATCGCGATGCCGCGCTGTGCCGGTGGGATATCGTTGACCACCTGATCGCCGATCAAAATATTGCCGGAGGTAACATCTTCCAGTCCAGCCAGGCAACGGAGCGCCGTTGTCTTACCGCAACCGGAAGGTCCTACCAACACCAGGAATTCTTTGTCTTCCATATGAATA
>JBNKUW010000142.1:0-6308 GCA_050298835.1 Marivivens sp.
CTCTCAATGCTGAACGAGACTCTGGCGAAGGAAATTGCGTCGCGCGCTGCCAAACTGCCAAAAGCGACGGGCGCAAAGGAGGCTGCGGACCGGATTGCACTCTTTCTGCAATCTGTAAGGACGGACCGGGATTTGGGGACGACGCTTCCAAGGTGCTCACGGCCAGATATCTGAACGTCCAACCGATATCACTGATGGTTTTGGAGGAATCGTAAGTCGCCGATTGGCGCACGGGAGCACCAAAGCCTCGGATCGTCGTAGATGGTTTGAAGACCATCCGGTTCGCTCCGCAGAGTTTTAGATTCACGAGTGCAGCGTCGCACTTGCGATTAAAGTCTGTTTTCGAGCAATTG
The DNA here is from genome assembly GCA_050298835.1 of Marivivens sp. GTDB lineage: Bacteria > Pseudomonadota > Alphaproteobacteria > Rhodobacterales > Rhodobacteraceae > Marivivens. The sequence continues at coordinate 354 of JBNKUW010000142.1, forward strand.
CGCTGTAGCGGCGTTGTGCACAATGAATGCCTGGCTTGGACCATGACCAGCCTTCCGTACGTTGTTGAGGAATGGCAGTATTGTCCGCATAGCAGACCTTGAGTTCTTCTTCGGTGCTGCACGTGCGGCGAACGGCAGCTATGAGCCCTTTGTGGACATATGATCGGACAGTTTTTGCGATGACGCCAATCCAAGAGGCATTTGCAGTCTTTGACGCTTTGGGGACGTCGGATCGCATGGGCGCAAAGAGGTGCTGTCGTTACTGGCGGAAGCTTTCAGGCCTCTTTGGCACAGCGGTCAGAGCAGGGATGGTACACAAATTCGCGGCGTTCCTAATGGCGGGCGCGCTCAAGCAATAGGCTGTAGTGTAAGGTTTCGGCGACTCGATAGCCTCGATCTGACAAGTGATCCAGCAACCGGTCGATTTCATCCATGCCAATGATCTGAGGATGCATTTCGACGATTATGCACCGGGGTAGGATTTGTCCCAACGACGTCAGTAGCTCCGTTTCTGCTCCTTCCGCATCCAGGACAATGGTATCAGGTTGCAGGTTCCCGCAAAGCTCGTGCATGGCGACGCTTTTTACAGCTTGGTCATGACACGCGGCCTCCCCTTCGTGGATCGAGGACGAGACGATATCCTCGGCCGAGTGAAAAATGAGATCACGTCCGTCGCTGGTAACAGCCTCCATCCGCAATTTGGGAGTGAGCAGGTTCAACGCATAGTTTTCCCGGAGCGTCACCTCCAGATCAGGATTTGCCTCGAACGAGTGCACTTGGCCGCCATACGCCAATCTTGCTGCAAGAAGCCCGATCAAGCCGATGCCTGCTCCGATCTCCAAGACTGTGTCATCAGGTTTGATCGCCCGTAAAATCAGTTTGCGTTCCGGTTCTTCATATATCCCCAGATGGAGGCCGCGACGGACAATACATGGAAGCTCGTCATTCGATTTCAGAATTACCCCGTCGATCCTGACCACGTCCGGCTTGGCGATCCGACGGAGCTTTCGCGCAATCCGCCGGGCGGCGGGGACCTTCGGCGAAGGCCCCGGAAGCAATCGGGCGTTCATAGAATTCCTCTCAATCAATGTCTTCTTGGGAAGTCTGGATGCTGGTCCGCGACCGAATGCAGAAAGGTGTCTCGAAACGGAGATTCATCGCAAAAGTCAGAAATTTCTTCAAGAAAGTTTGGTGTCATTGCTCAGAACGCATAGGATATCAGCAGTCGCCTGGTCAACGCCAGCTTCTGTGGCAAGAACGGCGGAAACGCAGCACGGACTGGCTGATTGTCCGTAGGGAGACCACTGGCGGGCTGGACAATCTTTGATCAAGCAGCGATCTGCCACGACAGATATGAATACCGTGCTTTCGATCAAATGGGGCTCAGCGTTCCTACCGCGCGATGTGAACATGCTTTTTCGCGCTTGCAGCGCCCATTCGGACCGCAAGCTGAGGTTCGTTTGCCTAACGGACAATGCTTGCGGACTGGATCCGCAGATCGAAGCCCGCCCGATACCGGACATTGGACTGACACCGAAAGAGATCAAAAATCCCGGTCTTTGGCGGAAACTCAGCTTGTTCTCTCCGGACCTTGCCGACCTCGGGCGGGTCCTCTTCATCGACCTCGACATGCTCATCGTCGGCGATCTCTCATCGTTCTTCGAGGTCTCCCATGGCGCAATCTTCCAAAACATGGGTGAGAGTTGGCGAGCGAGGTCGCGCGGCGAGGACCGGGAAACCGGAACATGCATCTTTTCCTTCGATCCCGGCGTTGAGACAGCGGTACTCCATGCGTTCTTGGTTGAAAAGGAGGCCACCATGAATGCATGGACGAATGAGCAGGAGTTCGTTGGCGCGCATGTGTCTCGTGCGTCCTATTGGCAGGACGGAAAAGTTGTAAGCTTTAAGCGTCACCTGTGCCATCGATACGGTATAGGAATGATCGCTGCGCCAGCTTCTCCGCCGCCGGGCGCGTCAGTGGTTGCGTTCCACGGTAGGCCGCGTCCTTCGGAAACGATGGAGAAACCGGTGTGGGGTCCCTTTCCGCACATACATATCGGGCGCGTTCCATGGATCGAAGAGTATTATCGCCGCTTTGGCTAGACAGATGCCCGCAGACCTTGCGTGTAACACCCCCTTTTTCCGGAACCGCAGCCAATGACACCCAAGCGAGACACCCTGAAATCGACAGAGAGTTCGCGCCAGCGTCCCGTGGTCCTGACACTGACTAGCATCCCTCCGCGGTTCTCAAATCTGGGAAGAAAGTTTCGGTCCATCGAGAAGCAGACGCTCAAGCCCGACCACGTAGAACTGAACATACCCCGAAATTACCGTCGCTTCCCCGGTGAAGTGCCGTCTCTGCCGGACCTACCAGATTGGGTGTCCGTCGAATCTTGTCCCGTCGACTACGGTCCGGCGACCAAAGTTCTGCCAACGGTCGAAAGATGGCGCAGTCAGGCTGTCGATCTTCTGATTTGTGACGATGACCGATTGCCCGACAAACATTGGATCGAACGACTTCTCCGGGCGCGACGGACCAGGGCCGACGACATACTTACAGAGCGCGGTTGGCATATCGACGACCGCTTCAGCTTCGACAGGGAGAAAACAGACCTGCCGCGTTGCGAATTGGACCCACGAGGAGGACGTAGCCTTGCCTACAGACTCAAGCGAGGTCTATCTCTGGGCGCTTGGCACCCTCCGAGACAGGTCGTGAAAACACCCGGTTATGTTGATGTATTCGAGGGATTTCTCGGGGTGTTGGCCCCGAACTGGTCCTGGACGGAAAAAGTGTTCGACATTCCTGAGGCCATCTGGACGGTCGACGACGTATGGCTTTCCGGCATGGCATATCTGAACGGAACCAAGGTTTGGGCGCACGATATCCCACGCCCGGTCTATGCTGATAGTCACTTCGACAAAGTGGAACCGCTCAAGCGATTCGTGCACGGTGGCTATGGCCGCAACGACGCGGATTATCTCGCAGTGGAATACTTGCGCGAAAATGAGGGCGTGTGGGTTTAGGCAGCTTCAACAGTCAATTCGAGAATGAAATGTCCGCCGACGAATGCTTATCATGTCCAAGGACCTCAAACCCGTCAAAATGGCAATCAACTTTGGAATGATCCACGGTCAAATCAAATACGTCGGCGAACTTTTTCTCTGATATTCCCCAATCCAGATAATCAAGCGCCAATTGGCGATGCCGCCGCCATTGTCTTGTCAATCGCCGCGCTTTGACAGAAGACACTCCAGCGTTCTGGAGCATGCTCCGAATGGCTCCCTTCAATATCCGGGTCTTTCGAATGCCCCGGCTCGGTTTGATGTGAGCCTGAGAAATACCGAACGTGCCAAAGAGCGTCTCCAGTTCTTCAGATGCTTGCCTTATGATCCTTGAAGCACCGTACCTTGGCAACTCGTGATAGGGTTTCAGGTCGGAGTTGAAATGTCTGACACTCGGGGTGCCGGATTCGATTAGGGAAAACCGCATCAGAGGGTATTGAAAATTCAGATTTGGCGATAGTTCTGTAATCTTTCCGTTAAAGGCAAAATTGAGAAAGTCTTGATCCGGAAGGTTGGAAAAATGACCGCCATATTCCATGAATTCCGATAACCTCTTGTGTACCATTTCCGTATCCCAGTTGGCAGGATCAATGAGCATAACGCCTGCATTGAAATACTCGGATGGCATTTGGCGAGCGATATCGTCAGGTAGACTATCAATGTGTGCGCGAGCAAACTTCGATTCCAGAAAACCGGCGTCTCTGACCAATCCCAACCCGTCGGGTAAATCAAAGTTGGTAATATCCGACGTCAGGAATGATGGAATGGTGTCGATATCGACGTAGAGAATCCGTCCGTAATCGCGGAGAATTTCAGGAACGAAAATCCGCCCCCAGGTCGCTCGAGTGCACCTTGGATGGTCGGGAAGACAATCGTAGGTTTCCCCTGATATGCGCTGGTAGTGATAGAAGACCCGGTCATGCGTTGTTTCTTTGACCGGATCGTCGCGGCCACTGCTGCTTTCGACGAAAACGTGGACATCAGCGTCGGTGAAATGCGCGAAGAGAGTTGCGATGGCGGCTGACGGGACAGCCAGATTTTCATCACAGACCAACGCACACGCGAGCGATTTCGAAAACTCCGGAATGGGGACGCGTGTGGCCAAGACAGACTCCATGAAAGGGCGTTCGTTATTGGTTAAGCTGAGTTCAAACCGCGTGCACCCTAAGAACTAGCCGCAGTGGAGCGTCTCAATCTTTGGCCGACACTTCTCGCTAATTTGTGCATGCGACTTGGCGCGAGTTTCCGGGATAGTCGGCCCATGGCTTCTGGACTTGGTCCAATATCGTCCGGCAGCCCTTCGAATTCTCGGTCCATGTCAAGATTTTGAGCCGGTTCAATGCCACCGTGCTCGCCACTTCCATCCAGACCGATGTTCCTCACGAACGGCTTCGTTGCTGTCAGGCAGAGGCCGCCATTCTCAAATATCGTGGCATACCAGAAAACAGCCCATGTCCGAATGCGTCCCTCCTGATTGTGAATGATTTGCCTGTAGAAGTTGTAAGCTCCGTTGAAATTGAAACGGTGCCGTTTGGAGGCATCCCAGTCCCGGCTGATCCGTTCCGGGTCGCGGTCGAAATGCGACCATCGATCAGCCCATGTCGCCCATCCCCAGCAATTCATGACCGGCCAAAGGAAATAGTCGGGCAGCCCGCTTCGATCTATGTTGTAAAGCCATGCACTGACGTGCCAGACCGATGAGTCGTCCCGGTAGCGGTCCAACGCGGCCCGCATAAAGTCCAGAAAACCTGGCGCGGTTTCGATGTCGTCCTCCAGTACGATGACGTGACCGTATTGATTTACGATTTCGGTGACTCCGCTGATGATGTTGTCAGCCAGCCCCATGTTGTGGTCGCGCCGAACGACCCTGATTGAACGAAAGCCCTTCGCCTGGTCGACGACAGACGCGACGGCATCAACACGCTTTCCGTCTTCGTCGCTCCGTGCACCATCGCAAAAGATCGTCAAGTCTGTATCAGCCGCGCCGTGATTGTTCGCGAGGGCGTCCAGAGTGCGCCGAGTATGGTCAGGCCGAGCATAGACGAACAGGGCGACGGGTGGTCGTGACATCGTGGCGTTATCCTGTGCGGAAGCAAACTGTCCGGACTTAGCGCTGTGCGATTCATCTCATGGTTTGGAGAACGTACCGGACGAATATCACGTTGGACGTTTAAGCGACAATGCCTGACGCCCGATTTGTCCGCGCCGCAACGCCGCGAATGTCCGCAATGAGCCCAATGCTGGACATTCGCAACGACGCAGTGACAACTTTTCGGTACTGGTGCGTCGTGATCGCTCAACGGGAAGAGAAACACTTTGGGAAACGTTCAAGGTTTAAAAGGAATTTCGATGCTGAAAGGGAAATATTTTGGTGCGGGAGTAAGTCTGCTTGCATTAGTCGCCATTCTCGCCCTTTTTTGTTGCCGTTAAGCATTGGAACATCTGTTGTCACGACAAAGGTTGAATTCCCCGGCACCATCAGCGACATCACATTGGACGGCCTTCGCCACGATGTAGAAAAATTCGTGGCGGGTCGCGAGGTCAAATGCTCCCGCAAAGAGTATAGCGGCGGGTGCGACTTCTGGGATGGCGCAAACGCGCTTGGGACAGGAATCGTCTACAAATACGACAAGAGTTCTGAAACACGATACGTTTTCGTGAGGACTACATTTGGCGGTCTTTTCTCCATCTCGGACAAGAGCTTACAAAACGGTAGTGCCATTCCGAAGTTACATCTGGAGGTCGAAGAGTGGCTGGGCCGTTTCTTCGATGCTGCACATGCGGCGAACGGCAGCTTTGAGCCCAAACGAACTGATGCTGCGGATCGCACCAACGTCATCGGACGTGGTGAAAGCCGACCTTGGCAGACAAAGTAAAAGATTCCGACGCGGC
>JBNKUW010000143.1:0-6273 GCA_050298835.1 Marivivens sp.
GATGGTGGTGCCAAAGACCTGTTAGGCCGGGTCTATGAATACTTTCTGTCGGGCTTCGCTTCGACCGAAGGGAAGCGTGGTGGGGAGTTCTTCACACCGCGTTCCGTCGTCCGGACCTTGGTCGACATGCTCGAACCTTACGAGGGCCGCGTCTACGACCCCTGCTGCGGCTCCGGCGGCATGTCCGTGCAGTCTGAGAAATTCATCGAAGATCACAACGGTCGGCGCGATGCGATCTCGGTCTACGGGCAAGAGATCAACCACACGACATGGCGGCTGGCCAAGATGAACCTCGCCGTTCAGGGGATCGATGCCGACATCCGCTGGAACAACGAAGGCAGCTTCCACCGGGACGAACTGCCCGATCTGCGCGCCGACTTCATCCTCGCCAACCCGCCCTTTAATATCTCCGACTGGGGCGGCGAGCGGCTGCGCGACGACGTGCGGTGGAAGTTCGGCGTGCCGCCAGTGGGCAACGCCAACTTCGCGTGGTTGCAGCACATCTACCACCACCTCGCCCCGCGCGGAACGGCTGGCGTGGTGCTCGCCAACGGCTCCATGTCGTCGCAGCAATCGGGCGAAGGCGACATCCGCAAGGCGATGATCGAAGCCGATGCCATCGACGCTATGGTGGCTCTCCCCGGTCAGTTGTTTTACTCCACGCAGATTCCGGCGTGCCTGTGGATTCTGGCCAAGGACAAGAGTGCCAATGGGCACCGAGACCGGCGCGGCCAAATCCTGTTTATCGACGCGCGTGATCTTGGCTACATGGTCGACCGCGTCCGGCGCGAGTTCCGCGAAGAGGACATCGCAAAGATTGCCGGAGCATACCATCGCTGGAGGAACAAGGATCACGACGAGACGTACGAAGACCTACCCGGGTTTTGTAAGTCGACCAGTGTGGACGAAATTCGTGAGCACGGATTCATCCTGACTCCGGGCCGGTTCGTTGGTAGCGCGCTTTCGGAGGATGATGACGAAGCTTTTGAAGATAGGATCGGACACCTGCGCGCAACGCTCGCGGATCAGTTTAACCAAGGCAGGGCACTCGAAGAGGCGATCTCCGAAAAGTTGAGCTTGATCGAATGACCGTGCCCCGCGTTCTAATTGACACCCTCTGCAATGATGGACTTGTCAGCATCCAGACAGGACCCTTTGGATCTCAGTTGCACGCGCACGAGTACGTCGAAGAAGGTGTGCCAGTTGTTCCAACCGAGGCCATACGCGACCGGCGTATCAATCGCGATGTTCTTCCCAAGATAGCACCTGAGACGGCCCAAAGGCTTTCACGCCATAGGCTTGAATTGCACGACATTCTCTTCGCAAGACGAGGTGTTCAGGCCACGGGGCATTCTGCGATCGTGGCAGAGGGAGACGTCGGCTCAATTTGTGGGACCGGGGCGATCAGGTTGCGCGTGGCCAATGATCAACACCACCTCAACCCCGAGTATCTTTCATTCTACTTCGCCTCAGCCGAAAGCGTGTCGTGGCTGAAGAACCAAGCAATTGGCGCCACGATGCCAAACTTGAACGAAGGTATCCTTCGGCGACTTTCTGTGCCCCTGCCGGGCTACGCAACTCAGTACAAAATCGCGGAGTTCCTTCTTTCCATAGAAGGCAAGATCGAACTGAATCGGCAGATGAACGAGACGTTGGAGGCGATGGCGCAGGCGATCTTCCGGGACTGGTTCGTCGATTTTGGCCCCACCCGGCGTAAGAAGGAAGGCGCAACCGACCCCGTCGCCATCCTCGGCGGACTGATCTCCCAACCCGAAAATGCTGCCCAGCTTGGAGACCTCTTCCCCTCCAAACTCGGTGATGACGGCTTGCCAGAAGGATGGGAGCCAACCCGCATCGATCAGGTAATGGAACTCGCCTACGGAAAATCCCTGACGAAGAAGGACCGAACCGACGGCGATTTTCCGGTCTATGGCTCCGGTGGTGTCAATGGGACGCACAATGCTGCTCTGGTTAAAGGTCCCGGTGTCATCGTTGGACGAAAGGGAACGGTCGGTAGCCTTTATTGGGAAGAGAGAGATTTCTACCCCATCGACACGGTCTTCTACGTGAAGCCATCTGTTCCTCTGAGCTTTGCCTACTACCTCCTGCAAACGCTTGGCTTGGAGAATATGAACACCGACGCGGCTGTTCCGGGATTGAATCGGAACAACGTTTACCGTCTTGACCCGCCCGTCGGCTGCGAAGCGACCCGAAACGCATTCGCGGACATTGTCGACGTTTTACGGGGCAAGATTTCTCAAGGGAATGAAGAGAACCTGACTCTTGCCACGACCCGCGACCTTCTCCTGCCAAAGCTGATGTCCGGCGAAATCCGCCTACGCGATTGGGAAGCGACAGCATGATGTTCTGTCCGTCCGGTCATTGTCTCTGCCGCACCTTGCAGACCCAGTCCACACAGGTGTGGAATGATCTGCAGGACGCAAACATGCTGGGTACGCCTTACCATGAAGACACTGTCACTCAGTCGCTTGCCCTGCATCTGAACCGGCAGCATCCGGCAGAAAATCGGGTGCATATCTTTGGGCGAGCGGCAGAAAGCAAGAACGGTTCGGACTTCATTTGGCTGTTCTTTGACAACGCCCTGAATCGCTATTTCCCGGTCGCCGTGCAGGCAAAGCGTCTGTACCCAAGCGGGCGCTACGATGCCTTCAAGGCACATCAAGTGAACAAGATCAGGAAATACGCGGCGGTGATCGGTGGCGTACCGATCTATCTTTTCTACAACTACCCCGTGATAGTGCCCGCCCTTTGGAAGGTCTGGTCGCATGGCCGTCCTTCTTGGCCTGTAGGCGTTCTGGATTATCAGCGGGATTTGGGTCTTGTTTGCCTACTTGCGGATAATGCCGTCGGCGTCAAAGACGGGAGTCTCGCGCCCAACGACATCGCCCTTCATTGCTTCCCGATGTGGACGCCGTTCTGCCGATGCCATCCCTCAAGCTCTGCCGACCCTCTGGACAATCTCTGGATGCGGCTGTCCGCGTTGGCGGGAGCAGAGCAACCACGGGAGGGGCGGGATGGACCCGTCGAAACGCATTCGCTGCTTCGGTCTTGGATGTCTGGAGAGGAGGTGCGCGACGAAGGCCTGATGGACGTGCTCAGACTGTTCGAATTCGCCGAGGTCCAAGGTTTTTCGCCATCGTTCGTCATGGGAACGACGATTGGGGGTGAAAGATGAACCAAGACTGGTACCCCGGCATCAAGGACTTTTGCGACCATTGGAGCCACGCTCCGATGCTGGCTCAGACACTGGAAGCGCTGGAAATCCAGTTCGACGATCAGAATGATGGATGCATCGATGCCGCAAAAGGATTGGTGGAATGCGCTTGCCAAGTTCTTATCAGGGAACTCGACGATCCATCCGACCCCATCAAGGGGTGGCCCAATAGCCCAATAAAGGGAAGTAATCCCAGCTTCGGTGATTGGGTCAGCGCTGCGTTCCGGTTATTGGATTTAACGGTCGGAAGAGATGACCCATTTAGCAAAGTCATCTCGCAGCATTTCAAGATGACCGAGGCGCTGCGCGTATTCCGCGATCAAGCGGGGCCGCTCAGCCACGGCAAGGACGGATTTTCGGAGCGTCTGACGATACACCATCGCCGGTCGTCGTTGCTTGCTGCCGACGCCTTGGTCGCGTTTTTGCACCATGCCTATCTGGAACGTGCCCCTGACCCAGTACGTACATTAGAGCCTTACGATCGCTTCAGGGACACTAACGATAGGATCGACTATGCGTCGTCGTTCCGGCGGGTTGGCCTGTCAGATGAGGGCGACCTGCAAGTCGAAATTCAGGTCGGTGAAGACGAACGCATCCCGCTGTCGATCACCGTATCGCAACTGCTCTTTGGTGTGGATCGCGAGGCTTACAAGCTTGCACAGAACACGACTGCTTCGGTCGAAATTTCTCCCGAGGAGGTCGAAGAATGACTATCAACGAAGACTTGGTGGAACAGGTCGTCCTCTCGGCATTGGTGGAGCTTGGGTACACCCAGCTCGGTGCAGAGGAAGCTTCGCCGGACGGTAGTGATCCCGAACGCGACACCTATCACGAGGTAGTGCTAACAGAGCGCCTGCAATCTGCTGCCCTGCGCTTGAACCCAACAATACCATCAGATGCTATCCACGAGGCATTACGTGCACTCCAGCGACCTGAGACGCCCAGCCTCGTCGAGGAGAACCGGCGAGTGCACCAGATGCTTGTCGACGGGATCGATGTCGAATTCCCGATTGAGGACGGCACCATTCGCGGCGACAAGGTCTGGCTGATCGATTTTTCCGAGCCCGACAACAACGATTGGGTGGTCACCAATCAGTTTACGGTCGTTGAAGGAAAGTATAACCGCCGCCCCGATGTGGTCGTTTTCGTGAACGGACTACCTCTCGCGGTGGTCGAGCTGAAGAATGCGGCAGGCGAAAACGCGACTGTTGAAGCCGCGTTTGACCAGCTTCAGACCTACAAGGCGCAGATCCCATCGCTATTCCGAACTAACGGCGTGCTGGTCGTGTCGGACGGCCTGACAGCGCGTGTGGGCTCGCTGACGGCTGATCAGGAAAGGTTCATGCCTTGGCGCTCAATCACGGGCGAGGCGGGCGACTTCACGCCAAGCGGACCTCATGAGCTCGACACTTTGCTGCGTGGGCTCTTTGACAGGGAGCATTTGCTTTCGCTGGTCCGCGATTTCACCGTCTTTGCCGACAAAGGTGATGGCCCGTTCAAAATCGTTGGCGGTTACCATCAATTCTTCGGCGCACGAAAAGCGCTGAAGAGTGCAGTTCAGGCGTCGTCGCCGGATGGAGATCGGCGAATTGGGGTCATATGGCACACGCAGGGGTCCGGGAAGAGCTTGCTTATGGCGTTTTTCGGCGGGCTGTTGGTGCGCTCAGAGGAGTTGGAGAACCCGACACTGTTAGTGCTTACCGACCGTAACGACCTCGACGACCAACTATTCACCACCTTTGGGATGTGCAAGGATTTGATCCGCCAAACGCCGGATCAAGCCGACAGCAGAGAGGAACTACGGCGACTTCTCCAGCGGTCGAGCGGCGGCGTGATTTTTACGACTATGCAGAAATTCGCGCCCGAGCGAAGCGAAGAGCGGTTCCCCGAGCTTACCGACCGCATCAACGTGATTGTAATCGCAGATGAGGCGCACAGGAGCCAGTACGGATTCGACGCCAAGCTTGACCAAGCGACAGGTATTCGCCGCTACGGACACGCTCACTATGTCCGCCAAGCCTTACCCAACGCTTCGTTCATCGGTTTTACCGGGACCCCGATCGAGGGGGCAGACAAGAGCACGCGTTCAGTCTTTGGGGAGGACATTGACGTCTACGACATCACAAGAGCGGTCGAAGACGGTGCAACAGTACCTATCTATTACGAAAGCCGGTTGGCTCGCATTGAACTCGACGAAGATCAGAAACCGTTGATCGATGCTGAGATCGAGCAAATCCTTGAAGACGCGACATTGTCGGAACAAGAAAAGGCAAAAGCCAAGTGGGCGAGCGTTGAGGCGTTGGTCGGGTCTGAAAAAAGGATGCGGCAAGTCGCGGAAGACTTGGTCCAACACTTGGAAGCCCGCATTGAAGGATTGAGCGGCAAGGCGATGGCCGTATGCATGAGCCGCCGGATTTGTGTTTCCCTGTATCAGCACATCTTAGAGCTCAGGCCGGATTGGCATTCGGATGATGATATGAAGGGTGCCGTGAAAATTGTCATGACCGGTTCGGCTTCCGATCCAATCGACTGGCAGCCCCATATCCGCAACAAGAAGGGCCGCGACGACCTTGCTCAACGCGCTCGTGATCCCAACGATCCTCTGAAACTGGTCATCGTGCGTGATATGTGGCTAACCGGCTTCGATGCGCCATGCATGCATACTATGTACATCGATAAGCCTATGCGCGGGCACAACCTTATGCAGGCCATTGCACGTGTGAACCGTGTGTTTCGAGACAAGCCCGGCGGGTTGATTGTCGACTACATCGGCATTTTCCAGAACCTCAAGAACGCACTCGCCGAATACTCAGAATCCGATCAAGACCGGACCGGCATAGATGAAGAACAAGCGGTCGCCGTATTGGCGGAAAAGCTGGATGTCGTGCGAGGCATGTTCCATGGACACGACTACTCGCTTGGCATAGATGGTGAGCCCAGCCAGCGGCTTGTTGCGCTTGCCGACGCGACAGACTGGGTGCTCAGGAAACAGAACGAAGCCGCCGCGCGGGCTGAAGGCGATGAGGCGAAAGGAAAAG
>JBNKUW010000144.1:0-6162 GCA_050298835.1 Marivivens sp.
CATGACCGGCGCACCCGACAACGGTGCAATCATCGACAGCTACGGTTGGGCCTTGTTCAAGCTAGGTCGCTTTGAGGAGGCCACGCCACACCTCGAACGCGCAGCAGCGCTCGAAGCCACCGACCCGATCGTCAACGATCACTTGGGGGACGCCTTCTGGGCAGTCGGCCGCGAAACAGAAGCGCGTTTCCAATGGCAACGGGCGTTGTCCTTTGAACCGGAAGAAGAAGAGGCCGCACGCATCCGCCGCAAGCTTGAACTCGGTCTGGACGCGGTGCGGATCGAAGAAGGCGACGCACCAATCCGAGGCAACCAGTGACAACGCTCAAAGCGACAGCACCGGCAAAGATAAACCTGACACTTCATGTTACGGGTCAACGTGAGGACGGGTATCATCTTCTTGATAGCCTTGTTGTCTTTGCAGAAGTCGGCGACATGCTGACGGCAACCACATCGTGCGATCTCAAATTGACCGTATCCGGTCACTTTTCGGATGGCGTCCCTACCGATGGTCGCAATCTGGTTTTACGGGCAGCAGAAGCTCTCCGCTATGAACGGCAAGTCTCTGCAGGAGCGCAGTTACATTTGGAAAAGCACCTCCCGCACGCAGCGGGAATCGGGGGCGGGTCTTCGGATGCAGCCGCAACTCTGACAATGCTCGCTCGTCTGTGGAACGTAGAACCACTCGAACCCGATCACCCTGCCGTCGTGGCTCTTGGTGCAGATGTACCTGTTTGCCTACAGGCACCAACGCCCTGCCGCATGCAAGGAATCGGAGAGACACTTTCGCCATTCACCGCCCTTCCTCGCGCGGCAATGGTTCTTGTGAATCCGGGTGTCGAAGTGCCTACCCCCGCAACGTTTTCTGGACTGGCGACGCGAAACAATCCGCCCATGGAAACGCTTCCCGATGGGTCGGACTTAAACGGGTTTGTCCTATGGCTCGGCAAACAGCGCAATGATCTTTACGCTCCGGCAGCGGTAATCGCCCCCGAAATCGACCACGCACTGAATATGCTACGCCTACAACGCTCTGTCTTGTGGGCAGGTATGTCAGGTTCGGGCGCAACCTGTGTTGCAATCGTCAAAGACATGGGTGCTGCCAGACAGGTCGCCCGAGCAGTTCAGATCAGAGAGCAGAGCTGGTGGGTCGTCCCCACACCGCTTCTCAGTTAATCCGAGCGACCACGTAGTCAGCAAGATCAGATAGCATGTCCCGAATTTCATGTTCGGGAACATTTGCGAGCTGTGCTTTTGCCTTTGCGGCCCAAGCCAGTGCCTCGTCACGGGTCGCTTCGAGCGCACCGTATTTCCGCATGATTTCCAGCGCTTGCTCCAGATCACCATCGACCTGTTTGCCTTTGGCAATGGTGCGCTTCCAGAATTCCATTTCTTCGGAATCGGATTTGGCGACCGCCTTGATCAATGGCAGTGAGAGTTTCCGTTCGCGGAAATCGTCTCCGATGTTTTTGCCAATTGCGTCAGTACCACCGTAGTCCAGCAGGTCATCAACCATCTGGAACGCAACGCCCAAGGCATCGCCGTAGCCATAGAGCGCTTTTTCCACTGTTTCATCCGCACCTGCGATCACAGCGCCCACTTGAGTGGCTGCAGAAAACAGTGCAGCCGTCTTTCCGCGGATGACCTTTAAATAGGTTTCTTCGGTTGTGGACAAATCCTGCGAGGCCGTGAGCTGCAGAACTTCGCCTTCGGCAATCGTTGCGGATGCGTCAGCAAGAATGTCGAGAACGCGGATTGAACCCGTTTCCACCATGATCTGGAAAGATCGCGAAAACAGGTAGTCACCAACAAGAACCGAGCTCTGGTTATCCCAAAGGAGGTTAGCGGTCGGGCGTCCACGGCGCTGTTCGCTTTCATCGACCACATCGTCGTGCAGCAATGTGGCAGTATGAATGAATTCAACCGTCGTGGCGAGGTGGACGTGATATGGCCCATCATAGCCACAGAGTTTTGCCGCAGCGAGTGTCAGCATCGGGCGCAAGCGTTTGCCACCTGCTTCGACCAGATGTGCCGTCACTTCGGGAATTCGCGGTGCATGTTCCGAAGACATCCGGTCACGGATCATGTCGTTTACAGCCTGCATTTCCGCAGACAAAGCCTGTGCGAGACGCTCGTGCGGTTTGGTAGCAATGACATCTAAGCTCATGCGGACTCCACAGGTGGTATTGGCAAAGGCGGCCAGCCGCCTTACGTCTTGGATATGAAAGAGCTTTTGCGCACGACCGACCCCACTGTAATCGCCTTTGCAAAGGTACTCCTCGACGGCGAGGGTATAGACTGCTTCGAGTTCGACGTAAATATGAGCGTGCTCGACGGAAGCCTTGGCATTTTGCCGCGCCGCTTGATGGTGCGGGACTCCGACCATTTTATGGCGACGGCCGTTCTGCGTGACAATGAAGTTGACCTTGGACAGTGACCAGCCTTACCCGCGATAACTTTCTAGATGGTAAGATTTCACTCTTACAGCCTCTAACGGGTTATCGCGCCGGTGTAGATCCGGTTCTTCTTGCGGCCGCAGTGCCCGCAAACAAGGGACAAACCGTCCTTGAACTCGGTTGTGGGGTTGGCGCTGCATCGCTTTGCCTTGCCGCTCGGATCCCTGATTTGTCTCTGACCGGCGTAGAACTTCAAGAAGACTACGCAAATCTTGCCAAACAAAACGCCACAGAAAACGGGATTGTGATGGAGGTCGTCACCGCAGATTTGCGAAAACTGCCTGCGGACATTCGAAACCGTCAATTCGATCACGTTATTATGAACCCTCCCTATTTCGACCGGACGGCATCAACGCCTTCGGAGGATGGAGGCAAAGATATTGCGTTCGGAGGAGACACTCCTTTGTCCGACTGGATTACCACTGGCGCAAAGCGTCTGACCCAAAGGGGATACCTGACGCTGATTCAACGGATAGAGCGTCTTCCCGAAACTTTAGCATCCGCGCAGTCCTGTCTAGGATCACTCGTCGTTTTGCCAATCGCAGCGCGCGGTCACAGCGCACCCAAGCTGTTCATTTTGCAAGGACGCAAAGGTGGGCGCGCCGCGTTTCACATGTCCCCCCCATTGGTTATGCACGTCGGGGCGACTCACATCCGAGACGGTGAGTCCTATACGGACGAACTACGCGGAGTACTCCGTTCCGGTCAGGCTTTGCCCGTCATACGTTAAACATCTATTCACGATTCAGGTAAAATCCTGCCATTTCTTGCTCGGGCGTCATTGCTACGTGACAGAATTGTAAAACTGTGGTGGACTTGAGTCGTGATCATTAACAGAGGAGACGACCATGAGCCTGAGTTCGCATATCGAGCAACTGAGGAAGAAACACCAGACTCTCTCTGAGGCCGTTGAAGCGGCCCAACGATATCCCGGAATGAATGATACCGAGCTTAGTCAACTAAAGAAGCAAAAGCTGATGGTGAAGGAAGAAATCAGCCGCCTCTCTACCCACTAGGTACGTTTTGCGCTGGCCATAGCCGCCAGCGCAGCACCTCCCGTTATCAAAACGGCAGCAAGTAAAAGGCTCCATGAAGGCGTAGCGATCCCTGCGAGGACCAACGCAAGTGTAGATAAAAGAGGAGCCGCATACGAGGCGACACCCAACAGCTGGATGTCGCCTTTTTTGACGCCAATATCCCAGACGAAAAACGCGATACCTACCGGACCGATCCCCAGGCCCAGAATGGCAGCCCATCCGATGGGGGCTTCGGGCCATTGCGTGGTTTCCAAGACCACATGCGCCGCAGTCGAAAGA
Source organism: Marivivens sp. (assembly GCA_050298835.1). Taxonomy (GTDB): domain Bacteria; phylum Pseudomonadota; class Alphaproteobacteria; order Rhodobacterales; family Rhodobacteraceae; genus Marivivens. Next base: position 3,773 of record JBNKUW010000144.1, read on the forward strand.
GCTGCGGAGGCAAGGCAGAAAACCACCACTGACGCTGTCGGTACAGCTCCGAATTTTCGGGACACGACCGAATATCCAGACCATGTGAGCGCGCATAGAAATGCCAGTCCATACCCCGGCAAGGCCGCCCCGTCGAAACCTGTCGCCCCTTTGGCAACAATCAGCGCTGCACCTGCAAAACCGATCAAACCGCCGAAGATGTGGCCGTTTCGCAAGCTTTCCCCTGGTAAAAGTCCCGAAAACAGCACGATCAAGAGAGGCCATAGGTAGGCGATTAGTCCTGCCTCGGCTGCTGGTGCCATTCGTAACGCTGAAAAATAGAGAAAGTGGTATCCGAACAGCCCCAATGTACCGAACAGATAGACGTGCAACGGAACCGACTGGAGTTGTCGCCAGTTGCCAGTCCAAATCAACCACAGAACGCCAATCCCGCCGCCTATAGCGAAACAGAAGGCGTTTAGTTGAAAAGGCGGAACAGGCGCAGAACCTACGGTAAATAGGGCTAACAAAGCCCAAAGGAGAACTGCCAGAAATCCGACTGCTGTGTATGAAGTCTTGGTCATAGAAAAGGGCCGGTCAATGTAACCGGCCCAACATGACTGTTTTCACTAGCAGAGCAAGCTCTTAGACGAAGAATTGCCCGCCATTCGCGGAAATGGTCGATCCGTTGATGAACTGTGCATCATCCGCAGCGAGGAAGGCGACGCAACGAGCGATCTCTTCTGGTTCGCCAAGGCGACCGGTCGGAATTTGGCCGATAATCGATTCACGGACCTTTTCAGGAACAGCCATCACCATTTCGGTTGCGATGTAGCCCGGGCAGATCGCATTTGCGGTGATGTTGAAACGGGCGCCTTCCTGAGCGAGCGATTTCACGATGCCCAAGTCACCAGCTTTGGTCGCAGCATAGTTAACTTGACCGAATTGTCCCTTCTGACCGTTGATCGAAGAGATGACGACGATGCGGCCAAACTTGCGTTCGCGCATGCCCGGCCAGATCGGGTGCACGGTGTTAAACACACCGGTCAGGTTGGTATCGATGACTTCCTGCCATTGATCCGGTGTCATTTTGTGGAACGGAGCGTCGCGCGTGATGCCAGCGTTAGCAACGACAATGTCGATCGGGCCAAGGTCGGCTTCAACCTTGGCAATACCGGCAGCGCTGTCTTCGTAGCTACCGACGTTCCACTTGTACGTCTGGATGCCGGTCTCAGCGGTAAAGGCAGCAGCTTTTTCATCATTGCCGGCATATGTTGCTGCAACAGTGCAACCAGCATCTTTCAGGGCCTTTGAGATAGCGGCGCCGATGCCGCGGGAACCACCGGTGACCAAAGCTACGCGGGACATATTGATTCTCCTTCCAAGAAATTCGCTTCGTAATCTTATTACATGACGGATTTTATACACGCAACAAAGTTGCGCTGCAATGCCGCAAAGAAAAAGGGGCCAGAGACTCTGACCCCTTTCGCTCACTTGATAGTCTGGAAATGTTACGGGCGTTCAACACACATTGCGACGCCCATACCACCACCGATGCAAAGAGTGGCAAGACCCTTCTTCGCATCACGACGACGCATTTCGAACAAGAGCGTGTTGAGAATACGGTTGCCAGAGGCACCAATCGGGTGGCCGATTGCAATTGCCCCACCGTTGACGTTCACGTTCTCTGGGTTCCAACCCATGTCTTTGTTGACGGCACAGGCCTGCGCAGCAAAGGCTTCGTTCGCCTCAACCAGATCAAGGTCCGCAGCATTCCAGCCCGCTTTTTCCAGAGCCTTTTTCGAAGACGAGATCGGGCCGCACCCCATGATGGACGGGTCCAGACCTGCAGTCGCATAGGACGCGATGCGCGCCAGAGGGGTGAGGCCCCGCTTTGCGGCTTCTTCTTCGGTCATCAGCAATACAGCAGCAGCACCGTCGTTAATACCTGATGCGTTTCCGGCAGTAACGGTTCCGCCGTCGCGCATAAATGCCGGACGCAGTTTCTGCATGCTTTCGATTGTGGCGCCGTAGCGGATGTATTCATCTTTATCGACGATGGTGTCACCTTTGCGGCCTTTGACCGTGAAAGCGATGACTTCTTCGTCGAATTTGCCAGCTTTTTGCGCAGCTTCGGCTTTGTTTTGCGAAGCGAGGGCAAATTCGTCCTGCATCTCTCGGGTGATACCCCATTGTTGGGCGACGTTCTCTGCGGTCTGCCCCATGTGATAGCCGTTGAATGCATCCCACAGACCGTCTTTGATCATGGTGTCGATCATCTTCATGTCGCCCATTTTGGTGCCCGTACGCAGATGTGCACAGTGCGCCGACAAAGACATGTTTTCCTGACCACCCGCAGCAACAATCGATGCATCACCCAGCATGATTTGCTGAGCGGCCAATGCAACGCT
>JBNKUW010000145.1:0-5970 GCA_050298835.1 Marivivens sp.
ACTCGGCCCCGAAGGGCCGAGCACATTTCGATCCAATCAGTCCCCTTGCACGCCCCGCCACGCAGTCCGGTCGATATCAAGGTCTGCATAATCTTCGGGGTTCAGAACCGGACGCGCCACACCAGCAGCGAGTTGAGCGCGGAAGTCCCGCAACAGACGCATCGCCGTCGGGAACAGCATCATCAGGACCAAGAGGTTAACCAAGGCAAGGATACCCATCATCGGGTCCGAGAAGAAAAAGACCGAGGTCGCTTGCGGCGCAACCGCACCGAGGAACACCAGCCCCATGATCGCAAGACGCAGAACGGTCATGGCCAGAGGATTGCTCGTCAGAACGGTCAGTGCGTTTTCACCGAGATAGGAGTTGTAGATGATCGATGAGAACGAGAACAGCAGGATCGCCGCGGACAGATAATACTGCGCCCAGCCCCCCAGATGGGACACCATCGACTGTTGGGTCAGTGCGACACCGTCGACGCTCGCCACTCCGGGAACATAGACATCCCCCAACAGGATCACAAACGCCGTGCACGAACAGATGATGATCGTGTCAATGAAAACCGACAGAGCCTGTGTGATACCTTGGCTGACCGGATGGCGGACCTCGGCGGTCGCTGCGACATTAGGTGCAGACCCCAAACCGGCCTCATTTGAAAACAGCCCGCGACGCAAACCGTTTGCCAAAGCCGCGCCCATGCCGCCTGCAACGGCTTCTTCGAAACCAAAGGCATTTTTGACGATGGTGGCGATGACCTGCGGAACTTCGGTCAGGTTGAGCAGAATGACCACAGCGGCCATCAACAAATACCCCACAGCCATGATCGGCACGACAACATCTGCGGTTTTGGCAATCCGGTGGATGCCGCCGAAAATGATGACACCTGACAGGATCGTCAGTGCAGCGCCGGTCCAGATACGCCCGATACCAAGGCTGTCTTCCATCGCAACAGCGACCGTATTCCCCTGAAACGCGTTAAAGCCGAGGCCGAACGCAGCAATCAGACAAATTGCATATACAATCGCAAGCCAACGGTATTCATTACCCAGCCCGTGGATGATCGCGCGTGCAGGTCCGCCGCGATAGTCGTTTTCCCCGACCTTACGCTTGAACAACTGAGCGAGCGAACATTCAACAAGGCTCGTCGCCATCCCGACCAGCGCGATTGCCCACATCCAGAACACAGCCCCCGGACCGCCAAGAGTGATCGCCACAGCAACACCGGCAATATTGCCGCCACCGACACGACCGCCGACCGAAACCAACAGGGCTTCGCGAGCAGAAATCTTTTCTGCATCATCGGTCTGGTTGGAATTGGACAGGACACGGAACATGCGTCCGAAGTAGCGGAGTTGAACAAAGCCCGTTGCGAGGGTGATGAACACCCCGAAAACGACCAGTATCGGGACCAGAGACCAGCCCCAGGTTAAATCGTTGATTGCGTTGAACAGCGTCTCGATCAATGTCATTTCGTCCTCCCTTTTGTAACCGCACGCCACCGAGGCGGCTACGGTGCCAAGCGTAATGGGGGAGGGTTCTATTCATTTCCAATGCAAAGACCGAATGGCCTATGCAGAAATTGCATTGCCCGTTAACCGAAACTGGACCATCCAGTGAACGTCGCCAGCCTCTCTGCCGCATAGGTGCCCATCTGCGAATTCCCGTACCCGTTCAATCCAGGGGACCAGATCGCCACTGACGCTCGCCCCGGAGCAATAAGCAGGATACCCCCGCCGACCCCGCTCTTGCCGGGTAATCCGACCCGATAGGCAAAATCCCCCGACCCATCATAGTGCCCGCAGGTCATCATCAGCGCATTCAGGCGTCGGGCCGTGTGACGTGACAGAACACGTGGCGCATCGCCCAAGCCCGCAATTGCGCGACCAGCGAGAGCCAACTGCGTCGTCGTCATCTCGATCGCGCATTGATGGAAATAGGTGCCAAGCGTCAGATCAGGATTGTTTCTAAGATTGCCAAACGATTTCAAATAATTGGCAAGCGCGATATTGCGAAAACCGGTCTCGGTTTCCGACCTCGCGACCTCTGGATCAATCGCGATTGTATCGTCTCCGGCCGCAACCTGAATAAACGTGAGGAGTTCGTTCAATGCCTCTCTCGGTGCGCGGCCCTGCAGCAGTTCATCGGTTGTAACGATGGCACCGACATTGATGAACGGGTTGCGCGGGCGGCCTCTTTCCTGCTCCAAAAGCAGGATAGAGTCGAACGCCGAGCCAGAGGGTTCACGCCCGACGCGGCTCCATATCTGGTCACCTTCGCGGCCCAGAACGCAGGCGAGCGTAAACACTTTGGAAATCGACTGGATCGAAAACAACTTGTCCGATTGCCCTGCAGATATGACCTGTCCGTCATTCATCGCAATTGTCATCGCAAATTGCGCCGGGTCGATCATGGCAAGCTGGGGGATATAATCCGCAACTTTTCCCCAATCCGCTCGATCACGGATGTCGTCATTCAGCCTGTCGAGGAATCGCTGCAAGTCCGTTGCAGAAGTCATGAGGACAGTGCCATTTGTTCGAGCGCCCGCCAGAGTGTGTCAATCTCGGGCGACACCGCTGATTTTGGTCGGAACGCGCAAATATCCAGATCAAGCCACCAATCAGGCGAACCGATTGGCGAAATGATCTGTGCAGAGGCCGTGTCGACGGCACTCTCCGGCAACCAGCCAACACCGTGACCGGCGACGATGATCTCTTTTAGCACATCAGACATATCGCACTGCACCTTGAGCCGATAGCTCGGCAAGATTTCGGCCCGCTCCAAAACCTGTTCGAAAAGACGCGCAAAATAAGCACGGTGATCATAGGCAACCAGCGGGAACGGCGCCTGCGCCGTCCCCGGAAACCCGAATTTCTCACGCTTTGCGGGATCATTGACGGCATAGGGCGCAAATCTGTCTCGCCGGATCACCAGTCGGTCATGTCCCTCAAGGCTCTCGGGGGGCGGTGCCGACGGGCAGTCATGGGCAAAGAGAATATCCGCATCCCGCGCCAGATAGCGCTGGATCACCTCGGCTGTATTCCCCACGGTTACGGAAAACGACGCCGGAGAGCTCTCTCCGATGATGCCCAAAACCTGCCGAAATTCAGACCGCGCAAGGACATTGGGCATCGCAATCCGGATACGGGACATCACGTCGAATTGCTGCGCACGGATCGACGACCGCGTCTCCAGCAACCGCCCCACCGCGAATTCTGCGGTATCGCGCAATTCCTTCCCTGCGTCGGTCAGGCGCACCGGCGTAACCCCTTTGATCACCACCTTTGCGCCCAACCAATGTTCGAGCGATTGGATACGTCTGGAAAACGCGGCTTGAGACACATTCCGGTACTCGGCTGCGCGGGTAAAATTCCGCAATTCGGCGAGCGCAAGAAAATCCTCAAGCCAGCGTATGTCCATTGTCGTCGCCCCTAGAGTCCAATTGCCCTGTAATACTCGGCGATGCGGGCGATTGTCACTACAAAGGCTGCCGTGCGCAAAGTGGCGCGATCCAGCGCGGCATGTTGGACCATGATATCATTGAACGCGCGGGTCATGATTTCCTCCAGACCAGAGCGGACGAGGTCGATTTCTCCCGTCTCCCGCGCAATCGCATTCCGGTGCTGCGCCTGAAGGCTCCGCCCTGAAATTTCTTCAAGAGCAGAAATCACCGCAGCGCCGGTGCTGGCATTCTGACGTTTTTCCATGAGTCCGAACGGCAGGTGGGTGATGTTCTTGACCCATTCGAAATAGCTCACCACCACGCCGCCCGCGTTCACGTAAAGGTCAGGCAGAACAGGAATTCCCCGCCGGACGAGGCACTCTTCGGCCTCTGCCGTAACCGGACCGTTTGCCGCCTCGACAATCAGTTGATAGTCGATTTTCTCGCAGTTTTCAGCGGTGATCGCGTTTTCCTTGGCTGCAGGAATGAGGATGTCGGCAGCGACATAAGTCAGGCCCTGATCCGACGGAACCGTTTCCGCCCCGCCCATTCCGCTGATTGATCCGGTCGCCCGGCGATGCGCAGCAACAGCCTCGATATCGAACCCCTTCGGATCGAAAATCGCGGCGTCATGTTCGACGATCCCAACGATCAGCGCCCCGTCTTCGGCAAGGAATTTCGCCGCGTGATAGCCGACATTGCCGAACCCCTGAACGACGATCCGCAATCCCTTGACCGTTTTCTGCCCCGAAACCGGCGCTGTATCCGGATGCGATAGATAGGCACGCACGGCATATTGCACCCCGCGACCTGTCGCTTCGACGCGACCTTCGATACCGCCGCGAGAGACCGGTTTACCCGTAACGCACGCTGTTTGATTGACGGCATCCCCCTGCCCCAAACGACGGTATTCATCGCAAATCCACGCCATTTCGCGTTCGCCGGTTCCCATATCCGGTGCGGGCACGTTCCGTCCGGGGTGGATCAGGTTCCGCCGGGCAAGCTCTTGGGTAAAGCGACGGGTAATCTTTTCCAGTTCATCCTCGGTCCAATCGGCGGGATTGATACGCAATGCCCCCTTGGACCCGCCAAATGGCACGTTCACCAACCCGCATTTCAGGCTCATCAGCGCGGCGAGCGCCTCGACTTCGTCCTGCGTTGCATCGGGCGCGTACCGGATGCCACCTTTGACCGGTTCGATATGTTCACTGTGCACAGACCGCCATCCCGTGAAACTGTGGATACGACCACGCAGTTTCACCCCAAAGCGCACCGTATAGGTCGCGTTGCACGGCCCGATCCGCTCTGCCAAGCCTTCGGGCAGTTCCATATGCTGAACCGCATTGTCAAAGAACCGCATGACGCTTTGTTGGAAATTCTCCGCTTGCATGGGGTCTGGCCTCCCTTTTCTCCCGCTGCATTCGGGGGAGAGATAGAAGCGCAGCGCTGTCCCAAGTCCAATGCAAAGGTTGCATTGGCAATGCGTTTTCCAAGAATGCACATTCGGGGAGAGTGCCATCAGGCTTTGCCGGTCGTACCGACCTGATCGGAATCGCGCGCGATCTATCGAACGTACTTGCGGCCGAATAACCCCGATAACTTGAGGGGCGCGAAGAACGCGCCCCGCCAGTTTTCACGAATGGGCCTCGTTGATCTGGTCGCTAATATAGTTCGACAAGGCATAAACGGTTTCGGACGGGTTGTAGCCGATCGAGGTCGGCAGAAGGCTCGCATCCACGACGTAGAGATTTTTGACATCGTGGGTTTCCCCCGTCGGGCTTACAACGGTTGTCGCCGGATCGGCTCCCATCCGGCAGGTTCCTTGTGGATGGAATGACACGTAGGGATATTGCGACTTTTCGTTCTTCAGACTGTCGATGGCGGCGTCAACCTCATCCACGCTGTTTAGAACGGTCGAGAGCGCAGTTGGTATCATCACCTGCGTAGCACCGGCGGCAAAGAGGATGCGGGCGTTGGTCTTGAGCCCTTCTTTCATCGCATCGAAATCAGCGTCATCAACGGTGTAGTTGATCGACTTCACACCGTTTTCATAGGTCACTTCGCCCACGTTCTGATCGTGGATCAACGTGATCAGCCTGATCCGGTTCCGGTATTTCTCCATAAAGGTCACATAGGGCTCGCCGGTTCCGGGGTTCTGGCTCGACCCGGCGAAAACCGGCTGTTCCAGCGCGTTCAACAACAAATATCCGCCATCCTCAGGTAAGGTGAATTTATCCATGTACAGCGAATGTGTCGCGCCATGGAAATCGTCCACCTTGAAGTCGAACTCCGCAGTGAGAGAGATCGTCGGATGGCAGGCAAAGTTTTTGCCGACCTGACCGGAGGAATTCGCCAGACCGCTTTTCATCAACAGGATCGGCGTTTGGATCGGCCCCGCGGCGAGCACGACAATCGGTGCATTGACGATCACATCGGCCTTCTTCACTCCGCTATCGGGATCGATCATTTCGGCCTGAACGCCCGTCGCAACACCGTTTTCGGACAGGACAAGATTGACGCGGGTATCCGCGTA
>JBNKUW010000146.1:0-251 GCA_050298835.1 Marivivens sp.
GACGATGTAGCCGACGATTGCCATAATGAGCGCCCCGACGACGAGGCGGATCAGCCATTTCAGCATGTCCTCGATCGCGTGAAGGCGGGATTCGACGGTGGAGCGCATCACCTGTTCGACCGCGTGGCGGGTCTCTAGCTGGGCGATGCGACGTTCGACGGATTGCGACCAGTCATCCGTCATGGCCTGCCCTCCAGTCATCGAGCGCGGGGTTTGTGGTGGCCGTGGCCCCTGCCCCAAGCGCTTCGATC
>JBNKUW010000146.1:261-5859 GCA_050298835.1 Marivivens sp.
ACCATACCAGATCGCCAGATCTTCCAGGCGTCCCAGCGCACCGGGGGGTTTGGTCAGTTGGCTGTTGCGCTCTTCGGCGGCGGCGCGGGCGGCGGTATCGGCGACGGATGGCTGGAATTCCTGCGATTTCGCCTGATGCCGTGCGCCGAAGTAAAACGACACAATCGCCCCCATGAGCCACCAGAGAGGTTCCGGCACCAAGGCGATCCCCTGCATCCGGCCTGCAAACCAGATCGGATCGATCATCGCCATGGTAAACAGCCCCAGCGTTCCAAAGGCCAACAAGGGGCGGGGCAGACGGTTGAGTCCGTCTATCACCCGATCAAACAGCCCCTTGCGGTCCCCCCTGAACTCTGCCGAATACTGGGCAAGCGTGCCGGTTTTCACCCGCGTTTCCCGCTCTGCCGCGGCTTCGGCGTTTTCCATGAACGCACCCATCGTGTCAGAGACCACGTTGCGCCCGTTTCCAAAGAGAATTTGCATCAGCCCCATGCCGCCACCCGTGCGCGATGGGCGCCCTCTGTCAGGTGGTATTTATCCGAGATGAAGCTTTCGGCCCGCGTGATCCAACCGCCTTTGCCGCCGTCGCGCCTGCGGGCGAATTTGCGCAAGTTCGGGTTTTCGTCGGCCAATGCGTAGTAGTAATTGCGCCGTGCGATCCCGTAAGCATCTGCCAGATGGTTCGGGGCGGCATCATAGGCGCGCGCAGCGGCTCCGATGGTTTGGGAACCGATCAGCCCGTCAACGGACACCGGAATACGCATGTCACACAATAGCCGCTGGAGGATACGCACCGCCCCTGCGCCCGCGTTGACGTACATGTCAAAGACTTGCGGCCAGAGGGGTTCGGGAAGCTCTCCGATGCGGGGGGCGGTGAAGTAGTGTTCGACGAAAATCGCAGCCGCATCGTCGGCGGACACCGCCCGCACATCACGGTCGTCAATCTGCCCGTCACCTGTCAGGTCGCGGTCCAGTCGCCGGAGTGTGGCGAGCGTTACGCCGTGGTTCGTCGGCCCTCCGGGATCGGAGGGATCGTTCACATAGCCGCCTTCTCGGGCGACAATCTGGACTGCGATGTCTTGGACTGTCTGCATTGTCTGGCCTCGATTTTTCTGCTCGAGACCAGTGTGGCGGAAAAAGGTTAATTCCCGCTGGCACCACCGTCCGGTTCTACGTAAACGCCGGTTTCCTTGAGGCTGTCGATGACCTCTTTGGGCATGTAATCCTCATCGTGTTTCGCAAGGATTTCAGTGGCTTCAAAGACGCCATTCACGTATTGACCTGTCGCGATCGTCCCCTGACCTTCGTTAAAGAGGTCCGGTTTCGGGTCGCGCCCGATGTAGTGCACGGGGATGGTTTCGGCGCCGTCTGTCACCTCAAAGAAAAAGCGGACGTTTTCATCGGGGCGGATCGATCCTTCAACCACAAGGCCACCCAGACGGAACACTTCATCCTCTGACGGAGGTTCGGCGATCACGGCAGTGGGATCACGGTAGAAGTTGATCCCGTCCTTGAAACCTATGCCTACTAAAGTGAGCGAAATAGCCATTGCGACAAAGGCCAGAATGATGATCTGGATGCGACGTTTCTTTTTCAGGCTCTTGAGACCGCTCATGGGAACACCGGCGATAGCATCAGACCGGTCGTTTCGGGCAGACCCAACATAAGGTTGGCATTCTGCACCGCCTGACCGGACGATCCTTTGTTCAGGTTATCAAGCGCGGAAACGACAAGCGCCCGCCCCGGTTTGCGATCACCCGTCACGCCGATATGGCAATAGTTCGATCCGGTGACATGGCCGGTTGCGGGCAGTTTGCCGAAGGGCAGCACCACGATGAACGGTTCGTCCTTGTATTGGTCTACCAGCGTGGCATGGATCGCTTCGGCATCGCCCTTGAGGTAGCAGGACGCGAGGATACCGCGGTTGGACGGCACCAGATGCGGGGTGAACATGATTTCGACGGGGCGACCGGCGATCAGCGCGAATTCCTGATCGAATTCGCCAAGGTGCCGGTGTTTTCCGCCTTGGGCGTAGCCTTCGACACTTGTGGCGCGTTCGGTAAAGAGCATGTTTTCCTTCAGGCTCCGCCCTGCGCCGGTCAGACCGTTTTTCAGATCACAGATGATCTCGTCGATGTCGATCAGGCCCTCTTTGGCAATCAGGGGCCGCAGCGCGAACTGCACCGCAGCAGCGTTACAGCCAGTGCCCGCAACCAGCCGCGCGTCTTTGATCTGGTCCCGATAGTATTCGGTCAGACCGTAGACGGCCTCTTTCTGCAATTCGGGGGCGACGTGTTGGTTGCCGTACCAGGACTGATAGACCGCCGGATCGCGCAGCCGGAAATCGGCCCCCAGATCGACGACCTTTACGGTTTCCGGCAGATCACGAACGAGCGCTTGGCTCAGCCCGTGGGGAAGCGCGGCAAAGGCCAGATCGATCTGGTCAAAGTCGATTTCGTCAATGGTGCAAAGCGTGGGCAGGTCCAGATGGCGCAGGTGCGGATAGACATCCGACATGTCCAATCCGGCCTTCCGGTCAGCCGACAGAGCGGCCACCCGCATTTCGGGGTGGGTTGCGATGATCCGCACAAGTTCAGCACCAGTGTATCCAGAGGCGCCAAGGATAGCGACGTTGTAAGTCATAGAATGCTCCTGTTCAGGAGAGAAATAGGGAGATATGAGTGTCAGGGCAACGGGCAGCTTGCCGCATTAAGCCTGTTCGAATTCGATCTTTCGTCGCAAGAACCGCGTTGCACCGTCCGAAACCTTTTTCGGATTGCCGGTGGTGAGGAACTTGGTCTCTGTCCCCTCGCCCATCATTTTCGGGTGCCGATCGAGGTAATCGGCAAGGCTCGACGCGACAAGGTTTGCTTGCGAGAACACTTTGACGTCGTCACCCAGAGCGTCCTGAAATTCTTTTTCCATGATCGGATAATGCGTGCAGCCAAGGATCGCGGCGTCAGGCGCCGGCATTTTCCGTTGCAGGGCTTCGACATGGCTGCGCACGAGCGCTTCGGCCAAAATCATATCGCCGTCTTCGATCGCATCGACAACACCGCCACAGGCTTGGGCTTCAACATCCACACCGATTGCGCGGAACGCCAGTTCCCGCTGGAATGCACGGCTGCGCACGGTGGCCGGGGTTGCGAAAAGGGCTACGTGTTTCACTTCAACTTCGCGCGGCGGGGAATTGTCGCCCCACTGCCGTTCGGTCAACGCTTCGATCAGCGGGACAAACACGCCCAGAACCCGTTTGTTCGTCGGAATCCACGATTCCTGCATCCGGCGGAGCGCTGCCGCAGAGGCGGTGTTGCAGGCGATAATGACAAGATCACAGCCTTCGGCCCACATCCGTTCAACGGCTGACGTGGTCAGGTTATAGATATCGTCGGCATCCCGCACGCCGTAGGGCGCGTGCGCGTTATCGCCGAAATAGACAAAAGGAACATCCGGCAGGCGTTTCTGGCATGCATCCAGAACCGTTAACCCGCCTAATCCGCTATCAAAAACACCGACTGCCATCTTTTTTGTCCTGCCACTGCGCGCCTCGTTCGGGCGCGTGATCCTGCTATATCTCAGGAATAATCCTATCCGGCACAGATTACCATTACCGATTGCACCCTTGGCAGAGTGTCGCAACACGGGCTTTCGACCGCCAAAGAGGCGACAAATTCGTCACAAATCGCTTTGGGGAGAGTTTGGAAAGGTAATTCCCCAGAAATTCTTGGCGTTAACGGTTGCATGGCTGGTATGACGGTAGGTAATAGCCTGACTGTCAGACGCTAACACCGACGAAAGCAGAACCGATGGACTGGGATAAACTGAGGATTTTCCACGCAGTAGCCGACGCTGGGTCTTTGACACATGCGGGTGACACATTGCATTTGTCCCAATCAGCGGTGAGCCGACAGATACGGTCATTGGAAGAGTCGCTAAATACGACGCTGTTTCACCGGCATGCCCGTGGATTAATCCTGACCGAACAGGGTGAGTTGCTGTTTGATGCAACCCGCGCGATCAACAAACGACTCGAAGCTGCGGCGGCACGTATCCGTGACAGCGAAGAAGAGGTCTTTGGCGAATTGAAGGTCACGACCACCACAGGGTTCGGAACCATGTGGCTGGCACCGCGTTTGCCGAAACTCTACGAAAAATACCCAGAGCTAAAGATTGATCTGATGCTTGAAGAGCGGGTTCTTGACCTGCCGATGCGCGAAGCGGACGTGGCCATCCGGATGAAGGAACCGTCACAAGCGGACCTGATCCGCAAACGGTTGATGAATATCCGCATGCGACTCTATGCGACTCAGACGTATCTGGACGAACATTCGCCGATCGAACACATTGATGATCTGAGCGGTCACCGTCTGATTTGTCAGAATCCCAATTCCAACCAGGTCGCTGCAGGTGCAACACTTGTGCAACACCTGATGAGCTACGACATTCAGAACACGCTGACGGTCAACAACTACTTTGGCGGCTTGCAGGCAGTGCTTGCGAACCTTGGTGTGGGTGTCCTGCCCGATTATCTGACCGAAGATTTCCCCCAGCTCATTCGCGTTCTGCCAGACATCGAATCCGGTGAAGTTCCTGTTTTCCTTGCGTATCCCGAAGAGCTCCGCGCCTCAAAGCGGGTGTCGGCGTTCAGGGACTTTGTGCAAGAGGAAATCTTTAACCACCGCAAGCGCCTGCGGGAGATCGCGGAGAGCGGCTCCTGAGCCATGCAGCGAATGCATAGCGGGCATGACGTTCGATAGCAGGGTTTATCCTTGATTGGTCAGAAGCTGCACCCTATTTCACCTTTCGAAGCTGATGATGCTTAAACGCTCATCACCTTCAACCTCCCTGTTGGACTTCGCCGGGCATCGTCCCGGCGATTTTTTTTGTCCTAACCGCCCCATCCGGTAGCACAGCCCCTTCCCCCCAAGGCCCGACTGTCATAATAGGGCGGCACTTCCAGCTTGCGGGGACTATCCATGGACGATCCGAAAATCACCGACGACCTGATTGCTGCACACGGGCTGAGCCCCGATGAATACGCTGACATCCTGCGTATTCTGAACCGCGATCCGAATTTCACCGAGCTCGGTATTTTCTCGGCTATGTGGAACGAACACTGCTCCTATAAGTCTTCCAAGAAATGGCTGCGCACTCTCCCCACCGAAGGCCCGCAGGTTATCTGTGGTCCCGGTGAGAACGCCGGTGTTGTCGATATCGGTGACGGTCAGGCGATTGTCTTTAAGATGGAGAGCCACAACCACCCGTCCTACATCGAACCCTATCAGGGCGCGGCGACGGGTGTTGGCGGTATCCTGCGCGACGTCTTTACGATGGGCGCCCGTCCGATTGCAGCGATGAACTCGCTGTCGTTCGGGGAACCCTCGCACCCGAAAACCACGCAGTTGGTCAATGGCGTCGTCGAAGGCGTCGGCGGCTACGGCAACTGTTTCGGCGTTCCGACCGTCGGTGGTGAGGTTCGTTTCCACCCCGCTTATAACGGCAACTGCCTTGTAAACGCATTCGCCGCTGGTTTGGCTGACGCGGACAAGATTTTCTACTCTGCCGCCTCCGGTATTGGCATGCCCGTTGTGTACCTCG
>JBNKUW010000147.1:0-5838 GCA_050298835.1 Marivivens sp.
CGGACGAACCGGCTGAAGTTGCCAATCGTGTACATCCGTTTGGCAGGCACATCGTTGTCATCGCACAAACCTTCATTGCCGGTACCGTAGGCGCACAGCCACCAGTAATGCCAGGCGTTGGCTTCGGGAATGGTCATGAAGAAACGATTGATATCGCTGTGGGTAACGGTGATTGGCCCGCCAGCTTCAATCTGCTTTGTGAATCGGGGGATCACTGAACCGGATGACCCGAGAACATTTCCGAACCGGACCATCGAAAAACGTGTGCGGCTCTGGGTAGCGGCTGCAGCCTGACAAACCAGCTCTGCCAATCTCTTTGAGGCGCCCATGAAGTTGGTCGGACGAACCGCTTTGTCGGTTGAAATCAGGATGAAATTCTCGACGCCATAGGCAACAGCAGCATCCGCAAGGGTCTTGGTCCCGAACACATTGTTGCGGATTCCCTCCACAACGTTCTGTTCGACCAGCGGCACGTGTTTGTAGGCGGCTGCGTGGTAAATCGTCTGTATTTTGAATGATCCCAGTACAGTGGCGACCCGACCTTCGTTCTGGACAGAGGAAATAATCGGAATCAGATCCACGTTCAGATTCTGATCTGTGACAAGCTGGCTCAACTCATCATGGATGGAATAAAGGGCAAATTCGGACACATCCAAAAGAACGAGCTTCTTCGGCCCCTGCGAAACGATCTGTCGGCAAAGCTCGCTTCCGATTGACCCACCTGCACCAGTCACAAGGACGACTTTGTCCCTGATGTTGCTCTGCATAAGATGCTCAACCGGTGGAACCGGATCACGGCCAAGAAGCTCTTCAATCGAAATCGATCGCAATTCAGAGATTTCCGCAGTGCCGTCGATCAGATCGGACATACCGGGAAGTGTTTTTACCTCAACTGTAAGCCCCGACAGTTTTTCGATGATTTTTTTGCGTTCCTGCCTAGAGCTGCTTGGCATCGCCAACAGGACCGTTCCTATCCCGAGCTTGGCAAACTTTGCGACCGCAGCCTCGTAAGGGAGAACCGAAAGGCCAAGAACAACACGACCCTGTAAGGCAATGTTGTCGTCGATAAAGATCGCGGCGCGATATTCCGGAGACTGATTCAGCGCATTCAGCAATTGCCGTCCGGACTCACCTGCGCCGTAAATGGCAACCGGCTTCCGGCCATCGGCGCGGTTTCGCTGATAGGCTTGTCGAAATGCAAAACGTGTCCCGCCAACAGCCAAAAACAAGAGTGCCAGATAGATAAACGGTACCGAACGCGGAATCGGCAAATCTGCCAAATACGCTGTGGCGTTCATTGTCAGGGCAGAAAGCAGTACCGTTATGGATACGACCTTGAGGGCGTGCGTGGAGAAGTACCGAACCACCGCGCGGTATAGTCCAAGACGAATAAAGGCGAGGATGGAAACCGGAATGACCGGCAGTAACACCAACCAAGCAGAGGGTTCGAAGAAAAACGTATCAAGGCGGGCTGCCATAGCGAGCGAGAAGCAGGCAGTGATCAGAGCAGTGTCGACAACAACTTGGATAAGCCGTTTCGTCGGCCTGCTAAGCTCTGCAATTGGATCGAGAAAACGTAAGACCATAACCAACCTAAGAACATAAAAAAGTATAACAAAAGTATTCCTGCGTACTGTAGATGTCTAACCTTTTGTGCAAAGTCGGTAAAACAGTACCTTACCTTTTGTGAGAAAATAATAGCGTAAACATGGTCGGTTCTGGTGAAGGAGCATTCACCCTAGTTTTACCAGTCACTCATTTGGAAAGGTTAAGTTGTCTTGAAGGAAAGGTTTTTGCCAGTTTCACCCGAACACAGCGCGAAGGATTTTTTTAAATTCGGGGTAAAAAACCTCACCACTTTTGCGCATAAGCTTGGCAATGCATTGCCGACAACCGGCCTTGCGCAGGAGAAGCCGATTCTCCATAGGGTTGTGTGGGGGTAAAGAGAGGTCGATCTTGGAAACACACATCAGCTAGGAAATTTCCCGCTGTTACCCTTGATTGAATGTGGCAAATTTGCGGCAAAGTCGGTACGAACCACTAGAGAGGCGGGATTCCTGCCAGAACTTCGGCGTTAGCTGGATTGCTTGGCTGGTATCGATCTGCTTTTGATGCAAAAAGTAGAAACGGTTAGTAGTACTGGTGATCCATTCACCTCAGAGGGGACAAGTAAGAGATGAAGACGGTTTTCCGGTTCTGCGCTGGGTTTTCTTTGGTGCTGAGTTTGGCCGGATGTTTCCCTGGAAACACCCATCTCCCTGTTTCAGGCGATGAACTCGAAGCGGCTGTTGATGAACAGTGGTCGAACGCAACGGTTGTCCAGTTGAACGAAGCAAATGTTCTCCAATACGCAGCGTCTGCCCAAGCGGTTCCGCCAACAGCTTCCGTTCCCGGGCGGAGCAATTGGGTCTACCGGGTCGGATCAAGAGATGTCCTCAAGATTATCGTTTGGGGTGTGTCCGAACTTGCCGACCCATCGGAGTATATCGAAGGTGCTCCGGCCCCGGGTTCGGTCGTTCAGGCAGATGGAAATGTCTACTTCCCCTATGTCGGAACGATAAGCGTACGTGGCAAGACGATTCCCGAAATCCGCGAGGAACTGACCGTCGCCCTGTCCGAGTTCTTTCCCGAACCGCAGGTCGAAGTACGGGTCATCGAATTCAATTCCCAATCGGCAATTGTTGCTGGAGCAGTGGAGGTGCCGAACCGCTATCCTCTGAGCGCGACACCCACCCACCTGCTTGATCTGGTTTCTGCTGCGGGTACGAGCGACGATCTCGCAGATTTATCTCGTATTGTCCTACGTCGGGGCGGGCGCTCCTATCCGATCAACTTGAATGCATTTGTCGAATCCGGTTTGGCATCGGCAAATCCGTTGATCCTCGACGGGGACACAGTCTTTGTTCCGCACCGGGCTCCGCAAGAAGCATTTGTTCTGGGCGAAGTGAACGCTGCTCAGTCTGTCAGCATCGACCAAAGGGATGTCAGCCTGACCCAAATTCTTTCCGAAGCGGGCGGACTTGACCTCCTTGATGCTGATGCGCGCGGAGTCTTTGTGTTCAGGAACGATCAAAACGGGGTCACTGTATTCCAACTGGATGTATCGAACCCAAGTGCCTATCTGATCGGGACGCGTTTCCTCATGAAAGCCCAAGACGTGGTCTACGTTACAACCGATCCTGTATCCCGTTGGAACCGTGCGATCACCGACCTTTTGCCGAGCGTGACGCTCTATCAAAGCGCGGATAACCTCTGATGTTTAAAAACGTCCTAGTCGTATGTACCGGCAACATATGTCGTTCTCCGGTTGGTGAACGGTTGCTCGCATCGCTTTGTCCAAACCTGAATGTCACCTCTGCTGGCATCGGTGCTTTGGTTGGTAAAGGGGTCGATAAAGACGCCGCGCAGGTGGCAACCGAAAACGGCGTGAACGTCGAAGGTCACGCAGCAAGGCAAATTACGGCGGAAATACTTTCACAGAATGATTTGATACTGGTCATGGGACCGGAGCATATCGGCTATATTCGCGAACAATTCCCACAGGCATCTGGGAAAACCATGATGTTCGATAAATGGAATGGTGATCGGGGCATCGAAGACCCCTATCGTCAGAGCCTCGAACTTCACGGGTTAGTTTTTAAGGAAATTGAAGCCTCGGCACAGTCATGGGCCGCAAGGTTGAATAAGTAAGGTTTGAGGGCGCAGGTGTCGAAAAACGTCAAAGAAATTCAGGACGACGAAATTGATCTTGCGGAATTGTTTCTGACCGTTTGGGGACGGAAATTCTATATTCTGGGGTTCGTTGTTCTATTTGCGGTATTGGGGTTCCTTTACGCGAAAGCACAAACCCCAATCTACAGCGCGTCCGCGTTGGTTCAGTTAGAAGAAAAAAGCAATGGGATGGCGCTACCCGCCGAATTGCAGGCGTTAACAGGTGGTGCGGAGTCACGCTCTTCGACAGAGATCGAGATTCTCAAATCGCGTTCGATTGCCATGTCGGTCGTTGAAACTCTGGGCCTGCACATTTCAGCCACTCCACGTAGGCTACCTGTCGTTGGAACGCTCTTCTATAATCTTGGCCTCCCGCATTTCGGTGGTTTTGACACCTACTCTTGGGCTGACGAAGATATCGACGTCGGTGTTTTGCGTGTGCCGGATGCATGGGTCGGTGAAGACATCGTGATTTCGAATCGTGGAAGCGGATCGTTTGAAATTGCATGGCCGGACGGATCAGTTGATGAGGGCCAAGTAGGAGAACCGGTTGCAGCCACCAGCGCAGAAGCTTCCATCCGGGTTGATGCAATCATCGGCGATGCGGGACGGGAATACATCGTCACCAGCGCAAATGTCGTCCTGAAAGCCAACCATTTGGTTGAGGATTTGTCTGTCAGTGAGGTCGGACGCCAATCCGCAATCCTGAAGCTGTCGTACACAAACCCTGATCGTGCTCTGGCGTCGGAGATTTTAAACGCGGTTCTGGATGCCTACATTGGGCAAAATATCCAGCGGGGCTCCGCCTCTGCGGAAAAAAGCCTGGAGTTCATCGAAGGGCGTCTTCCCGATGCCGAGCGTGAAGTTCAGGCTGCACAGCTTGCGCTGAATGACTACCAACGCTCAATGCAGTCGGTCGACCTGAGCTTCGAGACCGAGCAAATTCTCACCAATGCCGCCGAGGTGCAGGCTCAACTGAACGAACTCGAGATGCAGCAGTCGGAACTCAGCCTCGAAGTGACTCCGAACCACCCGAGCTACAAACGTCTCGAAGAAAACCGGCAAATCCTTGAGCAACGCCTCGAAGATTTGCGGGCAACGACTCAAGAATTACCCGAACAGCAGCTTGAGGTGTTCAATCTGAACAGGGACCTTCAGGTTGCTCAGGAAATCTACCAATCTCTTTTGACCCGCCGTCAGGAATTGCAGGTTGTCCGCGCCTCAACCGTTGGCAATATCCGCGTAATTGATAGTGCTCTGACCGGATTCAATCCGGTTGCGCCTAGGACATTTATGATTGTCGCTCTATCAACTGTTCTGGGCGGTATGTTCGGTGTCGCGATGGTGCTCGTCCCCAAAATGCTCCGCCGGACGGTAGAGGGTGTTGAAGACCTCGAAGGGCTAGGGCTTTCGGTTTTCGCGTCGGTCGGATTCTCCAAGCTTGCTGACCAATCCGCGAACAAGAGCAAATCTCTGCCTCTTTTGGCCGTGGAACGGCCGACCGATCTCTCGGTTGAAGCTCTTCGTTCATTGAGGACGTCACTCCATTTCGGGATGTTCGACGCAAAGTCGCAATCGCTCGCGATTACATCTCCGTCGCCTGGTGTCGGGAAATCCTTTACCTCGACCAACCTTGCGGCGGTCATGGCACAAAGCGGTCAAAAAACCGTAGTAATCGACGCGGACCTTCGCAAAGGCGTTGTGCGGAAATACTTCAACATCGGCCGTGATGTTCCGGGACTTTCCGAAGTTCTCTCTCATGATGCAAAGCTTGAGGACGTTGTTCATAAAGGTCCGATCGACAACCTCTTTGTGGTCCCGTCGGGTGGCTTTCCGCCGAACCCGTCAGAGCTTTTGATGCGTGCGGAATTTGCCGATCTGATCGAAAAGCTGACCAAAGACTATGACTTCGTAATTGTTGACGCACCGCCGATCCTTGCCGTGACTGATCCGGTCATTCTGGCTAAATCGGTTGGGGCGACCATGGTTGTGGCGCGTCACAAGGTCACCGCGATCCCAGAGATGGAAGCGGCCATGCAGGTCTTTGAAAACTCGGGTGGTGGCAAATTCATGGGGGCTATCCTGAACGGCTATAAGGCCGACAGTTCCAGTAAATATGGCGGCTAC
>JBNKUW010000148.1:0-5817 GCA_050298835.1 Marivivens sp.
GCTGACCTGACCGGCGGTGAGGAACGGGTTGAAAGGCCGGCCCTGGCTGTCGCAGATGGCGTGCAGTTTGGTGTTCATACCGCCCGTTTTCAGGGTAAATGATCCCCCGGATCATTTACTGATCCTTCAAACTCCCTCCGATCAGACGTCCACGCCCCCTTTTTCACACCCATGCTGGTCGCTGTTAGGTGGACCTTGAGGTAGGTTGCGTCGATCATCACGGTCTTCCCTTCGCCGTGCTCAGTGGCCAGTCCGGCCATCATCCGCGCGAAGATGCTCTTGACGCTCCACCGTTTCCAACGGTTGTACAGCGTCTTGTGCGGCCCGTAGGCAGCCGGGGCATCGCGCCACCGTAACCCATTGCGATTGATGAAGATAATCCCGCTCAACACACGCCTGTCATCAACGCGTGGCTTGCCGTAGGACTTCGAGGAAAAGGGCTCCAGACGCGCCATCTGCGCGTCGCTCAGCCAGAAAAGATCAGACATTTGGCCGCTCGGTTTTCGAACCGTGGATCATTCTGTCCGCTCGAAATCAATAGGTCCGGACTCCGAGCGCCTTTGCAACTGGGTAATGTCGGCTGGTTCAGCATCGCTATTCGGTAAAGAATGGCGTAAAATCGTGTGTACTACTTGTCATCGATTGGCCAAGATGAATTGAAAGCGAGATAGTCCATGTGCGGAAGGCTAGTCGGCGGTCATCTGACCCAGGCGCAGATGTTGGCGATTTTAGAAAGTTTCCTCTACGGATCCTCCGCAGTCGAGCCCAACACTCCAGAACTTCCTGCACGCTGGAATATTAAACCGACAGAGTCCGTTAACTTTGCCTATTTGAAGAATAACGAAATCATCGGAGCTGTCGCACGCTGGTGGTTTGTTCCCAAATGGCACCGCGGTGCTGTGCAGGACTGGAAAGCGACGACTTTCAACGCAAAGGTAGAAACAGCATTTGAGAAACCAACCTTTCGTGAGGCTTGGACACACTGCCGCTGCGTGATCCCTGCGACCGGCTATTATGAGTGGACGGGTCCAAAGGCTAATCGGCAACCGTGGTTCATCAGGCCGGATAGCAATCTACCCACTCTGTTTGCCGGGCTCTACTCCACGCTTGAGGACGGAAGCCACACCTGCACCATTCTGACCCGTCCGGCACTCTCCCAGCTTGCGGATATACACCCGCGCACGCCTATAATGCTTTTGGGTGAGGAGGTGGCACCTTGGATGCGCGGACAGATTACAGATCAAGAGGCGATCGCATCACTTGGCACTGGCTGGGACGGGCGCATGCAGGCCCATGAGGTCGCAAAGTTTGGTAGAGATGATGACGGAGAGGTTCTAATTGAGCCGGACATTGGTGATCTGTTCGGGTGAGTGCGCGTGGCGGAATATAGTTTGCACGTCGGGTTCTATCTGTCATCTATAGATGAGGTAATCACATCATCAAGGCGCAGGAATGGCTGGTAGGCCCACGATCAAAGATGTTGCAGCTGCAGCAGGTGTAGGGAGTGCTACCGTGGATCGCGTCCTCAATGGCCGCGGAACTGTGCGCGAAGATACGATGCGTAAGGTTGCCGACGCTGCCCACAGGATTGGATATCACGCCGCTGCACTGATCGACCAGAGGATCGACCCTTCTGTGCCCGAGGTGCGCTTCGGGTTTGTCCTCCATAAAGGACGTCAGGAATTCTACAAAAATTTCGCGAGAGAGATTGAAACAGCGATTGCGGCCCGCAGGGATGTCCGTGGAAAGGCGCTGATACGATTTTCGTCATCGCAAACACCGAATTCATTTCTTGAGGAAATAGATGCAATTGCAGGACGGGTCGATGTGCTCGCTAGTTCTGCTGTGAACCACCAATCTATCACTCTGAAGGTGCAGTCACTCAAGTCGGACGGATTATTCACGTTTTCGCTGCTGAATGATTTCGCCCAAGGCGTGAGAGAAAGCTATTTGGGCCTTAATAATATGAAGGTTGGCCGACTTGCGGCTTGGATGACAACAACAGCGTCCAAAGTGCCGGGAAAGCTTGCCGTTTTTGTTGGAGGCAATCGTTGGCACGGGCACGAACTGCGTGAAACCGGCTTTAGGAGTTTTGTCAGAGATAGCGCGCCGAGCTTCAGCGTTCTTGATTCACTCGTGAATTTGGAAACCCGTCAGCTTACCTATGAGGCAACTCTTGAACTCGTATCTCGTCATCCTGACTTACGAGGGTTGTATGTTGCGGGCGGTGGTATGGAGGGCGCTATTGCCGCCCTGCGTGAGGTCAAAAAACCAAGAGAAATTGCGCTGGTTGTGAACGAATTGACCGAGGATAGCCGGTCCGCGCTCGCGGATGGATATGTGACAATGGTTATCTCTACTCCGCTTGCGACACTGTGCGCAGAATTGGTGGATATGATGGTTAATGCCGTCAAAAACGGTGGGTCGGAAACGCCAGGACAGCGGTTTTTAGAGCCAGAGATATACCTGCCTGAATCCTTTTGATGATGTAAAAGCATCATTAAAGACTCCATATTCACATCATTGGTGATGTAATATTGCGCCGGTATTATTGACCCCCTTCGTGCGGCCAGATCATAATTCTTCCGACGGGAGAGGCGGCCGATCCAACGGTTACTGCAGGTGAAATCAACCCCATCTTGGTGCCCCGATCAGCTTTCGGCGATCTGGTCATGAAAGAGGGTTGAGCATGGGGCCGAATAAATTCAAAGAAGGACAATAGGAAATGACCCTCAAAATTGGTGTGATCGGCACGGGAATGATCGGACGTGATCACACGCGCCGTATCCAGCAGGTGCTTGCCGGTGCAGAAGTTGTGGCACTGTCGGATTACTCCATCGATGCGGCAAAAGCTGTTCAGGCCGATCTGGCTCCGAACGCGAAAGTCTACAAGACCGGAGAAGAGTTGATTGCGGCGGATGGCGTTGATGCTGTGTTGGTTTGCTCCACCGGATCAACCCACGAAGCCTATGTGTTGGCTTCGATTGCCGCTGGGAAACCTTGCTTCTGTGAAAAGCCGTTGGCCACAACAGCCGATGCCGCAAAGCGGATTGTCGAAGCCGAAGTCGCGCAAGGAAAACGGCTGGTTCAGGTCGGTTTCATGCGTCGCTACGATTCCGGTTATCTGGCGCTGAAAGAGGCGGTGGATAATAGCACTGGCGCCCCGTTGATGGTTCATGCGGCTCACCGCAATCCTACCGTACCGGAAAGCTACGTTACCCCGATGGCGATCCATGACACGCTGGTTCATGAAATCGACGTGTTTCGCTGGTTGCTTGATGACGACTACGTTTCGGCTCGCGTCACGTTTCCCCGTACGTGCGAAGTCACCCATGCCAAGTTGCGCGATCCGCAAATTGTAACGCTAACCACCTCCAAGGGTGTCGTCATCAACACCGAAGTCTTTGTGAATTGCCAGTACGGCTATGACATCCAGTGTGAGGTTGTTGGGGAAAAAGGTATCGCCAAACTGCCCGAACCGATGGCCATCCAGATGCGTTTGAATGCCAAACTGGAGAACGAAATCCTGACAGATTGGAAAGATCGTTTCGTCGGTTCCTACGATGTGGAGCTTCAGGATTTCATCAAAGCAGCCACCGCAGGAACTGCCTCAGGCCCGTCTTCTTGGGATGGTTATATGGCTGCGGTCACCTGTGATGCCTGCGTTGAAGCACAGGAAAACGAAGGCAACGCAATCGCGATTACCAACCCGGAACGTCCCGAGCTTTATTCCTGAAGTTTTGGGAGGTTGGATCGGATGGGGAGACTGTAGTCTTTGAAACAACTTGATGTAATCACTTTGGGGCGCGCGGGCGTTGATTTGTACGGTTCGCAGATCGGCGGCCGATTGGAGGACATGGGGTCCTTTGACAAATACATCGTGGGGAGCCCGACGAACATCGCCTGTGGGACGGCGCGGTTGGGGTTGAAATCTGCGCTGATCAGCCGTGTCGGTGATGAACACATGGGTCGGTTCATTGTCGAGGAACTGGCGAAGGAAGGGGTTTGCACCGACGGTGTGGTCACCGATCCGGAGCGTCTGACGGCCTTGGTCATTCTGGGCATCCGGGACGAAGAGCAGTTCCCGCTGATTTTCTACCGCGAGAATTGCGCGGATATGGCGCTGTGCGAAGACGATATCGACGAGGATTTTATCGCGTCAAGCCGGTCGTTGCTCATCACCGGCACCCACCTGTCGAACGAACGGACTACCGCAGCGGTGATCAAGGCGCTGGAGCTGGCCCGCAAACATGGGGTGCAGACGGCGCTGGACATTGATTATCGTCCGAACCTCTGGGGTGTGGCGGGCCATGGCGATGGCGAGAGCCGCTATGTCGAGAGCGCCGAGGTTACGGCGAAACTGCAGCAATCGCTGCATTACTTCGATCTGATCGTCGGCACCGAAGAAGAATTCCACATCGCGGGCGGCTCCACCGACACAGTCGCGGCGCTGCGCGCTGTGCGGGCGGTCTCGGGCGCGACGCTGGTCTGCAAACGCGGGGCGGCCGGCGCCGTGGCCTTTGAAGGGGCTGTTCCCGACAGCCTTGACGACGGCCAGACCGGCCCCGGTTTCCCGATCGAGGTCTTCAACGTGCTGGGTGCTGGCGACGGGTTCTTCTCGGGTCTGCTCAAGGGCTGGCTCGATGGCGAGGACTGGCCGACGGCGCTCAAATACGCGAACGCTTGCGGGGCCTTTGCGGTGTCGCGTCACGGCTGCACACCGGCTTACCCGAGCATCGAAGAACTGGAGTTCTTCCTCGAGCGGGGCGTGATCCAACCCGACCTGCGCAATGATGCGGAGCTGGAGCAGATCCACTGGTCGACGACCCGTCCTGGCGACTGGTCGACGATGCGGGTCTTTGCCTTTGATCACCGTCTGCAACTCGAAGAGATGGACGGCTATACGCTGGCCAAGGGCGGGGCGTTCAAAGAACTGTGCATGAAAGCCGCGCTGGAGGTGCAGAACGGGCAGGGGGGCTATGGCATTCTCTGTGACAACCGGATCGGCAAATCGGCGCTGCATGCGGCATCCGGTTCGGGGCTGTGGATCGGGCGTCCGACCGAATGGCCAGGCTCGCGTCCGCTCACACTGGAGCCGGAACTGGGCAGCGACTACGGCGGGTTGAGCCAATGGGCCAAAGAAAACGTGGTCAAGGTTCTGTGCTTTTGCCACCCCGATGACGATGCGGCGATGCAGGCCGAGCAAGAGGCTGTTGTAACCCGCCTGTTCGAAGCGTCGCGCCGGAACCGTCTGGAGTTCCTGCTGGAGGTGATCCCGTCGAAGGTGGCCGCGGTTGACGATGACA
Source organism: Marivivens sp. (assembly GCA_050298835.1). Lineage (GTDB taxonomy): Bacteria > Pseudomonadota > Alphaproteobacteria > Rhodobacterales > Rhodobacteraceae > Marivivens. Next base: position 5,307 of record JBNKUW010000148.1, read on the forward strand.
CCACGGCGAAGCTGATCCGTCGCTTCTATGAGATCGGGGTCTATCCGGACTGGTGGAAACTGGAACCGATGAAGACGGCGGCGGGCTGGCAGAATGCCATCGCCGCGATCGAGGAAAACGATCCCTACACCCGTGGTATAGTGGTTCTGGGTCTGGACGCGCCCGAGGCGGAGCTGGCAGCCAGCTTTGATGTGGCAGCCTCTTATCCGCTGGTAAAAGGCTTTGCTGTTGGCCGGACGATCTTTGGCGATGCGGCGCGGGCCTGGATGAAGGGCGAGATGGACGACGCGGGCGCGATTGCGCAGATGGCGGAACGCTACCGCCGCCTTTGCACGATCTGGGACGCAGCGCGCGCCAAAGCCGCCTGAGAGTTTGAAAACGGAGCATGGGCGCGAGCCTGACATGCGAGGATTAACAAATGACAAAGACAATCCGACTGACAGCAGCACAGGCCATGGTCAAATGGCTGAGCGTGCAGATGACGCCCGAGGGCGAGCTATATATCGACGGG
>JBNKUW010000149.1:0-5784 GCA_050298835.1 Marivivens sp.
CGAGTGGTCTAAATCCTGCAATCGTCTCTGGGTAGAATTTGATGTGACGGCCTAGGCGTCCAGTTCCAGCCAGACCGGCACGTGGTCGGAGGGCTTTTCCTTGGCCCTTTCGTCCTTTTGGATGGTGCAGTCGATCATCAGGTCCGCGCATTGCGGACTGAGGAGGAAGTGATCGATGCGGATGCCGTCGTCGCGGTTCCATGCACCGGCCTGATAATCCCAGAACGAATAGTGTCCGGCCCCCTTGGTGCGGGCGCGGAAGGCTTCGGTAAAGCCGAGGTTCAGGATGCGGCGAAATGCGGCGCGGCTTTCGGGGCGGAACAGGGCATCTTCGCGCCATGCCTCGGGGCGTTTGGCGTCCTCTGCCTGCGGAATGATGTTGTAGTCACCCGCCATGAGTGCCGGCATTTCCTCGGCCAGCAGTTCCTCGGCACGGGTGCGGAGCCGCTCCATCCATGCGAGTTTGTAGTCGTATTTCGGACCTGGAACAGGATTGCCGTTGGGCAGGTAGAGCCCGCAGACACGCACCGCCTGTTTGTCACCGATCACCGTCGCCTCGATCCAGCGGGCCTGTTCGTCTCCGTCATCACCGGGGAGACCGCGGGCGACGTCTTCAAGAGGCAGGCGCGACAGGATCGCAACCCCGTTAAAGCTCTTTTGTCCATGGGTTTCAACGCGGTAGCCCAGGTCTTCAAAGTGTTCGAGGGGGAAGTTTTCGTCAACCGACTTGATCTCTTGCAGCAGCGCTACATCCGGTTTGCTCTCGGTCAGCCACTCGGTCAGGCGCTCGAAACGGGCTTTGATGCCGTTGATGTTGAATGTCGCGATTTTCATGAAAGCCTCCCTATTGGGGTCTTTGTCCCTTTTGGGGCGGTGGGGTGCAAGGCTTTTCCGTGCGGAAAACCCTTGGGCCTCCGGCGGAGGTATTTCGGGCAAGATGAAATCAGAGGTGCGCGCCCTGTGTTTCATCTTTCCCCAAATACTCGAAAACATTCGGGGGCGGCGGGGCGCCTAGATCGAAAATGATGTACCGCAGCCGCAGGATGACGACGCATTCGGGTTTTCGATCGCGAAACGGGCACCGATCAGTTCTTCGGTAAAGTCGATTGTCGCGCCGGTCAGGAAGGGGAGCGAGGTCGGATCGATGATCACCTTTTCGCCGTGCCCCTCGAGGATGAGGTCATCAGCGGCCGGTTCATCAAGGTCAATGTTGTACTGGAACCCCGAACACCCACCGCCCTCGACCGCGATACGGAGGGCCTTACCCTGTCCGGCAGCGCCGATTTCGGCCAGACGTTCAAAGGCGCGTGGGGTCACATTCGGAGGAAGATTAAGCATTTTCAGCCCTATGAGTTGCAGCGTGTTTCAAATATAGAGGCCTAAGGCAGACACAACAAGGCAGGGCAGATCACATGGGCGCGCCCTATGCAACCGATCCCGCGAAATCACGCGGGCGACTCTATCCCGAAGAAGAGAGCCATTTCCGCTCTCCGTTCCAGCGGGACCGCGACCGGATTATCCACGCGAGCTCTTTTCGCAGGCTCAAACACAAGACGCAGGTTTTTGTTGAACACGAGGGCGATTATTTCCGTACCCGTCTGACACATTCGATCGAGGTGGCGCAGGTGGCGCGGACCGTTGCGGGGACGCTCGGGCTCAATCAGGAACTGACCGAGGCGGTGGCGCTGGCGCATGACTTGGGCCATCCGCCCTTTGGACACACCGGTGAAGACGCGCTGCACGAATTGATGGCGCCCTACGGCGGGTTCGACCACAACGCGCAGGCGATCCGGATCGTGGTGTCGCTTGAGCGGCATTACGCGGAATGGGACGGGTTGAACCTGACGTGGGAAACCCTTGAAGGGATTGCGAAACATAACGGTCCGGTGACGGGGGACATCCCTTGGGCTCTGTCGCAATACAACGCGCGGCACGATCTGGAGCTGCATACTCATGCGAGCGCGGAGGCACAGGTAGCAGCGCTGGCGGATGACATCGCCTATAACAACCACGACCTGCATGACGGTCTACGGGCAGAGCTGTTCAGCACCGATGAACTGGCCGATCTACCGATCCTGCACGAGTGCTGGGCCGAAGTGGATAAGAAATACCCAGGTCTGAATTACTACCGTCGTCGCCACGAGGCTTTGCGCCGGTTCTTTGGCATTCTGGTCGAGGATGTGATCGACGTGAGCCGTCGCAATCTGGAAGAGTTGGATGCGCAATCGGTCGAAGATATTCGCCACGCCGGTCGCATGATGGTCCAGTTCAGCCCTGCGTTGTGGGAGGACCTTAAGGTTATCCGGAAATTCCTGTTCCAGCGCATGTACCGCCACCCCAGCGTGGTAGAAATGCGCCGCCATGTCACCGCAGCAATCAAGGATTTGTTCCCGCTGTTCATGGCCGATCCGACGCATCTGCCCAAACAGTGGCGCAAGGACGTGATGGAGGTGAAATCGGAAACCGATCTTGCGCGGATCGTCTGCGATTACATTTCCGGTATGACGGACCGCTTTGCCATTCAGGAACACGCGCGACTAACCGGATCAGATATTATTGAACGGACCAGAGTAACGAATGTCGGTTGAAGCAGCAGGACAAATGGCACCGGTGATGGGCTTTGCGCTCGTCGGGGTGTTGGGGGTAGGCGCACAGTGGCTCGCATGGCGGCTACGGATGCCTGCCATTGTTCTGATGCTGCTGGCGGGGATTTTGGTCGGGCCGGTCTTTGGTCTTTTTGAACCTTCGCGGGATATTGGCCCGCTCTTGTCACCGATGATCGCGATTGCGGTGGCGATTATTCTGTTCGAAGGCGGGCTGACACTGAATTTTCATTCGTTGTCGGATGCGGCCAAAGGCGTGCGGCGACTGGTTTTCATCGGGGCTCCGCTCGGCTGGCTGACCTCGGCTCTGGCGCTACATTATGGCGCGGGCATCGGCTGGGAAACCTCGGCGGTATTCGGCGGAATTATGATCGTGACCGGACCTACGGTCATCGCACCGCTCTTGCGACAGGCGCGGCTGGAAAAACGGCCTGCGAACCTGCTGCAATGGGAGGCGATCCTGTGTGACCCCATTGGTGCCTTGGCCGCTGTTCTGGCGTTCGAGGTTGTGACAGTCCGGCACCTCGCTGCGGACCCGACGGCGGCAATGGGTGAATTTGCGATCGGGATTGGATTTGCAACCGGCCTCGGTCTTTTTGCGGGGTTCGGGCTATCACGGGCGTTCAAGCGGGCTTGGGTGCCGGAGTATATGAAAGTCCCTGTGCTCTTTGCGCTGCTGCTCGGCGTTTTTGCACTGTCTGATCATGTGCTGCACGAAAGCGGGCTTCTGACCGTCACGATCATGGGCATCTGGATCGCCAATGCGAAACTTCCGTCCTACACAGAGCTGCGCCGGTTCAAAGAACATGCGAGCGTTCTGTTGGTGTCTGGCGTGTTCATCCTGCTGGCAGCGAACCTTGATCTGAACACGCTGAAAACGCTCGATCATCGGGCGGTGGTGTTTATCCTTCTGGTGATCCTCGTGGCGCGGCCTGCGACGGTTCTGGTGTCGTTGCTGGGCACCGATCTGCCCGTGAAAGAACGACTTCTGGTCGCGTTTACCGGACCGCGTGGGGTTGTGCTGGTGGCTGTTGCCGGGCTGTTTGGAACACGGCTTGCCGACATCGGAATTGCAGACGGGGCGCTTGTCGGTCCGTTGGCGTTTGCCTTGGTTGCAACGACGGTGGTTTTGCACGGTTTCACTCTTGCGCCTTTTGCGCGTTGGCTGGGTCTGACGGGAAAGGGGCAACCGGGGGTGATTATTGTTGGTGGCTCGACATGGTCTACCGGATTGGCCGAAGCCCTGAAAAAGGCCGAAGTGCCAGTGATCGTTGCTGATCCCAACCACGCGAAACTGCGAATGGCACGCGCCGCAGGTATTCCGAGCTTTACCGGAGATCTGCTGTCCGAAGCAGCCGAAGACCGGCTGGAGTTCGTCAGCTACGCCACGGTGATCGCTGCCACGGACAACGATGCCTATAACACGCTGGTAGCGACGGACCTTGGACCGGAATTCGGACGGGATCGGGTGTATCAGATCCTTCGCGAAAAATCCGATAGCGCACGCCACAGTTTGCCGCAAACGCTTGGTGGAAAGCCCTTTGGACCTGAACTGACACACCGTGAATTGCGCAAATTGATGCGGGACGGCTGGGAGTTTTCCGTGACGCGCCTGACCGACGAATTCGGATTCGAGCAATGGCGGTCAACACGCCCCGATGCGTTATTACATGCGTGGGTTTCTGCGACCGGAGATATCCGCTTCGTACGTCGGGACGACCGCGTGAAGCCCGCACCGGATGTGCAGATCATCGCGCTTTGCCCGCCCGAACCGACGGCAGAGGCAGCGGATTAGGGCTGACGTTTGAGGAACGGCAGCAACAGGCCCAACAAGATCAACGCGATCAATCCGTAGGCCCCAAGGGACGACAGGAAATGCAGATCGGGGAAGCTTGCAGGTGAATCAGGGGTAAGCCGTTCGCCCCCTTGTTGGCCGATGGTCATCATTGGCAGATAGGTCAATGTCAGCATAGCGCCCATCAGGGCCGCATGTAGCCATTGAAGCCATTGTTTGTCATTGTGACTTGCCCAATGCCACCAGGCTGCGAAGAAGGCGAATACCAGCAGACCATGTTGGGCCATGTGGTTGTTGGCGATAAAGTAGTAGCTCGAATGGAGCATACTGTCGTCAGACAGCGTAGAGACGAGATCGAAGGCGAGGCTTGAAATCAGGGTCAGGCCGACTCCGATCGTGAGATAGGGTTCGTCAGGTCTGCTCGGGTCGATCAGGACCACCGCCAGAATAGCGAGGAGGACAACCTCGGGTACAATGAAAAGCGACATGCCTATTTCGAGCGTGGTCTGCAAATAGAACACGGAATAGAGCGCGAACGTGCCCAAGGTGAGCATCGACAGCATCAAAGAGCCGAGCCGGTACGGTGCCGTCGTACAAATGACCGAAGCAGAAGACAAAAGTAAAAGGGTCATTGCAGTCATGCGGAAATAGGACTCCGACATGATCATGGCTTGAAGGGATCGTACCTCACTATGGCCTTCCCAACCTGGAGGCATGGAGCTTCCGGAATCGGGGAAGAGAATGATGTATGTTTCCCAAAGGCACATCGTGAACTGCAACGTTCCGATCAGAATCGCCGCAATTCCCCAGATTTTCCCAAGAGCCGAGCCGCGTTCAGCGGAAACGAATGACAACATCGCTGCTGTGAAGAAAAACAGCGATGTTCCGAAAAGCCCGTGAACATGGCTGATCTCTTTGTAGGCCGTTACAACATCCGGCCGACCCAGCCACTCTGAAATGGCCATATATCCAGGTGCGGCCAATTCCGCCCGAATATAGGCAGAGAGGACCATGACCACCATTCCGGTCAAAAAGACAAATGCAGCAGAAACCCGAACCATAGACAAACCATTGCGGCAAAGGACAGAAATGGCAACCTACCTAGTTGGACAAACGTTGACCTCTGCGTTTGCCGTGCTAAACCCGCCACGAACCCGAGAAAGACGATCAAATGAACCTGTTTTCCGATATCCGTGCGCTTGTCATCGACTGCCTGACCGAAATGGTCTCCGAAGGGGCTCTGCCCGAGGGACTGGATTTTGCCAATGTTGCTGTAGAACCGCCGCGTGATCCTCTGCATGGCGATATGGCGACCAACGCTGCGATGGTGCTGGCGAAACCGGCCAAGTCAAAGCCGCGCGATATTGCCGATGCTCTGGCCGCGAA
>JBNKUW010000150.1:0-5692 GCA_050298835.1 Marivivens sp.
GTGTCGTTATGAAGTTGTTCGCTCGCTTCGCTAAGTGCGAGTCTGGAGCCACCGCTATCGAGTACGGCCTGATGGCTGCTCTAATTGGGGTTGCTATCATCGGGACTGTCACAGCCGTTGGTGGTGATCTCAACACCTGCGGCTTCGCAGCCTTCGGCCAGAACACCAAGCAGGTCAGCGCGATGGAAAAACCGGTAAGGCACGCCGTCAAGTTCGCTCAGGTCGAACCGCGCGAGCTGTTTGCCACTCAGCGCATCCATCGGCTCCAGCGCGATTGCGGGAATGGAGCGTAGCGCAGCCGCATCGTCCAGCCCCAGCGCCTTGAGCACCGCACCACCGTTCGGGGTGATCTGTAAACCCGCCCCGACCTCTTTGAGTTCTTCAGCCTGTTCGAACACCCGCACTTTCGCGCCTGTGCGCGAAAAACAAAGGGCGGCCGCGAGTCCCGCGATACCGCCCCCAATAATTGCGACTGTCCGGTCGGAATTTGACCCGGTTGTCATAGCTTAATCCTAATCGTCGCGGTGGACTTTTTCCCGACGTTCGTGGCGTTCTTGCGCCTCTAGCGTCATGGTTGCAATCGGACGCGCGTCCAGCCGTTTCAGACTGATCGGTTCTCCGGTCACTTCGCAATAGCCGTATTCGCCATTGTCGATGCGGCGCAGTGCGGCTTCGATCTTGGCAACCAGCTTGCGTTCACGATCACGGGTGCGCAATTCCAGTGCACGGTCGGTCTCTTCAGAGGCACGATCCGCGATATCAGGGATATTGCGTGTGCTTTCTTTCATACCTTCGATGGTATCGCGACTTTCCTCGACGATATCGGATTTCCACGCAATCAACTTGCGACGGAAATACTCGAGTTGGCGATCATTCATAAAAGGTTCATCTTCAGCAGGACGGTAGTCATCCGGAAGAAATACTTCGGCCTTCATTGCTTTACCTTCTATAGTGCCGCTGGCCACTGCTTTGGGTTCTTCGGCCATCAGCCACTCCCTTTCATCGTGGCTCCGTTTAACGCCATGATCTCCGAGTGTCACGCCCGAAAATGGCATTTTTTGATCAAAGGTTGCGGGGTAAATCAGTCGTGATACTGTCTGCACGACGTTAGCTCCAGAGAGGCCCCATGCAGTTCACCGGCACCGAAACCTATGTCGCCAGCGACGATCTGAAAATTGCTGTGAACGCGGCGGTAACACTCGAACGGCCCCTGTTGGTCAAAGGGGAACCGGGGACTGGTAAAACCGAACTCGCCCGTCAGGTGGCGGCGGCTCTGGATCTGCCGATGATCGAATGGAACATCAAGTCCACCACCAAAGCGCAGCAGGGTCTTTATGAATACGACGCGGTAAGCCGCCTGCGGGACAGCCAATTGGGCGATGAACGTGTCCATGACGTGAAGAACTACATCAAAAAGGGGAAGCTCTGGCAGGCCTTCGAGGCCGATCAGAAGATTGTCCTTTTGATTGACGAGATCGACAAAGCAGACATCGAATTCCCGAACGATCTGTTGCAAGAGCTCGACCGGATGGAATTCCACGTCTACGAGACGGGCGAAACCATCCGCGCCGCGCAACGCCCCATCGTGATCATCACCTCCAACAACGAAAAGGAACTCCCCGATGCGTTCCTGCGACGTTGCTTTTTCCACTACATTAAATTCCCTGACGCAGAGACGCTTCGTCAGATCGTTGAAGTGCACCATCCGGGCATCAAGAATGACCTTCTTGCTGTTGCTTTGACCCGCTTTTTCGAGGTTCGCGATACACCGGGGCTCAAGAAAAAACCCTCTACATCCGAAGTGCTGGACTGGCTCAAGCTGCTCCTTGCCGAAGACCTTACGGCAGAGGCGCTTCGCTCAGACGGTGCCAACGCGCTGCCAAAGCTCCATGGCGCCTTGTTGAAGAACGAACAAGACGTCCATCTGTTCGAACGGTTGGCCTTTATGGCGCGTCGCGAACGGTAGTTTGGGTAGAATCATTCTCTCACCCCACACTCACGGCACGTAAATCAACATTTGGCGGTCGCGAAACGACACGACACAATTTGACTGTTAATCTTTCGCCACACTGATCGTTTTTGCCGAACAATTGCCACTTTTTTCGTGCTTTGTGTCCTCAAGGTGCCCTTAAGTGGGTGTGTTGCGGTTGGTTCGCCTTGGGAAAGCCCATTTGCGATCCAATCTCGGCCCCACTCCGCTGGCAGGAAGGAGATGGGTAAATTGAGGAGAGTGCTTTGACCAAGGCAAAAATGCCGGTCGAATGCCGCCCTGACGTATCCGTGGAGTGCCGCGGAAACGATGGGCCGTTGACCGTTAAATCAGTATCTCACCGGACTTCGGTTCGGGGTTTCTTTGCGAGTGTTTCGACCGACTGCTATGCACCCTCTTTCGGGAGAATTGCATGAGACGGTTCCGCAAATTCGCCCTGACCGCGATCACTACATTGTCAGCCTGTACACCGGTCTCCCAGACCTCACAGACGACCCGCGCGCTTAGCCTTGACGACACGTTACCGCCGATGCGGACCTTTGCATCAAACAACGTGTCCCTGCCCTCGCGGCCCAACTCGGAAATCATCGAAGATTTCCTTGATCTTGCCTTCCGCATGGAAAGTGGCCGTTCAGTCGCGACCATGACCCGTTTCGAAGGCCCGATTTCAGTCCGTGTAACGGGACCAGCCAGCACGACACTCGTCACCGATCTCCGCGCTCTGCTCGCGCGGCTCCGGACAGAGGCCGGGCTGGACATATACCTCACCGGTGCGCCCGAGGCATCGATCACCATTCAGGCGATTCCCCGCGCCGAATTGTCGAACGCAGTTCCCCGCGCGGCATGTTTCGTCGTTCCGCGCATTAGCAGCTGGTCCGAATTCCGCACTGCCAGACGAACCCCTCAGGTTGATTGGACAACGTTGGAACGGCGCGACAAAGCTGTCGTTTTTGTCCCCTCTGACGTTGCCCCGCAGGAAATCCGCGACTGTCTGCACGAAGAGCTCGCGCAGGCTATCGGGCCGTTAAACGATCTTTACCGCCTGCCCGACTCGATCTTTAACGACGACAACATGCATGCGGTCCTGACCAGCTTTGATATGCTGATCCTGCGAACCTACTATTCTGCAGAGCTTCAGAACGGCATGACCCGTGGCGAAGCCGCCGCCCGCCTTCCCGCCATTCTTGCGCGCCTGAACCCGACCGGCGAACGCCCCGGAGGCCGCCCGAACAACGATACCACCCGCGATTGGATCGAAGAGGTTGAAACCGCCCTGTCTTCGAACAACGCTGCAATCGTGCGCCGCTCCGCTGCGGAACGGGCTGTGAACCTTGATCATTCTTATGGATGGGAAGGAACGCGCGAAGGATTTGCCAATTTCATCTACGGCCGCCTTCAGGTTGGCCATGATCCGTCGCTTGCCCGTGCTGCATTTATCGCGGCCGACCGTGCGTATCGCAGCCGCGTGGAATCCCGTCTGCAAACAGCTCATGTCGCCGTACAGCTTTCTGCATTTGCCCTCTCAGAAGGCGATTATACAGAGGTTCTCACCCGCACGAATGAGGCAATCCCGATTGCTGCGGCCCATGAAAACGCGGCACTTCTTGCAACGCTGATGATGTTCAAAGCCGAAGCGCTGGAAAACCTCGGGTATCAGGCTGAGGCGGAAAGCACCCGCATGGACAGTCTGGCTTGGGCGCGATATGGATTTGGCTCTGACCAGAATGTGCGAAGCCGCTTGCGAGAGGTTGCCGCACTCGACCCACAATAGGAGCGCTCCATGATCATCCCTCTGTCCGGCCTGCTGCTAGGCGCAATACTCGGAGCGGTCAGGGCAAAGATGCGGGGCGGTAAAATCGCTGACATCATCCAGTGGGCACTGGTTTTTGCGATGATCTTTGGTGTGATCGGCCTGTTCATCATGATCGGAATCGACCGCCAATACGCCGTCGTGGAATAACCCATGTTCCTGCCGTTTTTCGAAAACCTTCGAAAATCCGGCGTGCCTGTTTCGCTGCGCGAATACCTGTCGTTCCTCGATGGGATGAGCGCGGGACTGGCGACCTATGACGTGGATGCGTTCTACTATCTGGCCCGCACCGCGATGGTCAAAGACGAACGCAACCTCGATAAATTCGACCGCGCTTTCGCGGCGAGCTTTGAGGGCCTCGAAGGGATCACCATAGATCAGGTGATCGAGGCGGTGGACCTCCCCGCCGACTGGCTCCGCTCTGTCACCGAAAAACTCCTCAGCGAAGAGGAAAAGCGCGAAATCGAAGCGCTCGGCGGCTTTGACAAACTGATGGAGACGCTGAAAAAGCGGCTTGAGGAACAAAAGGAACGCCATCAGGGCGGTTCCAAATGGATCGGCACCGGCGGCACGTCGCCCTTTGGTGCGAACGGTTACAACCCCGAAGGCATCCGCATCGGCCAAGAGAAATCCCGCCACCAGCGCGCGGTCAAGGTCTGGGACAAACGCGAATTCCGCAATCTCGATGACAGCGTCGAACTCGGCACCCGCAACATCAAGGTCGCGCTAAAACGCCTCCGCCGCTGGGCCCGCGACGGGGCTGACGACGAACTGGACCTTGACGGGACCATCCGCGCGACCGCTGAACACGGCTATCTGGATGTGCAAACCAGACCCGAACGGCGTAACGCGGTCAAAGTCCTGTTGTTCTTTGACATCGGCGGCTCAATGGACCCGCATGTCAAAGTGCTTGAGGAACTGTTTTCCGCCGCGAAATCGGAATTCAAACTCCTCGAACATTATTATTTCCACAACTGCCTCTACGAAGGCGTCTGGCGCGACAATGCCCGCCGCTGGAACGCACAAACCCCCACTTGGGACGTGCTGCACACCTATGGCTCGGACTACAAATGCATCTTTGTGGGCGATGCGTCGATGTCACCCTACGAAATCGCCGTCAAAGGCGGCGCCAATGAACACTGGAACGAAGAATCCGGCCAGACCTGGCTCGAACGGGCGCGGGATCAGTGGCCGAACCACCTCTGGATCAATCCGGTGCCCGAACAATACTGGAAATTCACCCAATCCATCACCATGATTCAACAGATCTTTGGTGCGGACCGGATGGTTCCGATGACGCTCGAAGGCATTGAACGCGGAATGAAGGCTTTGGGACGATGACACGGTTGCGATATCTCATCAGCCAACACCCGATCGCATCGGGTGGTTTTCTGATCGCCGTCACGCTCTGCCTGTTCTTTGCGATCCGCTTTACCGTCGATGTCGTCTACTGGAACGACCCGAACCACCAGCGCATCCTTCCCGAAGAATGGATGACCCCCAACATGATCGCCCATAGCTGGCACGTGGACACCCGCGATCTGGCAGTGGCCATCGGCATCACCGAACGCCCCAAAGGACGCCCCACGCTGTCCGACATCGCTGAAATGCGTGGCGTCGATGTGCAGGTCGTTCTGGACGAAGTGCAGGTCTTCCTTGATCAGGAGACCGGACATTGACCGACTGGCTCCTGTTGCAAATGGTGATATGGGGGGTGCCGCTCCTCTTTGTGGTGAATTTCCTGTCCTGCCTCGCCTTGCCCGTGCCCGTCTACGAGCTCCCCGCTGGCGAGACGGAGGAACCGCGCTGGCGCACATGGCACGACCGCTCGACACGTGAAGAGCCGCGGCCGATCGCGTTCTTCGCCCTCGATCGTCCCCGCGCCGACAGCA
>JBNKUW010000151.1:0-5664 GCA_050298835.1 Marivivens sp.
CCCCCCCCCCCCGACGGGTTTTAGCCTTCGGAACGGAACCAGTCCGCTGCGTTCCAGAGTTCGGAGTCCCAAGTGTTCAGGATCACGCCACCCAAGGTGTTCGACTTGGCCGAAACACGACCACGGTCAACCAGCGGGATGATGATGTTGCTGTCTTTGGTCAGGTAATCATTCATCGCACGGGCCAATGCACCGCGTGCTTCGAGGTCACCGGTCTGGCCGAGCTCTTCGATCATGGCGTCATATGCCGGATCGCATACACGGTTGATGTTTTCGCCCTGCCACTGGGTGTCAGGTGACGGGAGTTTGTCACAGCCATAGGCCGACAGATACGCCTGCGGATCCGTGCCGGGGAAGTTGTTGGCGTACATTTCAACGTCTGCATAGAAACGCTGGAACGTATCGGGCGAACCCGGATCGCCACCAAAGAAGACAGACGCGTCGAGGTTACGCAGTTCAACCGAGAAGCCGATTTCTTCCCACCACTCTTTGATCAGCGCTTGGAAGTCCTGACGGACAGCGTTGGTCGAGGTCTGATAGAGAATGGTCAGCGGAGTGCCGTCAGACATTTCACGAACGCCGTCACCATCGGTGTCCATGTAGCCGGCTTCATCCAGCAGAGCATTGGCGCGATCAATGTCTTGCGTCAGACAAGCGGTGTTGTCGGATGCATAGAGCGCCGGTGCGGGAACAAGGTTACAGGTCGGGCGACCGGCCTGACCATAGCCGATTTCAACCAGCAGATCGCGGTCGATGGCAATCGATAGTGCTTCACGAACGGCCGGATCGCTCAGATACGGGTGCGGCGCCGCAATGGTAGAGCGTACATCTTCGGGCAGTTCGGGCGACGGGTTGGTGAGGTTCACCTCGATCCGTTCAACCAGATTGCCAAAGCCGCTGATCGGAACACCCTGACCGCCTGCGGCAAGGTCTTCGATCACATCGGGTGCAAGCTGCAGGTTCCAAGCGTAGTCGAATTCGCCGGTTTCCATAACCGCACGACCCGCTGCCATTGCATCGCCGCCACCTTTCAGCGTTACGGTCGCAAAGGCCGGTTTTGCCGGATCACGGTAGTTCTGGTTGGCTTCGTACTGGATCACGTCGTTCACGCGGAAATCAGTGACCACGAACGGGCCGGTGCCGATCGGCATAAAGTTCGCGTCAGTACAGGTCGGTGCATTTGCACCCAGACAGTCAGCAAACTGTGCGGCCTGAATGATCGGGCTCTCTTGTCCGACAAACGGCTGGTAGGGGTTCGGCATCGGGTAAGCGAATTTCACGACGACGGTCTTATCATCCACGGCTTCGACACTGTCGATCCCCACAAATTTCGCACCTTGGGCACAGCCACCACCTTCGGCGGTGCAATATTCATATGTGAAAACCACATCATTTGCGGTCACAGGTGATCCATCCGACCACAGCATTCCATCAGCGATCACCCAGGTGATCTGCATCAGGTCCGCGCTCACGCCACCGTTTTCAACGGTCGGGACGCTTGCGGCAAGGAACGGAACCATGGTGCCGTTTTCATCGTAGCGTGCCAGCGGTTCGAGTGTCAGAGAGGCGGCCTCGATATCCTTGGTCCCGCCTGACAGGTAGGGGTTCATGGTCGAAGGTGCTTGCCAATAGATGATGTTCACATGGCCGTCGCTGCCGCGTTCGGCCATCGCTGGCGCGGCTGCCAGACCGGCAATTGCGCCTAATAGGATTGTTCTTAGTTTCATTGTCTTCTCCGTGTTGGAGCCCCGCTAGGGCAGTTACAGACGTCGGGTTGGCCCCGCTCTGGTTATGAATTGTAGTGATGGCAGGCCACGATATGACCGGGTGCTATCTCGCGCTCTTCGGGCTCTGTCTGATGGCAGATGTCCATGACCTTTGGACACCGCGTGCAGAAATTGCAGCCCTTGGGCGGATTGACCGGCGACGGAACATCCCCCTGCAAGACGATCCGTTCTTCACGTGCGTCTTGTGACGGGTCCGGTTCCGGCACTGCCGAAAGGAGCGCTTCGGTGTAGGGGTGTTTTGGGGTTGCGATAGAGTGCGTCCGAAGGAGCAAGCTCTACGATTTTTCCCAGATACATGACCGCCACCCGATCCGCGATATGGCGGACCATCGACAGGTCGTGACTGATGAACAGGTAGGTCAGACCGAATTCTTCCTGCAGTTCCATCAGCAGGTTCACCACCTGCGCCTGAATGGACACATCCAGTGCTGCAATCGGTTCATCACACACGATAAATTTCGGGTTCAGTGCCAGTGCGCGCGCGATGCCAATCCGTTGGCGTTGACCACCCGAAAACGAATGGGGATAGCGGTTCGCAAAAGCGCGGTTCAAGCCGACCGCGTCCATCAGATCCAGAACCTTTTCACGCTTTTCAGTCGCAGACAGACGGGTGTGTTCGTCAAGCGGCTCGCGGATGATCGCTTCCACCGTCATGCGCGGGTTGAGCGACGCTTGCGGGTCCTGAAACACCATCTGCATAACAGGGCGCATGCCCCGCAAGCCGTGTTGCGAGGTTTGCCCGATTTCCCGTCCATCGACAGAAATTGATCCGTCGGTAACGTCATAAAGCCTGAGCACCGCCCGCCCGCAGGTGGATTTCCCACAGCCGGATTCTCCGACCAGACCAAGCGTTTCGCCTTCGAACACGTCGAAGGAAACACCGTCCACTGCTTTGACTGACCCTGTCTGCCTCCGCAGGAGGCCTCCGAATATCGGGAAGTGCATTTTCAGACCGCGGACGCTGACCAGCGGTTTGTTTGTATCGTCAAACATGGGCTGCCTCCGTTTCGAGCCGGAAACAGGCGGCATCGTGGGTCGGGCTCACCTGTCGGCGGCGCGGATTTTCGCGGGCACAGCGCTCCATCGCGACTGGGCAGCGGTCACGAAACGCGCAAGCCGACGGAGTGGACGACAAGATCGGTGGCTGGCCCTCGATGGTCGTCAGCCGGTGTGACCGTTCACCTGTCAGGGAGGGGACGGTTTTCAGAAGAGCTTCGGTGTAGGGATGTTGGGGATTGCGGAACAATTCCTTAACGGGAGCATGCTCAACGACCTGACCGCCGTACATCACCATGACACGATCCGCGATCCCTGCGATGACACCCAGATCATGAGTGATCCAGATAACAGCCATACCAAGCCGCTGTTGCAGGTCTTTCATAAGGTCGAGGATTTGCGCCTGAATCGTGACGTCCAGCGCTGTGGTTGGTTCGTCCGCGATCAATACTTTCGGGTCACAAGCCAGTGCGACGGCGATCATCACCCGTTGACGCATTCCGCCGGAAAACTGGTGAGGATAGTCATCCAGCCGTCGCGCGGCGTCAGAAATCCCGACCAGTTCAAGCAACTCTTGCGCACGTTTGCGGGCGGCGCGTTTGTCCATGCCCATGTGTTTGCGCAATGGCTCCATGATCTGGTAGCCGACAGTGAACACAGGGTTGAGCGACGTCATCGGATCCTGAAAGACAAAGCCGATGTCTCGTCCGCGGAGCTTGCGCAGTTCTTTCTCGGATAAGGCGAGGAGGTCGCGTCCTCCGAACGAAACCGTTCCGGCGCGAATCTCTGCAGGCGGGGCAGGGAGGAGCCTTAAAAGCGACATCATAGTTACGGATTTACCCGATCCGCTTTCCCCGACGACACCCAGCAATTCACCGGCTGCCAGTTCGAAATCCACACCGTTTACAGCATGGGTTTCCCCCTTGCGCGTGTTGAAGACAGTGGTCAATCCTTGAACTTCAAGGACCGGATCAGTCTTTCCTGTCATTCTTTTTTGTCCCCAAGCTCTTGAATGCAAAGCTTTATTTTTATTTTCCTTCAGGGCCTTCCCCGAAATTTGACCAAACGGTAACACGATTTGGATACGACTCAAGCCTGAAATGAGACGTTGTTGTTCCGAACCCCTCTGACGTGAGGTCGAGGATAACTTGGGCGCTATTTGCATTCTTCTTAGGCATTTGTGGAAAGGAGAGGCCCTTTTTCCACGGAGGATCAGGGTCTTGGCCATATGTTTTTGGTTATTTTGCAGTCAGCTTTACCTCTGGGGCAGGTGAGGCTGCTGAATATGCTAGAAAGTGTATTTCGGTATTTTGACCCTTGAATAGGCTGCGCGCTTTTGACAGTTTTGAATAAATGATCAAATTTTCCGGAGATCCTGATGCCCGTCAAAAATCGTCTGGCTGAACTGCACACCGATATCACGGCATGGCGGCGTGATCTTCATGAACACCCCGAAATTCTTTTTGAAACCTATCGGACTGCGAACGTTGTTGCGGACAAACTCAGGGCTTTCGGATGTGATGAGGTCGTGACCGGAATCGGACGCACCGGCGTCGTTGGGATTATTAAAGGAAAAACAGATACACGTGGCATGGTGGTCGGTTTGCGGGCCGATATGGACGCGCTTCCTATTCTAGAGGCAACGGGACTTTCCTATGCTTCGAAAACGCCGGGTGCGATGCATGCCTGTGGTCATGACGGGCACACAGCGATGCTTTTGGGCGCTGCGCAATATCTGGCGGAGACACGGAATTTTGACGGAACTGCCGTTGTCATCTTCCAACCCGCAGAAGAGGGCGGCGGCGGTGGCCGTGAAATGTGTGCCGATGGAATGATGGACCGCTGGGGCATCAAGGAAGTCTACGGAATGCACAACTGGCCCGGACTGCCGATTGGTAAATTCGCGATCCGGCCGGGTGCGTTTTTTGCGGCCACAGATCAGTTTGAAATCACCGTCGAAGGACGTGGTGGCCATGCCGCCAAGCCACATGAAACCATCGATCCTGTTGTGATCTCTGCACAGTTGGTAACAGCCCTTCAATCTATCGCTTCGCGGAATGCCGATCCGGTTGAACAGATCGTGGTTTCGGTAACATCGGTCGAAACCTCTTCCAAAGCGTTCAATGTGATTCCGCAAAGCGTTCATTTGCGCGGAACCGTACGGACAATGTCCCGCCATAACCGTGACCTTGCCGAAACGCGGCTCACCCAGATTGCCGAACTGACCTGCGCCGCCATGGGTGGCAAAGCCGAGGTGAACTACATCCGTGGCTATCCGGTTATGATTAACCACGAAGAACAAACCGAATTCGCCGCAGATGTTGCACGGTCCGTAGCTGGAAACTGCGACGACGCGCCGCTCATTATGGGCGGTGAAGACTTTGCCTATATGCTCGAAGAACGTCCGGGCGCCTATATCCTGATTGGCAATGGCGATACCGCGATGGTCCACCACCCCGAATACAACTTCAACGACGAAGCAATTCCGCTTGGTTCAAGCTGGTGGGCAGAGATCGTAGAAAAACGGATGCCTGTGGCATAGAGAGGTCGGGTTGAGTTGTTTCACGTAGTCTCTTAAAACACGGGAGCTACAATCAAGGTGAAACACAACATGTGTGCAATCGCTATCGTTCCAGCTCGGGGCGGATCGAAGAGAATTCCTCGGAAGAATATCAAAGATTTTTACGGGAAGCCGGCGCTCGCATGGCCCATTCAAGCGGCCCAAAGCTCAGGTTGTTTTGATAGAATTGTTGTCAGCACGGATGATGCTGATCGATTCAATATCGTATACGGATGAGATCTCGTTCAAAAAGTAGGAACGTTTCTCCATAATACCGGCTTTCATGTGCGATGTTAACCCGGCCTTGATCACTTCTGCTAT
>JBNKUW010000152.1:0-5543 GCA_050298835.1 Marivivens sp.
CGGACAGGGCCGGATCAGCGGCCGCACCGATGGTTTCAACAGCAGCAGAACCGCCTTCGCCAGCAGCTTCGAACGTCGAGGTCCGGAAGGTGATAACCTTCTTTTCATCTTTCGACTTTACGGTCTGGATGGCGTTGCCCGCGTAGACGGGACGCTCGAATGTATCAGCATCCACAACAGCGGAGACATCCGACAGAACCATCACATCCAGAAGCGCCGCAACACGCGGCATCACGTTCTTGGCGTCCGTGGTCGCAGGGGCCACGATGTGGCTGTAGTCGCCAGCCAGCGAAACGATCAGCGCCGCGGTTGGTTCCGCGAGACGGTGACCGAGAGTGGCATCTTCGGCGACCAGAACCTTGGCAACACCATCGATTTTCGCAGCAGCATCACCGGCAGCAGCAGCAGAAGCGCCCGCGCAGAGAACCGTGATATCACCCAGAGACTTGGACGCGGAAACCGCCTTGGAGGTGGCGTCCAGTGCCAGTTCGCCGTTGGTTACTTCAGCAAGGAGAAGAACAGCCATTAGAGTGCCCCCGCATCTTTGAGTTTCGAAACCAGTTCATCGACAGAGCCGACCTTGATGCCTGCCTGACGGACCGGCGGTTCGGAGGTTGTGACGATTTCCAGACGCGGCGTGACGTCGACGCCGAAGTCGGCGGCGGTTTTTTCGTCGAGCGGCTTTTTCTTGGCCTTCATGATGTTCGGCAGCGACGCATAGCGCGGCTCGTTCAGGCGCAGGTCGGCGGTGATGATGGCGGGCATCTTCACGCTGATCGTCTGCAGACCACCGTCAACTTCGCGGGTGACCTTGGCGTTGTCACCGTCGATGTCCACTTCGGAGGCAAAGGTCGCCTGGCTCCAGCCAAGCAGAGCCGAGAGCATCTGACCGGTGGCGTTCATGTCGTTGTCGATCGACTGTTTGCCAGCGATGACCAGACCGGGCTGCTCTTCCTCGACGATCTTGGCGAGGATCTTGGCAACGGCCAGCGGCTCGATATCGGTGTGCACGTCATCCGCCGCAACCACGAGGATCGCACGGTCCGCACCCATCGCCAGCGCAGTGCGCAGCGTTTCCTGAGCCTGCTTCACGCCGATCGATACGGCGATAACCTCTTCAGCCTTCCCGGCTTCTTTCAGGCGGATCGCCTCTTCTACGGCAATCTCGTCGAACGGGTTCATCGACATCTTTACGTTCGCAAGATCAACTCCCGTTCCGTCCGCCTTAACGCGAACCTTCACATTGTAGTCAATCACGCGCTTTACAGGCACCAACACCTTCATCGCGGTTATCTCCCTCTCATTCGTGCCCTTGGGCACCCATTGCGCACGGTGTTAGCAAGCGCAGCAACAGGAAAACAGTGTAAAATCGACGCGGCATCACCCTTAGACGCCACGTTTCCGACATCGTTGTTGCGCATAGCTCATGGAATTATGAGTGTTAGCGACGCAACAGAGGCGCACATGGACTTTTGTCTAACGCTACGTGCCGTTCACAGATTTTTTGGCGTCGTAGGGAGAATCAGCGGTTTTGTCCCGGCACCCACAGGATGTCACTTTTCCCGTCATCATTCGCGACGCGCGCAGCGACAAAGAACCAGTCCGACAATCGGTTTAGGAATCTAACTGCGTCGGGGTTCACATCTTCGCTTGCCGAAAGCTCAACCGCGAGCCTTTCAGCGCGGCGGGCAACGGTTCGGCACATATGAAGATGCGCGGCCAAAACTGTACCACCAGGAAGGATGAAGCTTCTCAACGGTTCAAGAGATGCATTCATCGAGTCGATTTCTGCTTCCAAACGATCCACTTGTGCCGGGACAATTCGGAGGACCGGGTAGGGAGCATCTCCGTCCTGATCCATATTCGGGCGGCTCAGGTCAGCGCCCAAGTCAAAAAGGTCGTTTTGTATCGCGGCAAGCTGTTCTGCTAGGTCACCATCCGCATGAAGCCGCGCGAGACCGAGCGTGGCGTTCAATTCATCTACGGTTCCGTAGGCACTTACACGTGCAGAGTGTTTGGCGACACGATCCCCATTGCTAAGTGCAGTTTCACCAGAGTCACCGGTTTTGGTGTAAATCTTATTCAGGACGACCATTTTAGATTACTTCCGTAGGTAAAATACGGCTGCGATGATCGCGACGGCTACTGCCTGCGCGTAGATGCGATACCGCATGATTTTGTTGGACTGTTTGCCGGTGTCTTTGCCAAGACCAAAAGTTCCAATTCCCCAGAGAAGGATCAAAGCGACGATAAGGACTGCCACCGCAACGATAAGGTTCATAGGGTCGTCAAACATGTCGGTGTCCTTCTAAGTTGATGGGTCGAATCCGTCCGACCCTCCTGAGGCAGAACGTATCACCCTTTGGCGATAAGCCAATCCAGCATACGAAAAGGTAGTATCCGTTTCAGGGTCGCCATGATGTAGGTCGGAGTGGTGACGTAGTATCGTGGTTTCGGGTTGGCAACCGTCAAGGCGCGAATGATCTTTTTCGTAACCGCAGAGGGAGGAAGTTCGAATGAATCCGGACCATGGTCTTCGTAAAGGCGCTGCGTGAGGTTACTGTACTGTTCTTTACGGGCGGAATTTTCGATATCGAACCATTTCTCAAAATGAGGAATAGCATTTTCCCGAATTTTAGAGGTGATTGGACCCGGTTCAATCAAGATGATCTTAATCGGAGTATCTTTCATTTCAATCCGTAGAACATCAGTTAGCCCTTCAAGTGCGAATTTGGTCGCGACATAGGCGCCTCGCCATCTGAGAGGGACGAGCCCCAAGACCGAAGAGCAGTTGATAATCCTACCATGACCCTGTTTTCGCATGACCTTTATGACTTCGTTGGTCAGGTCATGCGTGCCAAAAACATTTACGTCGAATATCTCCCTCAGGGCACCTACGGGTAGGTCTTCGACAGGGCCGGGGCATGCAAAGGCAGCATTGTTATAGAGCGCGTCTAGCGTTCCACCAGTGGCGCGCAAAACTTCATCCAATCCCGAACGCACGGAGTCGGGTTGGCTGATGTCGATTTGTGGGGAATCGAAGCCCTGAGCAATTAGACGATCACAATCTTCTTGCTTTCGACAACTGGCAAAGACTCGCCATCCTGCTTCTCTGAGCCCGTGGGCGGCGTCATACCCGATGCCCGAAGAGCATCCGGTGATAAGGATCGTTGGTTGTGTCATGACTGCCGTTGTGGCGTGGACTGAAAGAGGACTCAAGCCCCGACATCACCAAGAAATCTTGCAGCCATCCATCCAACACGCCCGGTGTCTATCACGCGCAGGTGTGCCCATCCGTTGTCCATTGTTTCCAGAACTTCGACGTCTGTTCCTCGGGTCAGGGTCGAAACCACTCCATAGCTTGTTCCCGGACCAGCGCGCATGTTCACCGCAGACCCAGTAACCCGTTTCAACTCGAGCAGAGGTGGATCAACGGATTCGATTGTTGTCAGGGTAAATTCTGATGCATCGGGTAGCCGATCTGGGGAAACCTGACCCACGACTTGCGGTAGCGGAGGTTCTTCATCAATGGAGTTGAAAATAGATGCAGGTTCAACGTTTTGAACGTTTTCCAAGGTTGATGCGATGACTGGTGTTGCTTCTGGGAATTCCGGATTAAAGATGGAAAGGCCGATCTTGCGGGCTTCGTCCGGAGTGAAATCCGAGCCACCGGACATTTCGTAAAACGTCCAACCCAAAATCAAAAATGTTGCGATAATAAACGATCGCATTCCAACACCCCCAGTGTACCACCATGAGATGGGTCTAGCCGTCAGGCAAAACGAATTTCAGGGGAAAAAAGTAAGAAACGGTTCTGATTTGAGTTGGAAAACAATGCTATCACTGTCCGGTGAAAAGGCGCTGGAAAGAGCGATGCGCTGAGGTTACACAACATCTATGAGCGACAGCACTGACGACCCCGATATCGGCCTTCCCGAGTTTTCCGAACCGCTTCGCCGCGCGATTGGCGAACGGTATCTGCAATATGCGCTTTCAACGATCATGCATCGGGCTTTGCCTGACGCGCGTGACGGACTGAAGCCTGTACACCGGCGAATCCTGTTCGCTATGCGGGAGCTGAAGCTGTCCTCGACGGGCGGTTTCCGGAAATCCGCGAAAATCTCCGGCGACGTCATGGGTAACTATCACCCACATGGCGACATGGCGATCTATGACGCGATGGCGCGTTTGGCGCAGGACTTTAACGTCCGCTATCCGTTGGTGGATGGTCAGGGGAATTTTGGCAACATCGACGGCGACAATCCGGCGGCGAGCCGATACACCGAAGCGCGGATGACCGCAGCGGCGGAGGCTCTTCTTGAAGGGCTGAACGAAAACGCTGTCGATTATCGTCCGAACTACGACGGAACGCTTGAAGAGCCGATTGTTCTTCCCGCGGCATTTCCGAACCTACTGGCCAACGGCTCTTCGGGAATCGCGGTGGGGATGGCAACAAACATTCCGCCTCACAATCTGCATGAGCTGATCGACGCCTGCTTGCATCTGATCAAAGCCCCTGATGCGCGTGACGAAACGCTTCTGAATTATGTACCCGGACCTGATTTCCCGACTGGTGGCGTGATCGTTGAGCCTCGCGAAAATATTGCTGAAGCGTATCGTACTGGCCGTGGATCGATCCGTTTGCGCGCCAGATGGGAGAAAGAGGACCTTGGACGAGGTCAGTGGCAGATTGTCGTTACCGAAATTCCCTATCAAGTTCAGAAATCCAAGCTAATCGAAAAGCTTGCTGAGGTTATTCAGACCAAAAAAGTGCCGCTGCTGGCGGACGTGCGGGATGAGTCCGCCGATGACATCCGGATTGTTCTGGAGCCGCGCGCAAAGACGGTTGATCCGGATATGCTCATGGGAATGCTGTACCGGAACTCCGATCTGGAAACCCGTTTCAGTCTGAACATGAACGTGCTGATCGACGGTGTGACGCCAAAGGTTTGTTCGATGAAGGAAGTGCTCCGTGCATTTCTTGATCATCGTCGCGATGTGTTGCAGCGTCGTAGCCAGCACCGCATGGACAAGATCGATCATCGGTTGGAGGTCTTGGAAGGCCTGATCGTTGCTTTCCTGAACCTCGACCGCGTCATTGATATCATTCGCTATGACAACGATCCAAAGGCCGCTTTGATGGCTGAGGAGTGGTCGTTGAAGCGGGAACGCGCCGCGTCCGAGGCGGATTATGTGTCTCCGCTACCTGCGTCTGGTGAGGGCGAACTTAGCGAAGTTCAGGCCGAAGCAATCCTCAACATGCGCCTGCGTAGTTTGCGACGCCTTGAGGAAATGGAGCTGGTCCGTGAACGCGACGCGCTTCTGGAAGAGCGCGAGGGCCTTGTTGCCTTGCTTGCCGACGAAGGCCTTCAGTGGACTTCAATTGCAGAACAGCTTCGTGAAACACGTAAGCAATTTGGCAACTCCGCGCCGCGCGGACAGCGTTTGACTACCTTTACCGAAGCAGGCGAGGTCGAAGACGTCCCGATGGAAGCCATGATCGAACGAGAGCCTATTACGGTGATCTGTTCGAAAATGGGCTG
>JBNKUW010000153.1:0-5490 GCA_050298835.1 Marivivens sp.
GATCCTGAAGTGGCAGGAGGAGCGTTGCGTTGAATGGCACTACATCGCGCCGGGAAAACCGATGCATCGAGCCTTGTTGCGCCATTGGTTCGAGCAACAATGGCGAGGGGCTTCGTCGAAAGCTTCAACGGGCGCCTGAGGGACGAGTGTCTGAACGAGCACCTGTTCGCCAACCTGCGCCATGCTCGGGCTCTGATCGGGGCCTGGCGTGACGACGACAACCATCACCGCCCCCACTCGAGCCTCGACGGGCTCACCCCGTGGGAGTATCACCAACGGTCAAGAGAGGACCAAACCCTGAACAGAGCTAACCAATAAACCCGGACTCTCAGGGGAGCACGTCAGTTCCGCAAGCGAGGTTCCAATCGGCTTATCGACCTCAAAGGGCCGCTGCCATTCCCGGAGTGTCCTTGCTCTTGGTTGACTTAATTCCGCATCATCACTTCAACGTCTTGCATCTCGTAGGCAACCGGTGCGCTTAGAACGCGGGTTGCCGGTATTCCTGTTTCTTGGTGAGCATCGCCCAGACGGCCCGAGCTGCCTTGTTTGCCAGCGCGACTGTTGCCAGCCGGAAGGGCTTGTCGGCAACGATCTTGGCTGTCCAGAGATCGACTTTCTGTGGTGAACGTTTCGCCATCACAGCGCGAGACGTCATGCCCACGACCATTAACTTGCGAATGTAGCGATCACCCTGCTTTGTGATCTTTCCAAGACGTTCCTTGCCGCCGCTTGATTTGTTGAGCGGGGTCAGTCCGAGCCAGGCCGCCAGATCGCGTCCGGTCCGAAACTGTTTTGCATCGCCGATCGTTGCGACAATCGCCGATGCCGTGATCGGCCCGATCCCCGGCATGCGCATCAATCGGCGGGCATCCGCACTCATCATGGCATGTTGCTCAATCATCTTTGAGTAGCCGGCAATGCGTTTGTTCAGCCCGAGAAACTGGTAGAATTGGACGCTGAGAAGTCCGTTTGCGATCTCCGGCATGTCAGGATGATTACCGTCCAGGTGGCGCTTTGCGAAGGTGGCCACCGCTTCGATCCCGATGGTCAAGATATGCCCGAACTTGCGCAAGAGACTGCGGATCATGTTGGCCAACTGGGTGCGCTGCCGGACCGCCAGATCGCGTGTGCGGTGGATCGCGAGGATGGCCTGCTGGTCCTCCGTCTTTATCTCGACAAAGCGCATCGTCGGGATCTCGATAAAGCGCATCGTCGGGCGCCGAACCGCCTCACAGATTGCCTCGGCATCAACAGCATCCGACTTGCCGCGCTTCACGTAGGGTTTGACGTATCCGGCGGGCATGAGCCTTACCTCGTGTCCCAATTTGCGCAGCTGGCGACCCCAATGGTGGGACGATCCACACGCCTCCATGCCGACCAAACAGGGCGGCCGCGTCTCAAAGAAGGCAAGCAGCTTCGCACGCTTTATGGCCCTATTGAAGATGACCCGACCATTCTCCGAAATGCCGTGAACCTGAAAAACATCCTTGGCCAGATCAAGCCCTACTGTCTTAACTGTCATTGGGTGGCTCCTTTCCTAGCCGTCATTCATAACTGCACTTTGGCACTTCGCAGAAGCAGCTAAGGACCGGTTTCCGCCCCTCACGTCGGAGGATGCGATCGGCCCCTTTGCGGCCCTTTAACAGGAAGGCCATCGCTGCGTCGCGGTTTCCCCGAAGCCGGCATTCGATTCCAGTAATCGAATGCCCGGTATCTGCGACAATCGGCCTTTACTTGATGGGATGCCGCGTCACCAGTTCGGGATCACGTGCTTGCCAGTGCCGAGGTCATTGGAACGTCGCGCTCGACACGAAAGCAATCAGATCGTCGAGATAGGATTGCTGCACGCGTCCCGTGTCGGGATCAGTCAGTCCATGCCCACCGTCCGGATAGATCCTCAGGGTGATATCGTATGGTAGGGCTTCAAAACGCTGGACGCTTTTGTGTACCGGGACATTGCGATCGCCCTCACCAAACGCTGCGAACACGGGTGCAGAGACCTTGGCCCAATACGGCATCGGATCGAAGCCGGCCAGGGCACGCCATGTGTCGCGCTTCTTGATGCCCTTCACTGTGATCGGTGCCACCAACTTGGCGATGAAACGAAAAGTCCCGATCTCTTCGATGGTGTTGGTCTCTTCGAAAAGCAATTGTTCATCAGTTGTGACACCCGCACCAGACATGCTGACAACAAACGCGACGTCCGGATTGTTCGAAGCCACAAGAGGAGCGATCCATCCCCCTTGACTCATCCCCACCAGGCCAATCCGTTGTGGGTCAATTGCCGGAACCTGCGTTGCATACCGGAACGCAGCCTCGGTATCGGTTGCAAGCTCTTCAAAGGGGGTGTCGCGCCAATCTCCCTCGGACTGTTCGGACCCACGCTTGTCAGGCAGTAGAACCGTCACGCCTTGCGACTGCAACGTCTGAGCGATGGTCAGATACCAGGCGTTTTCGCGGCGGCTGGTGCCCGACCCGTGAATGATGACCGCTCCCGGAAATGGTCCATCGCCGTCGGGAAGAAACAACATCCCGCCAAGAAGGAGATCGCCGTTGAGGAAACTGATTTCGTCATATTCCAACTGATCAAGCGTCGGGCCGGCCAAGGGATGACGCGAGAAGTCCTTGAATGCGCGAGGGGCCATGACGAGCAATACCAGACCCACCGAAATCGCGAGGAAAGCGAATAACACGCGACGCATATCCGGGCTCCTTGTCCTAGCCGTGCCGCAAACGCGGCGCCATTCCTATCCAGTTCAAGTTTGGCTGGTTTGTGTCGCAGCATCAACACGCAGGGCTCGCTCTCCGAATCTTGACCCCATTCACGCGTCGGGGGGCGCGGGATAGGCTGGTCTCGTTCCGGCAATGCGGTGGTGCGGTATTTCTCCTAACTTCACCCAAAGTGCCCACGTCGCGAACGGCCCGAAGTGCAAGTTCGCCGCTCAGCAGCATTATATAGCGGGAACCCGCAAAGCAGACATTGGGACGGCGGATCTACATGGCCGCCAGCTTAATGTGACAACTTCGTCATCAGAAAATTTAGCGCAACTTCTTCGCGGAAATGACAGCCGTATTTCACGGCATCAAAGTGTTAACAAAGAAGCACGAACTGGAAGACAAATCAATCGCCAAGTGATTATTGGTCCGAATTCAAGAACAATTCGAAGTAAATATTCGAACGAGTGGCGAACAAGTGCTCGCTGTTATTAATCATTACGTAATGATTATTACCTCACAATACTAGACAAATTAGTGAGTCTCGGCATTGCATTCGCGCGTGCCGCAGGAGGCATGTTATGGAGACATTCAGCCGTCGCCCTTTAGATACAATCTGGGGATCACATACCCTCAACGAATACAGCTTTGGCGATGTATTCACGACATTCACCACACTCAAAAACTTTAGCATAGAGAGCCGTTGCTATTCTGGAGGAATAATACGATGGCCAGGCGGATCATTTTCTGAAGACAAATCCGGCGCTAACAAGTTCGACCTCACTTATCCCAATCTATACTCATCAGACAGCAGCGGTGGAAACGATAATGGGAAAGGATTCTCTACGATTCTGGAGTACGCCAACACTCACAATCAACATCTGAGCATGATGCTCCCTGTCCTTGACTACTACAAACTGGCAAGCACAGGTGGGGCAAGCCTAACCGAGGCCATATCAAAGCAAACCTCCGACATCAGCTTGTTCCTTGACCGTCTATCCAACTTCCATGATGGCTACTACGACGAAGCCAAGCAATTCCTGGATCGTAACACCATCACTTTCGAAATCGGCAATGAAGTCGATCATCTAGGATGGCAAAATTGCGTCTATGATGACCAGTTGAACTACGGCGCCTTTGCCTACGGCGCTATTGAGGCGCTAAAGGGAAACGACAGCGCTCATGATCTCCTAGCCACGGATCATCTGGAGATCGGAGTTCTTACAGGCCTAAATGCCGGAAGCGCACAAAACATCATCGCTGAACTCGATGGCAGAAAGCCTGGGCACGAGAATGCTTTGGGGGATATAGATAAGCTTATCTCTCATTGGGGGCTGGGGTCGAATGCGCAAGGAACAATGCTGCTGGACGACGGCTATAGTGATGGCGTTTCATACGACGAACATGTGAAAACCCTACGTCAGTGGAAAAAAGCTCTGGGGGATCATTGGACAGATGTTACCTTATACGCATCTGAGTGGGGTGTGGGCCGTCCAGGGTTCGACGCATGGAATTTTCCCGGCGATGCGACCGACAATCCCTATACATATGTTGATCCCTCTGCGTTGTCCGCGATGGCTCGGGCAGAGTTAGCGATCAACGACATTGGGGCACGGCAAGGCGCGGGAACGATTGATGTATACAGCCAACTGATCTCACTTGGTTTTTCCGAGACATCGCTATGGGGAACGGTAGACCCGGCCATAAACAGCAGCTCCTATCACAGCATCTGGGGCAGCACAGCTCCATGGCACTCGGCCTCTGGCATGGCCCCCCTCAGTCATGGCGGAGAAGTTTTGCGTATAATGTCGGAAGAGATTCCCGGAAAGACCCTTTTTGAGGGAAACGTCGACGTTCACGACGGAACATATGAATGGAACTCGCACTACTTCGATTGGGACACCCGTGCAGGTGCGGGAGAGGTTAACAAGTATGTCTTTGGCAACAATGAAGAAATTACAATTCTCCTCACGGTAACAGACATTGATGGATATCTATGCACCAACTCTGGAGAGCTGGAATATAGTGTCGATCTTAGCGAATTTGGCGGGCTAGCCCGTACAGCTAATATTCAGACCGTTGGCACCACTTTTATGCTGGATGAATGGCGGGATTTTCGAGCTTCGGCTTTAGAACCACTAGATATATCCTCAACTGATGAGTATTTATACCGTCGCTTATTTGAAGTTCCTGAGGTAACTCAATCCACTGTTGATCTGCCTGGCACCACTCTAACCTACACCTTCCATTCTGACTTTGAAGTCGCCTGTATAACCCTCGACAGGCAATTACGCCAATACGTCAATGGGTGGATGCTGGGAACTCCATCTGAAGATGTGGTCAATGGCACATCCAGCAGCGATTCCATTCGAACCTATGCGAGCAACGACAGTATTCATAGCGGGCTCGGTTCTGATATTGTTTTTGCCGGTTCCGGTCATGACTCGATTTACGGAGACGCCGGTAATGACCTGCTTATCGGTCGCGCCGGAAACGATTACATCAATGGCGGTTCTGGGAACGACAAACTCAGGGGCGGGCGTGGTAGCGACATATTGGTTGGCGAAGATGGTGATGACCGCCTGGTTGGGCACGGTGGAAATGACACCCTTATCGGTGGTCATGGGCATGACATTCTGAAAGGTGGCGATGGCTCTGATACATTCGTATTCACCAAGGATTTTGGCGCTGACAAAATTCGCGACTTCGACACCAGCGCCGATGGTGATGTGCTCGATTTCAGCGAGGTTGTTGACGACTACTCGCAGCTGTTGA
>JBNKUW010000154.1:0-5470 GCA_050298835.1 Marivivens sp.
TCCACCTGTTTTTGCTGGTTTCGCTGGAACAGGATGATCGGAATAATAAGGATCAGAAGCAGGACAACCGCCACCGCAGAGGCCAGCGGCCAGTCGCGATTTGAGAAGAACTCGTCCCAGAGAACCTTACCGATCATCAGCGTGTCGGACCCACCGAGCAGGGACGGGATCACGAATTCGCCAAGGGCCGGGATGAATACGAGGAAACACCCCGCAACCACACCGGGGATCGATAGAGGTGCAGTGATCAGCCAAAATGCCTGAAAGCGCGTACAACCGAGGTCTTCGGCCGCTTCAATCAGGGACATGTCGAGCTTTTCCAGCGTCGAGTAGATCGGCAGGATCATGAACGGAAGGTAAGTATAGACGATACCGATATAAACGGCGGTGTTCGTGTTCAGGATCGTCAACGGTTCGTCGATTAAGCCTGACCACAGGAGAACCATGTTTAGGAACCCCTCTTTACCGAGGATACCGACCCAAGCGTACACGCGGATCAGGAAGGACGTCCAGAACGGCAAGATGACCAGCATCATCAACGTCGGGCGCCATTCCTCGGGCGCGCGGGCCATCCCGTAGGCCATGGGAAAAGCTACAAGCAGCGTCAGGACGGTAGAGATTGCAGCAATCTTGAGCGATGACAGATACGCCGTGTAGTAGAGCGGGTCGAGCGTAAGGAAGGTGAAGTTATCGAAGTCTAGCTTGCTGAAGAACGCTTTTAACCCATCCCAGCCACCGCTCACATCCAGAGTGGGTGCATAGGGTGGGATCGCGATTGCAGGATCGGACAGGGATATCTTCAGCACGATCACAAAAGGAACGAGGAAGAACAGCAATAACCACGTATAAGGAATGGCGATGAGGATGAAACGACGTAAATTCATCCGGTCACTCCGCCAAAACGACACCGGCGGTGTCGGTCCACGACAGCCAAACCTTGTCATCCCAAGTGAAATCCCGTCGTGCGAGGCGGCGCGAATTGGTCATCAGCGCACTCACCAATTGGCCAGACGGAAGTCGAACGTGATAGGTCGATGTATTGCCGAGGTAGGCGATGTCTTCGACGACGCCTTGGACGTGGTTCACGCGGTCGTCCAGAGGTTCGCGGTTGACCGAAATCTTCTCGGGGCGGATGGCATAGTGGACACGCTGTCCATCAGTGACCGAACGGTCGGTCACTGCGGTGATTGGGGTAACGCCTTCTGCAAAATGGATGCTCGTTTTGCCGCCCGTGGTGCTTGCGTTACCTTCGATAATGTTCACTTCACCAATGAAATCAGCGACGTAGACGCTGTTCGGGGTTTCATAAATACCCGCAGGTGTATCAACCTGAACCATCTTACCGTGATCCATCACAGCCACGCGAGAGGCGACGGTCATGGCTTCTTCCTGATCGTGGGTCACAATCACAAAGGTGGTGCCGGTCTTTTCTTGGATATCCATGAGTTCGAACTGGGTTTCGTTCCGCAGCTTTTTGTCCAACGCGCCCAGAGGTTCGTCCAACAACAGCAGCTTCGGAGCTTTGGCCAAAGACCGCGCAAGTGCCACTCGTTGGCGCTGCCCGCCGGAAATTTGATGGGGCTTTCGTTTGGCGAACTTCTCCATCCGGGTCAGGCGGAGCATTTCTTTGACCCGATCTCCGATCTGGTCTTTGGGCATATCACTGCGCTTGAGGCCAAAAGCGATGTTCTCCCAAACGGTCAAATGCGGGAACAGAGCATAGCTTTGGAACATCATGTTCACGGGGCGGTGGTTTGGTGGAACGGGTACGATATTTTGCCCCCCCAACAGGATTTCACCCTCGGACGGCGTTTCGAACCCTGCGAGCATCCGCATCAACGTGGTTTTCCCACAGCCCGACGGCCCCAGAAGAGCGAAAAATTCGCGTTCGTAGATGTCGATGGTCAGATTGTCGATTGCTGTAAAATCGCCAAACCGCTTTGTCACGTTTTCGAACTGGATCAGCGGTTTTTGGGTCGGATCATTCCATGGGGCAAAGACGTTCGCAGCCTGAGAGGCGGACGGGCGGGTCGGTTGGGCCATTTGGGATTCCTATAAAGAAAAACCCGCGGCAGAACTGCCGCGGGTAGTCGTAGGTCTTAGACGCCGGATTTTACGCGGGTCCAGATACGGGTGATGATCCGGTTCATCGCAGGATCAAACGGGGTCACCGTGTAGAGGTTTTCCAGCGTGGCTGCGTCCGGATAGATTGCCGGATCGCCGATAACGTCCTCGACCAGGAATTCCTGAGAGGCGAGGTTGCCGTTGGCATAGTAAACATAGTTGGATGCGTCCGCCATGTTGTGCGCGTCCATAATGAAGTTCAAGAATGCCAGAGCCCCTTCGGGGTTCGGAGCATCTGCCGGAATCGCCATCTGGTCGAACCACATCAAGGCACCTTCAGACGGAGCGTTGTAAGAGATTTCCACACCGTTGTCGGCTTCCCATGCGCGATCACGCGCCTGCAGGATGTCGCCGGACCAACCGAAGGCGACACAGATTTCACCGTTGGCGAGTGCGTTGATATATTCAGAGCTGTGGAATTTCTGGATATACGGGCGGATCGCCATCAGGACTTCTTCGGCTTTGGCCAGAACTTCGGGATCTTTGCTGTCGGGGTCTTCGCCGATGTAAGCAAGGGCGGCAGGGATCATCTCGGTCGGGGCATCAAGGAAATGCACACCGCATTCCGCGAGCTTTTCCATGTTTGCCGGATCGAAAACCAGCGCGAGACTACCGATCGGAGCGTCTTCGCCCAAGGCTGCGGCGACCAATTCGGTGTTTGCGCCGATACCAGTTGTGCCCCACATGTAGTTGATCGAATACGCGTTGCCGGGGTCATACTGGGCGGTACGGTCTTTGATGACATCCCAAAGGTTTCCTGCGTTCGGCAGTTTGTCAAAATCAAGGGGCTGGAAAACGCCCGCAACGATCTGACGCTGAAGGAACGTCCCTGTCGGAACCACAACATCATAGCCGGACCCGCCAGCGAGGAGCTTGGTTTCCAGAACTTCGTTTGAATCAAAGACGTCGTAAACGAGGTCGTAACCGGTTTCCTCTTCGAATTTGCTGAGTAGCTCTTCGTCGATGTAGTCGGACCAGTTGTAGACGTGGACCTCTTCGGCGGCAGCCATTGAGGCCAGCAGCGCAACCGAAGCGGTCATCGGTAGCCAAATCTTCTTCATGAGTATTCTCCCGTGTTGAGTGCCCTGTTGTTCGGGCTTCGGACCCAATTTGATCAAAAATAACCTATCCCGCAATCTTTTTGTCGGGCAGGGGGTCTGTCCATCCCGCCACTTTGTTCCTCAAAAAACAAGCGGGGGTGCATATTTCTTTTGCAAGATCGGTAAGTACCGCCCTGAAAACAGGCGATATATTGATGTTTTTGTTGTTTCTCGTTGATAAAGTTCCTGTGAGGGCAGGAATTGATCGCATTGCGGGCGATGCTTTGCCTGAATGACACAGAGCACCTCCGGCATAGATGAAATAAGTGGTACACGATTCTGAATTCTGGGTCGCGGAACAGGATTTGATAATTTGATCAAAATACCTTGACCCTCCCGTTTCCCGTTTTTATGGTTCATTGAATGCCCGCGTAGGCACATATTCCCACACGTTTCAGTACCGGCAAAACCGGAGGAGGACAAATGACCCTCATTAGCACGCAAACCCCGACGGCCGAACTGCAAGCGCTAGACGCCGCCCATCACATGCATCCATTCACCACGGGCAATGACCTGACGGACCTCGGTGCCCGCGTTATGACCCGCGCCGAAGGTGTTTGGCTCACCGATAGTGAAGGACACCGGATTCTGGACGCGATGGCTGGTCTGTGGTGCGTGAACATCGGCTATGGTCGTCAGAGCCTTGTTGACGTGGCCGCCCGCCAGATGCAGGAACTGCCCTACTACAATACGTTTTTCATGACCTCGCACGTGCCGGTTATCGCACTGGCCAACAAACTGGCCGAAATTACACCTGGGGATCTAAACCACGTGTTCTTTGCGAACTCTGGTTCCGAAGCGAACGACACGAATCTCCGTATGGTTCGCGCCTACTGGCAAGCCAAGGGCGAACCTGACCGTCAGGTCGTCATCAGCCGCAAGGATTCCTACCATGGGTCGACCATGGCGGGGATGAGCCTTGGCGGGATGGCTGGAATGCACGCTCAAGGTGGTATTATTCAAGGTATCCATCACATCGGTCAGCCACATTGGTGGGCCGAAGGTGGTGATATGACACCCGAAGAATTCGGTCTTGCTCGTGCCAAGGAACTCGAAGATGCGATCCTCGAAATCGGGCCGGAAAAGGTCGCAGCCTTTATCGGTGAGCCGGTGCAAGGGGCGGGTGGCGTGATCGTCGCGCCTGATACCTACTGGCCGGAAATCCAGCGGATCGTCGACAAATACGGCATTCTGCTGATTTCGGACGAGGTGATCTGTGGCTTTGGCCGGACCGGCAACTGGTTCGGGTTCGAAACCGTCGGGACCAAACCTGATATCATCACCACTGCCAAAGGGCTGTCATCGGGCTACATCCCGATTGCTGCGTCGATCGTTTCGGACAAGGTGGCTTCGGTCATCGATACGGTCGAATTTAACCACGGCTACACCTATT
Organism: Marivivens sp.; assembly: GCA_050298835.1. Lineage (GTDB taxonomy): Bacteria > Pseudomonadota > Alphaproteobacteria > Rhodobacterales > Rhodobacteraceae > Marivivens. The sequence continues at coordinate 4,618 of JBNKUW010000154.1, forward strand.
CAGGCCATCCGGTTGCAGCGGCTGTCGCACTCGAAAACTTGCGGATCATACAGGACGAAAACCTTGTTGATTACGTTAAGAACGACATCGCGCCCTATCTGGCCGAAAAGTGGCACAGCCTTGGCGATCATCCGATGGTGGGTGAAACCAAGATCGTCGGCATGATGGCGTCGCTTGCGCTGACACCGGATAAATCGACCCGTGCGCCGTTCAAATCCGCAGCCGGTACAGTGGGCTATATGACACGCGAACGTTGCTTTGCGAACGACCTGATCATGCGCCACGTAGGTGACCGGATGATCATTTCTCCGCCGCTCGTCATTTCGCGTGAAGAGGTTGATGAATTGATCCTTCGCGCTCGCAAATCGCTCGACGAAGCCTACGAAAACATCAAAGCAGCCGGTTTGTTCGAGCCCGCCTGATGGACCTGCTGACGGCCAACGACCGCGCTGGCGAATACCCTGCCAGCTACTATGCCGCGACCTCTACGCCGTTGGATAAATTTCCAACGGCGCAAGGCGACCTGACGGCAGATGTCTGCGTTGTTGGCGGCGGGTTCATGGGGTTGTCCACGGCTTTGCATTTGGCAGAACGTGGCTATCAGGTGACGCTGGTTGAGGCGCAACGCGTTGGCTTTGGGGCCTCCGGTCGCAACGGGGGGCAGGTGTCTGGAGGGCAGAGGCTCCATCAGGACGAACTCGAAACAATGGTGGGCAAGGATACGGCCCGCAAACTGTGGAACGTCAGTCAGGAGTCTGTCACGACCCTGCGCGCATTGGATGAGAAATACCAGACCGGTGCCGGTTGGAAAGATGGTGTGATCGAAGCTGACCACCGCGCACGTTTTGTCCCC
>JBNKUW010000155.1:0-282 GCA_050298835.1 Marivivens sp.
CAGGCCGAAGCGCTGTTGCTGGTGCGTCCGATAAGGCGCCTGCACATCTGGGGGCGGTCGGGCGCAAAGGTGTCGACAATGGTTCGGGACCTGCAATCCGCGTTTCCAAACGTCGAAGTCGCCGCCGCGAACGATCTGCCGTCGGCTGTCGCTCATGCCGATGTCATCATCGCAGCAACCGGAGCGAAGGAGCCTGTAATCCGGGCCGAATGGATCCGGCCCGGACAGCACCTGACCTCGGTTGGTTCCGATGACACGACCAAATGCGAGATCGACCCCGCG
>JBNKUW010000155.1:292-5446 GCA_050298835.1 Marivivens sp.
GAAATACGGCGCAACCGGCCGCGCGATCGCCGGGGGCATGATCACCGGGGATGATCTGACAGAAATCGGTTCGCTTGGCGAAGGTCACGTCAAATCCCGAGCGAAAACAACCGTCGCGTGCTTGTCAGGTCTGGGCGTGCAGGACCTGACCGCCGTGAATGGTTTTTGGGCCAAACTCAGACCAGCCTAGCCAATCACGGCTATTCACTTGCGTCGCAGTTTTCAGCATGATGGGCTCGAAACCGACATGCGGCAGTGCGGCAGGCCTTCATCCCGACATCAAGCGCCGCGTTGCAGCTTCACAAAACCAGCCATTCGCGGCGTAGCTCTGATTGGGGTGTGTTCGAATCTCCGGAGAGCGGGAGAAGCGCCAATTCACTGCGGGTGCTCGAATGTCAGCTTCAGACTTGGCCGTTCCCAAAGGCGTCGATGGACGATACAAGTTTCAAAAGGTCGGCCTCATAGAAACCGGCTGCATTGATGCAATTCGTTTCGAGCATCTTGAGCCCACTGTCTGTGCGACAAATATCGATAACATAGGCAGGCGCATAATCCCGGTTTGCCCTAATTAGCCTCTCTGCAAATTCCAGAGCATCATTATCGATTTCGCGCCGGTAAATGACGCGCGAACCTTCCTTGTATAACGAGTAGGTAACAATCTCTTCTCTTACCACCCACAGTCGCCATTCTTTGAAAATGCGAGCGGGCTCGGTGAACATCAGTTCTGTATCGTGACGAAGTGAACCTTTGGGTATTTCGTGTTCTCCAAGGGCGAGAACCTTGTTTGCCAAATCAATAATTTCGCCGGTGGTTTTCACTTTTCCGGGCTCTTCTTTGCTGTCTTCTACCGGGCGTAGGAACCAGCTTTTTCCGTCATTGGGAAGCTTCTCCGGAACATCCCGTAGCCTTAAGAAGAGAGCGTCCGCACCATTGAGAAGAAACGGTTGCCAAGGCACTTCACGAACAAAAGGTCTTATCTTAAAGACCCCGGGTTCTAGGTCGTTGGCCTTGGCGTAGCGCCAAAGGGTGTAAGAACCGAACATTACAACATTCTTGGGATCGGTGATGGTCGGAGTTGGTGTCAGTTCACCGATAAACGGTACGACTTTGTGCCAAGTGTATGGAATATCAAGCCGAACAAGTGCATCGGCCATTTTCCGAGTGTCCTCAAAATCCTGAAGTATCCATTGCATGTATAGGGCTCAAATCCGGCAACTTAGCTCCAAGCATAGTGGACACAATTCGGTCTAGTGTTCAACAACAGACCTTAGCGCGCAGTGTAGCATAAGACGCTTTGGGCTCGAAGCAGACCTACGGTGCCGCAGCGGCGGCAAAATTCGAACCGTAGCGAAGTCACGGTTCGCGGAACAAATCGTCATTTCTCAGCGGATGCACAAGTATCTGCAATCGTTGACCCGTGTAGTATGATAGTTAAATGCCTTAAGACCAGCGGGCGTTTGGCAACCAGACGAACACGTCACGGAAGTTGATCATGTAGCCTGCCCTAAGACGCCGACCCTAAATACATTTTCCAAGAGTGACACATTGAAAACAGCAACGGTATGAAACGTCTTTTTCCCCTACCTGCATTCATAGCGGCTCTGTTCTTCGGGGCGCTCTATTCGCTGGTTATTGCCAGTATTGGAAAGGTGGCCGTTGACTATTGGGGCCGTCCCAGAGGTGTCGCCTATGGAATCTTCGGCTACTATTATTGGGTCTTCCTCTGCATCAATGGGCTTGCAATGGGCTTTGTTTTTCGGACGATCCCAATTCGGCATGCATTGGCCATATTCGTGACCATCATCACCGTGCCGACATTTCTGCTTTTACCAGATCAGGGCGAACGGCCGGTCCTCGCCGTGTATGCTGGTGCTCTCACAATGTGTCTGGCTTGGGCTGCGTTGGAACACTATCGCAGGAAACGACCCTAACAGCGATCTGGTGCTAATAAGAAGGACTTATAAGGCTGATACTGCTCACACGTTTGTCCTGTCCAAATTCAATCAAGAGGCCCCATTCGTCTTCTGCATCGGGCACGTTTGAGCAGGCGTGGGCATAATACCGATCTGACGTGGCGGTATATCCGGTTGGCACCCGCCCCAGAATACGGATCACTTCGCCACGGGTCAGGCCAACCCTTAGCCCTGAGGGCGTGTGCCAACCCGGAGAGGTGGTGGACATTCCATAAACCTTATCCTGGAAAATATCGATATTCGCGCCGACAAGGACCATCCGATCTATCAACTCACCGCTGCCAAAAGGGTCTGTGACCGTTTCGGCTGATCCAAGTTTGCCGAGCGTATCCAACGGAATGCCCATGCTGATGCCATTCAGACTGAACTCGGATGCCGGCAGGCAATCTTCGACGGTTTCATACAGATGGCTTTCCAACAAAAGCGGCGTGACCGGCGGTAAAATACTGTCGGATACCCAAGTAAAGGAGGCCGAGTCCCACGACAGCCCAGCCGCTACCTTGATGTCATGGATGCCGCCGCCAAAACCGTAGCTCACCGTTTCAGGGATACATTCGAGACTGGCGGCTATTTCACCGCTCCGGGTCACCTCCACCCAGCCAAAGCGCCTGATTGGCTTTTGCATTTCTTTTTCAGAAAACGGGCGGTCAAAGCCGCCACCAACGTCATAGGCAAAGTCTCCGTTGTAAAAGGTAACGCTTTCGCTGATCGCTTTCCCCAGACCTGACCATGGTTCATAGTCAACGCGCTCAACGGGTTCTGACAGGAACAGATCAGGTGTGCCGCCGACAGGCCCATAGCTGTAGGTTGCGACCTGATCGTCGAAGCAGACAAAGACCTCGGTGTTGCGGCCCTCGATCTGGCACGATGTAAAGGGTTCCTGTCCTGCCGGACAACCCGCCTGCGCCATGTTGCCGCTAAGTACGCAGTAAGAGGCGAGATACAGGACAAATTTCGGTTTCATGTCCTTGAGCCTAATCCATTTCGTCTCTGCCAATCAAACAGAGTTTCAATGCAGACTGCCGCATCGCGCTTACAGTGGAGGCACGCATCCACCCAATCGACCAGTTCAGGCGGAGGCGCGGCGAAGCCTCGGCACCATGTCCGGTTCCAGCGGCACGGGAACCGGCGTGCCGGTTACCGGATCGGGATGGATCTCCACTGGCAAATCGTAAACTTGCTCGACGATCTCGGCCGTCAGCACCTCGGCGGGCGATCCGGCAGCTACGATCTCTCCGGCCCGCATGACAACAAGACGGTCAGCATATCGCGCCGCCTGCGCGATGTCATGCAGCACGACGACACAGCTTCGGCCGTCGGTCGCGAGGCTTTTCACCAAACGAAGCACGTCGACCTGATGCTGAATGTCGAGCCAGTTGGTGGGTTCGTCAAAAAGCATCGTGCGCGCGTCCTGCGCCAACGCCATGGCGATGAAGACGCGCTGCCGCTGCCCGCCCGAGAGGGTGGCAACGTCGCGCTCGGCGAGCTCTGTCAGCTCAAGCCGCGCAAGAGCGTGCTCTACGTGTGCACGGTCCGCAATAGTCTGCATGCCTAGGAAATTCTGGTACGGCGCCCGCCCATAGCCGACCAGTTCCGCCACCGTGCAACCAGGTGGCACCAGATTCTCCTGCGGCAGTAGCGCGACCCGGCGCGCCAGAGCCCGCGGCGTAAATCCGCCCGCGTCCTCATCGTCGATCAGAACTCGTCCGGAGATCGGTATAAGTTGCCGGGACATCACCTTCAACAAAGTCGATTTGCCACAGCCATTCGGGCCGATAAGCGCTGTCATCGTACCTTCCTCAAACGTAATTGTAGTCGGCGAGAGACAAAACCCCCGGTATCCGGTGACGACATCCTGAAGGTGAATCATTGCGGTCTCCCGGGGCGGTGGCTCTCGGTGAGCAGGAGCCAGATGAAGAATGGCGCGCCAAATAGCGCGGTGAGAACGCCGGCCGAAATCTCGATTGGCGGCACGATGGAGCGTCCTACCACATCTGCTCCAGCGCAAAGGATCGCCCCTATGAGGGACGCAGCCGGTAAAAGAGACGCATGCCGGCTCCCGACTATCCGCGACGCGATATGCGGAGCCATCAGTCCGATGAAGCCGATCACTCCAACAGCGCTGACAGAAAGCGAAGCGAGGACCACGGCCATCAAGAGTAGAAGCCCTCGCTCGAGACCAATTCGCACGCCAAGCGCGGCGGCACGCTGTGGCCCGAGGTTCTGAAGATCGAGCCGGAACGAGAACAGTAGTGCGAGCGCCATCAACGCGATCAACGCGGGCCCAATCGATACAAGGTGCGCCCATCCACGGCCCCACAGGCTACCTGTCAGCCAGATCAGGGGTGCGGCGAACTCCGGCCCTGTCTGCGTCACCAGAAGAAACTCAACGCCCGCCTCCATCGCGAATCCGACCGCGATCCCGACAAGCGTCAGTCGCGCAGCATCGATGGCCTTTCGACCGGCGATGAACCAGACAGCGGCCCCTGCGAGCATTCCGCCAAGGATGGCGGCGACAGGCGTGATATCCGCCGCCATGTCCGGCACGAAGAAGGCACAAAGCAGGACCGCGAAGGCCGCGCCGGCGTTGATCCCTACGATTTTCGGGCTGGCCAGCGGATTGCGTAGCAGCGCTTGGATAATGGCACCGGACATGCCCAGGGCCGCTCCTGTCACAGTCGCGAGCAACGTCCGGGGCAATCGCACGTTCATGACGATGAAGTCCTGCCGGAGACCTTCGAGATTGAAGAGCGAATTGACAACTGTAGACGCGGGGACATGCACCGCGCCCGTACCGAGACCTGCGAAAAGGATGCCGGACAGCCCGACGGCGAGGCAAATGAGGGTTACAGTGGGCCGCATCCGCCGCCTCTGACCTGTATTTTCGACACGTAACTCAGACACCCGACCTACCCTTTTGCTGAACAACTATTAGCAGAAACCATGGCGCGCCGATCGCCGAGACCACGACGCCGATTGGTTCAAAGAAGCGTTGAAAGACAAAGGGATACGCGCTTGCATCCCTGGTCGGAAACAGCGCAAGACGACGGTGAAGTACGACAAGCGCAGATACAAACGCCGCAATCGGATCGAAATCATGTTCGGCAGGCTCAAGGATTGGCGGCGGGTCGCGACCAGATACGACAGATGCCCGAAGGTCTTCTTGTCAGCTATCGCACTC
>JBNKUW010000156.1:0-5425 GCA_050298835.1 Marivivens sp.
CGTTCGTCCGTTCGCCGACGTTCACGAACGGAATGTCGGACGTGAGGGTAAACGGTTCGAGGCCGGAGAGGCGCATGAGTGGCGCTGCCTCGGGGATCGGGCGCGGGGCATAGCCTTTGACCGCTTTGGCAACGGCGCGAATGTGGTCAAAGGTCGAGCCACAGCAACCGCCAACGATGTTCAGCAGGCCGTCCTTGGCAAAGTCTTCGATCTGCGCGGCCATTTGTTCGGGCGTTTCATCGTATTCACCGAATTCGTTGGGAAGACCTGCATTGGGATAGGCGCAAATTCGAGTGTCCGCGACTGACGACAGCTCGGCCAGATGTTCGCGCATCGCACTTGCACCAAGCGCGCAGTTCAGCCCGATGGTGAAAGGTTTCGCATGGCGGACGGAATGCCAGAAAGCCGTGGGTGTCTGGCCCGAGAGGGTGCGCCCCGACAGATCGGTGATCGTGCCGGAAATCATCACGGGCAGGATGATCCCCTTTTCCTCGAACACTTCGTCCGCGGCAAAGATCGCGGCCTTGGCATTGAGCGTGTCAAAAATAGTTTCGATCAGGATTATGTCCGCGCCCCCATCCATCAGTCCGCGGATTTGGTCTGCATAGGCAAGGCGTAAATCATCAAAGGAAACAGCACGGTATCCAGGATTGTTCACGTCGGGTGAAATCGAAGCGGTGCGGTTTGTCGGGCCAACGGCTCCAGCCACAAATCGCGGACGGCCATCCTCGGCCGTTGCGCGGTCCATGGCCTGACGTGCCAGACGCCCACCGGCGAGGTTCAGATCGTAGACCTTATCCTCCAGACCATAGTCGGCCTGTGCGATGCGGGTCGAGGAAAATGTATTAGTTTCAGCAATATCCGCGCCGACCTTCGCGTACTGATAGTGGATTTCTTCGATGACATCGGGGCGGGTAAGGTTCAACAAATCGTTGTTGCCCTGCTGCGGCTTGTCCGAGTGTATGTGGCAGGCGCAATTGCCATGCGTGCCAATGAAATCACCTTCGACCAACCCGAGTTTCTGGATCATCGTGCCCATCGCCCCGTCGAGGATCAGGATGCGATCCCGGGCTGCAGCGATCAGTTGGTCGAAAACGGGCGAACGGGTGGGTTTTGTCATCAGGGTATCCTTTGCTTGCGCGCTCGATACCGCGATGAGGTGTATTAGTGAAATTCAACCTCGTCATGAAGATTATGAGGTTGGTTTGTATGATGACCTAGTGGAGGGCCGCGTCCCACAGGGCAAAGTCGGCTTCTTTTCTGTCTCGGAGGAGCGCTTCGACCTCGGGAAGCAGAGTAACCTCAAGCGTTGGTGAGACGTTGAGCTGTTTCAAAGCGAGTTTGGTATTGAGCCGTGTTTCCAGAAACTCGACCAGTTTTGGTTGCGCCTCGTAGCGGAACACGTAGTCGCATTTGGTCGGACGATTGTTCGCCGCCAGAAATTTCGCCTGAGAACCGACATTGGCAAAGGGGGCGGGGTCTTCTTCGCAGTATTCAACAACGAATTCGTCAAAGGACATGCTGCGCGTGCTGTTTTTGCTGCCGACAAGTTCGTCGCGATGGCGATACCGGTACCAACTGGACAGCCAGTCAATCGGATGACGGACGACAGCGACGGTTTCAAAGTCCTGCGCGCCTGCTTTCTCCAGCATCGGGAGAACCCAGCGTTTGTAACGGTAATACGGGGTGTGCTTTAGAATCGGTGGATCGCGGAACACCGCATCCGCTCGCGGGGCAAGAGCGCCCTCAATCGCGGTGGTGCCGGTCTTGGGAACCGCGAGGAAAACCAGCTTTTCTTTCCAGAAAACAAGCATATCGCCCTGACTTACTGCTCTGTTGTTTGACGTAAACTACTCTTTAACCACTCGCGAAGGAAAGTCATTGAAGAAAATTTATCTTGAAATGTTCTTCTTTTGATCTCATACAGTTTGAGAACAAGAAGCGAACAAAGCGTCGATTGCCGGAAGGCGTCGGCTGTGAAATAAGGATCGCAAAGATGGCAATGGCAGACATTCTGAGCATGAACGACAAGAAAACAGCCGACAAACAAAAGGCGTTGGAATCCGCATTGGCCCAGATCGAACGGCAGTTCGGCAAAGGGTCGATTATGAAGCTGGGCAAAGACAATCCCGTAGCCGAAATCGAGTCGACCTCGACCGGTTCGCTGGGGTTGGATATTGCGCTTGGGATTGGCGGCCTGCCCAAAGGGCGGATCATCGAAATCTACGGTCCCGAAAGCTCGGGTAAAACCACACTGACACTGCATTGTATTGCGGAAGAACAGAAAAAAGGTGGTGTTTGCGCGTTCGTTGACGCGGAACACGCGCTGGACCCGATCTATGCCAAGAAACTCGGCGTTGATTTGGATGAGTTGCTGATTTCGCAGCCAGACACCGGTGAGCAAGCACTTGAGATCGTGGATACGCTGGTACGCTCTGGCGCGGTAAACATGGTCGTCGTCGACTCGGTCGCGGCACTGACACCGAAGTCCGAACTTGAAGGCGATATGGGTGACAGCAACGTCGGTGTTCAGGCCCGTCTGATGAGTCAGGCGATGCGGAAACTCACCGGTTCGATTTCGCGGTCGAACTGTATGGTTGTCTTTATCAACCAGATCAGGATGAAAATCGGCGTTATGTTCGGTTCGCCCGAAACCACGACCGGTGGTAACGCCCTGAAATTTTATTCTTCTGTGCGTTTGGATATTCGTCGCATCGGTGCGATCAAGGACCGTGACGAAGTTGTCGGCAACGCGACCCGCGTGAAGGTGGTCAAAAACAAAGTGGCCCCACCGTTCAAACAAGTCGAGTTTGACATCATGTATGGTGAAGGTATCTCAAAACCGGTGAGTTGCTTGATCTGGGCGTGAAGGCGGGTGTCGTTGAGAAGTCAGGTGCATGGTTCAGCTATGGTGACGAACGTATCGGACAAGGGCGCGAAAACTCCAAAACCTTCCTGAAAGAGAACCCGCAGATCGCGTTGGAAATCGAAGACAAAATCCGCGCCGCGCACGGGTTGGATTTCGATGGCGGTGACGGAGATGATGACGATCTGATCGAAATGTGATCGGATCTATCTTCGAGTTTTGCAGGCGGGCCCTTTTGGGGGCCCGTTTTCATTTTTCGGGTGGGGAGGGGCTCTGCCCCTCTTGGCTGCGCCAATTCACCCCGGGATATTTAACGCACAAAGACATTAGGCGCGGCATTTGGCTTTACGACGGTGGGAAGGGACGGTATTTCACGACGGACACTTTGATTGAAGGACCGCCATGACGAGCCTCGCCGATATCCGCTCTACCTTTTTGAATTATTTCGAACGGAACGGGCATACTATTGTTCCGTCCTCGCCGCTTGTGCCGCGCAACGACCCGACGCTGATGTTCGTCAATTCGGGTATGGTGCAGTTCAAGAACTGCTTTACCGGTGTGGAAAAGCGGGACTACCAGCGCGCGACCACATCGCAGAAATGCGTGCGGGCAGGGGGCAAGCACAACGACCTGGACAATGTTGGCTACACCGCGCGTCACCACACGTTCTTTGAGATGCTGGGGAACTTCTCTTTTGGAAACTATTTCAAGAAAGAAGCGATCCCGTTTGCGTGGGAACTGATCACCAAAGACTTTGACATTGATCCGAAGCGACTTTTGACCACGGTGTATCACACCGATGACGAAGCGTTCGAGATTTGGAAGAAAGTCGGCGTACCCGAAGACCGGATCATCCGCATCGCAACGTCGGATAACTTCTGGCAGATGGGACCGACCGGCCCTTGTGGCCCTTGCACCGAAATTTTCTATGACCATGGTGATCACATCTGGGGTGGCCCTCCGGGCTCTGCCGAGGAAGACGGCGACCGTTTCATCGAAATTTGGAACGTCGTTTTCATGCAGAACGAACAGTTCGAAGACGGCTCTATGAAGGCGCTCGACATGCAGTCGATCGACACCGGCATGGGGCTGGAGCGGATTGGCGCACTGCTGCAAGGTAAACACGACAACTACGATACCGATCTGATGCGGTCGCTGATCGAAGCATCCGCCAACGCAACCAGCGTTGATCCCGATGGTCCGGGTAAAACCCATCACCGTGTGATTGCTGACCACCTGCGATCGACCTCTTTCCTAATCGCCGATGGTGTGATGCCGTCGAACGACGGGCGCGGTTACGTGCTGCGCCGGATTATGCGCCGTGCGATGCGTCATGCGCACCTGCTCGGGTCGCAGGACCCTCTGATGCACCGTTTGGTACCGGCACTGGTTCGCGAAATGGGCGCCGCTTACCCCGAGCTGGGGCAGGCGCAAGCGTTGATCGAAGAAACGCTCCGCGCGGAAGAAACCCGTTTCAAACAGACGCTCGACCGTGGTCTGAAACTGCTCGACGAAGAGCTGTCCGATCTGCCCGAGGAAGCAGAACTGCCCGGCGCGACCGCGTTCAAGCTTTATGATACCTACGGTTTCCCGCTCGACCTCACGCAGGATGCGCTGCGCGAAAAAGGCCGGACGGTTGATACCGACGGGTTTGACGCGGCAATGGAAGAACAAAAGGCCAAGGCGCGCGCCGCATGGGCTGGGTCCGGTGACGCGGCGGATGCGACCGTCTGGTACGACATTGCAGAGAAAAACGGTGTGACCGAATTCCTAGGCTACGATACCGAAGCCGCCGAAGGGCAGATCATCGCGCTGGTCAACGGCTCTGACGCTGTCGAGACCGCCAAAGAAGGTGACAGCGTCCAGATCGTCGTGAACCAAACCCCGTTCTATGCGGAATCCGGTGGTCAGGTTGGCGATACCGGCATCATCCGGACTGAAGGTGGTCTGGCGAAAGTGACCGACACCAAAAAGGTCGCTGGCGTGTTCATCCACTTTGCCGAAGTGACCGAGGGCGAGATCACCAAAGGTCAGCCAGCCAAGCTGGAAGTAGAACATGCCCGCCGCAGCGACATCCGCGCGAACCATTCGGCCACGCACCTGCTGCACGAGGCACTCCGTGAAACGCTGGGCGATCACGTGGCACAGCGCGGCTCTCTGAACGCGCCGGATCGACTGCGGTTCGATTTCAGCCATGGCAAGGCGCTCTCTGACGCCGAATTGGCGCAAGTCGAAGCGGATGTGAACGCAATGATCCGTCAGAACACCCGCGTTGAAACCCGTATCATGACCCCTGACGATGCCCGCGCCATTGGTGCGCAGGCGCTGTTCGGTGAAAAATACGGCGACGAAGTGCGTGTCGTATCGATGGGCAGCAAGCTGGCCTCTGGTAAGGGCGCGGACGGCAATGTCTATTCGCTCGAACTTTGTGGCGGGACGCATGTGGCTGCTACCGGTCAGATAGGCTTTTTCAAAATTATTTCCGAGAGCGCTATTGCAGCGGGAATCAGAAGAATTGAGGCCATAACGGCTGATGCCTCGGAGGCCTTTGTGCATGCG
>JBNKUW010000157.1:0-5356 GCA_050298835.1 Marivivens sp.
ACCAGCTGTACCAATACCTCCAACCCTGATGTTATGGTCGGGGCCGGTCTGCTTGCCAGAAAGGCCGTGCAACGCGGATTGCAGGTCAAGCCCTGGGTAAAGACCAGTATGGCCCCCGGTTCCAAGGTGGTCACCAGGTACCTGGAGGCAGGAAAGCTCCTCGCTGACCTGGAGACGTTGGGGTTTCATGTGGTTGGTTACGGCTGCACCACCTGTATCGGTAACTCTGGTCCGATCGCTCCGGAACTCTCCGAAGCCATCGCAGAGGGCGATCTGGTTGCGACTGCCGTTCTTTCGGGCAACCGGAACTTTGAAGGCCGTATTTCGCCGGACGTTCGTGCAAACTACCTCGCATCCCCGCCGCTCGTTGTGGCTTATGCGCTGGCTGGTGACATGAACATCGACCTGACCACCGAACCTCTGGGTCAGGACAAGGACGGCAACGACGTCTACCTGAAAGACATCTGGCCGACCAACGCCGAAATCGCGGAACTGGTCGAAAAGACCGTGACCCGCGAAGCGTTCCTGAAGAAATACGCGGACGTGTTCAAAGGCGACGAAAAGTGGCAGGGCGTGGAAACCTCGGAAGGGGAAACCTACGACTGGCCGGCAACGTCGACCTACATCCAGAACCCGCCGTATTTCCAAGGCATGTCCGCGGAAAAAGGCTCGATCAGCAACATCAACGACGCGAAAGTTCTGTTGATCCTTGGCGACATGGTCACAACCGACCACATCTCGCCTGCTGGTTCGTTCAAGGAATCGACCCCCGCTGGTAAATACCTGATCGACCGTCAGGTTGCCCCGCGCGAGTTCAACTCCTACGGCTCCCGTCGCGGCAACCACGAGATCATGATGCGCGGCACCTTCGCCAACATCCGCATCAAGAACGAGATGCTCGACGGTGTTGAAGGCGGATACACCAAAGGCCCCGATGGCGCAGAGACTTCGGTCTACGAAGCATCGATGGCCTACCAAGAGGCTGGCACCCCGCTGGTCGTCTTTGGTGGTGAACAGTATGGTGCGGGTTCGTCGCGTGACTGGGCTGCCAAAGGCACCGCCCTGCTCGGCGTCAAAGCTGTGATCGCGGAATCGTTTGAGCGTATCCACCGCTCCAACCTCGTTGGTATGGGCGTGATCCCGTTCGAATTCACCGGCGATGACAACCGCAAATCTCTGGGCCTGACCGGCGACGAAACCGTCTCGATCAATGGTCTGGACACTGTGAAGCCGCTTGATGTGGTCAAGGCCGACATCACCTATGGTGACGGTTCGACCAAAACCATCGACATCAAGTGCCGTATCGATACCGCACCGGAGATCGAATACATCGAAAACGGTGGCGTTCTGCACTACGTTCTGCGGAACCTCGCAAAAGCCTAAGATCCCATACCGGATCAAACGAAAGCCCCGCCATTGGCGGGGCTTTTTGTTTTTGGATTACCCCGGCTCGAACACCCGTGACATGCTCGGGCTATCGGCGCGGCCCATTTGGCCTTTGCGTTCGCGGGCCCATTTGAGCAGTTCCGCTTCGCGTCCGGACAGACACATGCGGGCGGAGGGGCCGTAGTTGTCCCAGTCATCGCGGATGTACGGGAAGGCTTCATACAGGCTCTCCAGATCGTCCTTGCTGACGTTATCCAATGCCTCGGGTCCAGGGAGGAGGCTTTCTGACAAAAGCCCGTCCGCCATGACGACCTCGTGTTGGGGGAGCGCGAAATGGACATAGGTGACCAAGGGGCGCGGTTCGCGCACAACGCGTAGCCCGTCAACAAGATGCTTGGCGGAAACAAAGACCTCTTCCGCTGCGAAAAGCAGATCAACCGTGCTGTCGTATTGCAGCACGCGATGTTGGGGCGAGAGGTACACGGGAACTTCGTTGTCGAAAACATTCGCGTCGATCCGCACGGGCGCGTTCGGCCCCAACCCCATCACGGTTTTTGTTCCGATCCAGCGAACCGGCTGCAACCCGTGGTCAAGAGTTTCAACCAGATCGCCGATCTTGAGCTGTTGGACAGGCACAAACCCGCGGACGGTTTCGATCATCGTACCTTCGACATAACAAACGAACATCTGGTCAACGGCGGCCAGTTCGATACCCGCATATTCAACTTCATTCCAAGTGCCGAGGGTGATCGATTCCACCGAAGAGTAATGCCCGCTCGGGATTTCACTATCGAGCAAGCGAACACTGTAGGTGCCATCCGTAAACAGCGTGACCTCAAGGTTGAGGTTACTGATGGTCTGCCCGTTCATCACAATCGACGAACCACTGTAGACCGCGATTTCAAGAGGCGTCAGCGATGGTGCCGGACCAGAGAGCGTTTCCCCGCCATTCGATGATCCGTCAAAACCATCTTCGTCGTAGATGATCCCGTCGTTGCTATAGTCGTTCATGGTGATTTCGACGTAACCTGCGGGATCGACGGATATGCCATCGCCGTTATGATTCAGGTTATTCGGATTGAAAAAGTCGAAGCCAGGCCAGGTTGTCCCGTAGGAATACCACCCCCAGCTTTGAACACTTGCCATGAAAGGTTGCCCCAGAAAAATCTTATCCTGAAACATAAACGGCAAAGATTATGCCAAGTTTAACCGGCTGGTTTCTGCAATGCAGCGGGGCTCCCACATTTTATCCACAGGTTTATCCGTGGGCTAAGTGATTATGTCCACATGCTTACCCCCCGATACCGGTTTGCCGAATCCACAGGCAAATGGTGACTCTGGGGCATGGATATACAACTCGCTAATCTGCGTCTGTCACCGGACGATGCCTACCCGCCTCTCCCGACCGAGAGAGCCTTTGCACTGGTCATCATCGCACATGATGAAACCAGCGCCTTCTGGCGTCGCGGGTTGGCCGAACGGTTGGCAACAGGGTCCTGCGTGCAGGTGAACCTTTGGGGGGAAGATGCCGAAGACTGGCAAGCCGATGTTGAGGCCGCCAACGCTCTGTCTATCATGACCGAAGAACGGGCCGAATACTTCCCCGATATCGTTGTGAGCAGTCAGTCGCACTGCGTTATCGACGACGTGTTCGACTATGCCACTGTCCAGATGCAAGACAGCGAAGCAGAAGAGCTATCATTGTTGATCGTTCTGGAAATCGGAGAGCCGTCCTACCGGCAGAACCTTCAGGCGATGGCCTTCCGGTCTGCCCGTGATTTCGGCGCTATGGCAGCCGTCGCCTGCTAGTTACCGGCTATCGCCGCTTCGAGCGCGGGTAGGAACCGCTGTTCATAGTCCGAACCGATCAACGGTCCGGCAAACCGGAACAGAACTTTGCCCTCTCCATCGATGAGGAAGGTTTCGGGCGGTGCGGTCACACCCCAATCAATGGCAAGCCGTCCCGATCCGTCAAAGCCTGTCGCGAAGAACGGATTCTCAAGTTCTTCAAGGTAACTGGTTGCTGCCGACTCTGTATCGCGAAAATTCACACCGGCAAGGCGATACCCCTGCTCTGCCAGTTCCAGCAGCACAGGGTGTTCCTGACGGCAGGGCGGGCACCAGCTCGCCCAGAAGTTCACGATTGTCACCTCACCGCTTTCCAGCATGTCGCGGGTCAAAAGCTCGGTTCCCGGAACGCTCTGCGCAGGCAAGGCAGGCGCCGCACGACCGATCATTGCCGACGGGCGATCCTCTTCGTTGCCCCAGAACATGCCGCCAAAAAACAGTCCCGCAATCGCGGCAAAAATCACCGGCGGTAGAATTGCCAGCACCGGAATTCGACGCTTTGCCATATTAGCGCTCCACCTGTTCGAGCCGCTTTTTGGCTTTCCGGCTCTGTGCGAGTGACAGCAAGATAATCGCAAGCAATAGCGTCACCGTAATCCCGTAGGACGCAAGAACGTGGAATGTGTGTTTGCCAAAGTCGAACATCAGGATGTCGCCCTCCGTGCACGGGTTTCCAGCGCTTGCGCACGACGCAAACGGATTTCCGTATTGGTCCGCAGCAGAACCAGCGCCACAAACAGCAGGACAAAGCCCGCCATTGCCAACACCGACGGATACCAGAACGACGGATCGATATGGGTTTCTTTGTCAGCAGAGAATGTCGCGTCCTGATGCAGCCCATTGCCCCAGAACCGCACCGCATAGCGCGACAGCAGCGCGAAAAGTGATCCGACCATGCAGAGCACGCTCGTCAGGTCCGCCGCTGTATCGTTGTCCTCGATCGCTGTCCAAAGCGCCATGTAGCCCAGATAGAACAGGAACAAGATCAAAAAGGACGTCAGACGCGGCTCCCATTCCCACCATGTTCCCCATGTCGGTTCGCCCCAGATCGCGCCGGTGGCCAGTGCAATCAGCGTCATCACCGTTCCAATGGGCGCTGCGGCCTTGGCTGCCAGTGCCGAAACATGGTGCCTGCGGATCAACCAGACCAAAGAGGTCACGAGCATCATCAGCCACGTGTTGATCGCCATCAGCGCTGAGGGCACGTGAACGAACAGGATTTTCACCGAATGGCCGAAGTTTTCAGCCTCGGGTGTCAGGAGCAGCCCCCAGCCCAATCCGGTCAGGATCAGCACAAAAGAAAGGCCAAGCGCCCACGGCACGACAGGCGACGTTGTCGCCATAAACTTCTTCGGATTTGCATATTCCCAGATCGACATATGACCTATCTATCCTCTCCAGCGGGCGTCACTCAATCCCCGATCACCGTAGATTGATGCGTAACGCCGCCGCACTTGCAAATGGCAGGATCGCAAACGCGCCCGCAGTGATTCCTGCCAACATGACGAATGGTGTCGTCACGTCCATTCCTTCGGTCCCGCGCCGCACGGCTTCGGCCCCGAAAATCAGGGTGGGGACGTAAAGCGGCAACACCAGAAGCGACAGCAGCACCCCCGCCACCAGCGCCCCGAGCAGGTTGAGGACGTTGACTATGATGGCCGCGACTTTCATGGGAAAGGAGACTACCACGGTAACGGTCGGTATGAGAGGAAGACGCTGTTCTTCTCATCCGGGATGGATCTGGACGCTCGGTGGCGATGCGGTTGGCTGATTGCTGCCCCGTTGGTCCTGAGACCGCTATCCCTCAGCAGCCTCCCCGTCAGCAGCCTCCTCATCAGCAGTCTCCCCGGCTGTCGTGTCACCTTCCCCTTCGCCGCCCTCGCCTCCGACTGTGATATTGGCACCCGGAGCATCGATCTTGACCCCATCCTCCTCGACTGTCACGTCGACTCCGGGTGCGGAGACGGCGACCCCGTCTTCCTCGTTTACCTTTACGTCGACTCCGGGCGCTTCGACGCTGACCCCGTCGTTCTCATCGACCTTGACATCGACTCCCGGTGCCTTGAC
Source organism: Marivivens sp. (assembly GCA_050298835.1). Lineage (GTDB taxonomy): Bacteria > Pseudomonadota > Alphaproteobacteria > Rhodobacterales > Rhodobacteraceae > Marivivens. The sequence goes on from JBNKUW010000157.1 coordinate 5,302, forward strand.
CTGCACACCGTCATCACTGACGTCGACATCGACTCCGCAGGCAAGACAGAACAAC
>JBNKUW010000158.1:0-5344 GCA_050298835.1 Marivivens sp.
ACCGTATTCACACCGTTGAAACGGGCGGTGCTGGTCCGGTCCTCAAAGGTCAGATGGATTTCAGCCAGATCGCCCAAGGTCACAACGCGGTCACCGTTGGTTTTGACCGGTAGACCATAGACATCCTGCACGTCATTAAACGACGACGGGATCTTGACCGAGAACGTCCCCTGATCGGTGTTCACTTCACCTGCTGCGATCAGCAGGTTGTTGTTGGTCACAACATTCACCAACTCTCCAGCGGTGACGTTGTAAGCCTCTAGCCTCAGCGGATCGATCTGCACTTCGACCATTTCGTCACGCTGGCCGGTTAGATTGGCCGAAAGCACAGCGTCCAGCCCTTCAAGCCTGTCCTGAAGGTCTTTTGCCACGCGGATCAAGGTCCGTTCAGGCGCGTCACCGGTGAGGTTCACAACGATGATCGGAAATTCAGAGAAATTGATTTCGTTGATCGAATATTGATCCGCACCGGACGGGAATTTGGATTCCGCGCGCGTCATCGCATCGCGAACATCAGCCATGACACGGGTTTTGTCCCAACCGAATTCGAATTCCAGCGCGACCCCCGCGTAACCTTCTGAGGCCACTGCGGACATTTTCTTGAGATCATCAAGATCGCCCAGTTCGGTCTCCATCGGTTCCACCAACAGACGTTCAGCGTCCGTTGCGGAAATACCCGGGAACGGGACCGACACGAAAAGCGCCGGAATTTCGATATCCGGTTCGCCTTCTTTCGGTAGGCCGACATAGGCCATGGCCCCTGCCACGATGGACAGGATGATAAAGGCGATCACCATTCGGGCGCGTTCTGCGGCCCAGTCGATCATGCCACTCATCCCTCTGCCTCCGAGAAGGTCGGCTCGACCTTGACGCCGTCGACCACATATTCCTGACCGACGGTGATTACGTCAGTAATCGGGCTAAGCCCGGTCACCCACACACCGTCAACAGAGTCGCGGATCAGTTCCACGGGGACGAATTGCACAACGTTCTGGTCATCGATTGTGCGCAGCCCCAAAAGCCCTTCGTCGTTCAATGTCAGGGCGGACTGCGGAACCAGATGCGCCATACGGCCATCTGTGCCGATGATAATATCTGTGGTTTGGCCGTCACGGATCGACAGATCGCTGTTGGGGACTTCGATTTCGACGCGGAAGGTCCGTGTCACGGGATCGGCAGAGTGCGACAGGAACGTCACGCGACCGATGATTTCCTCACCAGAGGAAAGCCGTGCCCCCGCAGGTGCGCCCACGGTGACTTTGCCAACTTCGAGTTCGGGGACAAAGCCGACGAGCTTGATCGGGTCGAGCTGGATGATCGTGGCGCAATCCCCGCCCATAGACAGGAAAGCCCCCAGCTCAGCGGTATCGGTTTCCAGCAACCCTTCGAACGGTGCCAGAATACGGGTGTGTTCTACTTCGCGCTCTGCGGCGGCAACGCCAGCCTTTGCGCTCTGGATCGCGGCTTCGGCGCTGGCGAGCCCGCTACGGGCGGCTTGCAGACCCGCTTGCGCGGCTTCTCGTGCTGCTTCGGCACTCAGCAAGCGGGTTTCAGTGGCATAGCCGTCTTCACGTAGCGTGCGGGCGTTGGTGAGGTTCACCTCAGCTTCGCGCAGGCTGGCTTCAGCTTGGACCAATGCAGCTTGAGCTTGAGGAACACCTGCTTCGGCCTGAGCCTGACGGGCACGGGCTTCGGCCAGGGAGGCTTCACGCGTTCCAAGATCGATTTCACACAGGAGATCACCGGTATTAACAAAGGCCCCCTTGCGCAGCGGCTCCGAAATCACGCGGCCTGTGGTTTCCGCACGCACGTCTACCTGACGCGCCGCCTCTGTCCGGCCACGCAGGATGACAGCGCTTTCGATTTCACGCTCTTCACTGCGGGTAACGACGACTTTGATCAGATTGGCGATTTCTTCGACCGCGTCCTCTTCGACAACTGCTACCGCGTCTTCCCCCGTATCCGATTGCGCAAAGGCCAGCAGCCGATCACGTTCGAGAACAAGAAAGTAGAGAAATGCAGATACAAGTGCAGCTGTAATAAGCGGCATTACGCGCATGGGTCGGCCCTTTATAAGTGCGGTTACAGTTCGCAGCTAACCGCGTAGATAGTCATCATATGGTCAAAATCTAGGTGAGATTGGGAAAATTCCACTAAACCATTCGGTTCACTTCTAGGGGAAACTAGCCTCAGCGGCAACTCTTTCGAGGTGCCTATTCTTTTGCGCCCCCTTGGCAATCCCAAAGGCTTCAAGATATGACGTGTCAAACGCCAGTTAAGAAAGCCGGAACAAAAGCATGAGCAACAACGAAAGCTTTATCGACGAAGTGAACGAAGAGGTCCGCCGCGACCAGCTTTTTGCCTATATCCGCAAATACGGCTGGATTGCCGCGCTGGCTATTATCGCTTTGGTCGCAGGCGCCGGTTGGACCGAGTATTCTGCAAACAGAAACCAAGCCGCAGCCGAAGCCCGCGGTGACGCGATCCTTGACGCGCTCGATAAAAACGAGTGGTCGGAAAGAGAAGCCGCCTTTGCCGATCTTCCCCAAGGCGTTGTCGAGCTATTGCTTCTGGGTGTGTCTTCGCAAGAAGCAGGCAACACCGATGCCGCTATTGCAGCCTACGAACAGCTTGGCGCTCTGGAAGGGGTTCGCCCGATCTACCAAGAGCTCGGTCAATTCAAAGCCCTGACCCTGAAGGCCGGAACCATGGATACGGCAGAGCGTATCAGCGCGCTTGAGGCACTGGCCTCTCCCGGTCGTCCGTTTGCGCTTTTGGCGCGTGAACAGCTTGCCATCGCCCAGATCGATGCCGGAGACGCCGATGCCGCGCTTGCGACGCTTACATCTATCCGCGACGATGCGACCGCGACGCAGGGGTTGCGCAATCGGGTCGGACAATTGATTGTGGCATTGGGTGGCGAAACAGCCGAATAACTTACGTCGGAGGACGGGCAGTGACGATCCGAACGATCCTGAGCACAGGTCTTTTGCTTGGTACGCTTGCCGCATGTGGCAGCAAAGATGTGATCCTCCCCGGTGAGCGGTTGGACATTCGCGATGGCCTTGCCTCTGCCCCGGCAACCGAGGTCAATCAATCCCGCCCGATTTCACTGGGCACACAGGTCGCCAATGCCGACTGGACCAATCCGGGCGGCTCGAGCACGCATTTCATGCGCCACCTTGCCCTGTCGGCCACGCCGCAACTGGCCTTTGCTGCCGACATCGGTGAAGGCAACAGCCGCCGCGCCCGTATTTCCACGGCGCCGGTCGTTGCTGGCGGGGTGATCTACACAATCGATGCCGCCAATACCGTTGTTGCAACCGGCACAAACGGCGCGCGTCTCTGGGCGATGAACTTTGCCCCCGTTGCCGATCAGGGTGACGCTTCGGGTGGGGAACTGGCCGTCGGTGGTGGAAAACTGTTCGTATCCACCCCTTACGGCGATCTGATTGCCCTTGATCCTGCGACAGGAACAGAAATCTGGCGTCAGGATCTGAATGCCTCGGGTGCCTCTTCGGCGACTTATGCAAACGGAGTTGTCTACATCGTCGGCCATGACAACCGTGCTTGGGCGATCGAAGCGGACACCGGCGTAACCCGCTGGACGTTCGACGGAATCGATACCGACAACAGTTTCGGGGACGGAACCGGCGTTGCGGTGTCTGGGGACTACGCTCTTTTCCCGCTGGCTGGTGGTCGTCTGGCGGCAACCTATCGAAACGGCGGCACCGAAAGATGGGTCGAAAATCTGGGCGGCGAACGTCTGGGATATGCGCGCGGCCTCTTTGACGGTCTTACAGGCGGTCCTGTCGTCACCGGCAACACCGTCTATCTGTCGAACACCACAGGTGTAACCGTCGCGCTGGACCTGCGAAACGGTGACCGGCGCTGGACCGCTCACGAAGGAGCAGCCGGTCCGGTCTGGCCCATTGGTGGATCGGTCTTCGAGATCAACGACCTGAACGAAGTTCTCAGGCTGGATGCCGGTGACGGCTCTGTCATCTGGCGGACCGCCCTGCCCGACCTGATCCCGCACCGCAGAAACAACCGGGAACGGGTGGCTGTTGCCCACTACGGTCCGGTGATTGCCGGTGGTCGCGTAATCGTCGCCTCTTCTGACGGCGTGATCCGTCAGCTTGATCCGGTCTCGGGCCAGATTGTCGGACAGATCGAACTTCCCGGCGGCGCAGCCTCTGCACCAGTTGTCGCGGGCGGCACCCTCTATGTTGTTTCCAAAGACGGGCAATTGCTGGCTTTCCGTTGAGCCATAAATGGTGTATCGCCCCGATCTTGATCTAAAAGGGCCAAGGCCATGACATTCACGCTCGCCATCGTTGGCCGCCCCAATGTGGGCAAGTCAACGCTGTTCAATCGCCTTGTAGGCAAGAAGCTCGCGCTGGTTGACGACCAGCCCGGGGTGACGCGCGACCTGCGCGAAGGGGATGCCAAACTGGGCAACCTGCGATTCACCGTGATCGATTCCGCAGGTCTGGAAGACGCCACCGACAACAGCCTTCAGGGCCGGATGCGCCGCCTGACCGAACGGGCTGTCGAAATGGCCGATGTCTGCTTGTTCCTTGTCGATGCGCGTACAGGCATCACCCCTACCGACGAAGTTTTTGCAGACATTCTGCGCAAGAAAAACGCCAACGTTATCCTCGCTGCGAACAAGGCAGAAGGCCGCGCTGGCGAAGGTGGCGTTCTCGAAGCTTATGCGCTCGGTCTGGGTGATCCGATCCGCCTGTCTGCCGAACACGGCGAAGGTCTGGACGAACTTTACCACATCCTCCTGCCGATCTCGGAACAGTTCGAAGACCGCGCCCAGAAAGACGCGCCCGAAACCGATGTCGATATCGAGGAATGGCACGAATTCGAAGAAGGCGACGAGCCCGAAGTTCCGATGCCAACCAACGATAAACCGCTGCAAATCGCGGTAGTGGGCCGTCCGAACGCGGGGAAATCGACCCTCATCAACAAAATCCTCGGAGAAGAGCGCCTGCTCACCGGTCCCGAGGCGGGCATCACCCGCGACGCGATCTCTGTCCAGAAGGACTGGGACGGCGTACCGATGCGGATTTTCGACACCGCCGGTATGCGTCGCAAAGCCAAGGTGCAGGAAAAACTGGAGAAACTTTCGGTTTCCGACGGTCTGCGCGCGGCGAAATTCGCCGAAGTTCTGGTCGTTTTGCTCGACGTGGAAATCCCGTTCGAACAGCAGGACCTGCGTATCGCTGACCTTGCAGAACGCGAAGGCCGCGCGGTTGTGGTTGCCGTGAACAAGTGGGACCTCGAAGACGAAAAGCAGGAAAAGCTCAAAGACCTGCGTGAAAAATTCGAACGG
>JBNKUW010000159.1:0-5318 GCA_050298835.1 Marivivens sp.
GATTTCGGCTTTATTCACCTAACATCTCCCCCAAACGTTTTAGCTTTGCTTCGAGTGATTCGAATTTCCGAGAGCGTGTAAGCAACACCGTCTCAGCGATTGACAGGGCAAATTCGACTTCGTCGTCGTCCAGCTCCATTTCAAGGTTGTAGCTTTTACTGAAATCGGTATGACGTGTGGTGGCTTTCACGTATTCCACAGATACCGAGGAAATTGCTGCTTTTCCAGGGTAGAGAATGAAAAGATCCCTTGCCATTTGGTGCCAAGCCTCAAAGCGTGTGCCGTCAACTTTGCGAAACCAATCGGTATCGTATGCGCCAAGTTCGTTGAGCTGTTTGCATTCATGGAGCGCCCGACCCTCCTCGGAGACTGTGATAATGTCGATGCAATTGGGAAGCTCGGTTCGAATCCAGTAGACAAGTTTTTCGGCTTTCGTTGCCATCAAAGACGTCTCGATAACACTGCGGAATTTAATGTTCACGATGCGTTGGCATGTACTGACTATCTCTGTTGCAAAATTCTCATCGACGGCAATCCCGCCTTGTTCTCTAACACGCTTCAATAAAGTTTCGACCGTTGGGCCTACATAGCGTGTCATGCCCCCCTCCAATTGTTGTAGATGTGATCTCTTGCCGTGCGCTCAACAGGTACACGAGCGCCGCGTTTTTGGAAGAAGTTAAGGATTAACGTGATGTCGTCCACACCGCGTGAAGTGCGCTTTGCATCTTGGATTGCGCGGTTGAACAGGGTGATCTGCCGCGCCTCCCAATTTCCGTGGGAGTTTGCAAGGTCAATTTTGCCCGCTTGGGTGGCGCGGAACTTTTCCTTGCGGTGCACATCGATCAATACGCCCTCCTTGAGTACGTAAGGGTCGATCACTTGGGGGATTGTAGAGGCAAGGGTTAAAGTTGTTGGAAGATCCCAAAAGACGTAGTGGATGATCTCGCTCTCTTTCGCGGCTGGGTAGAACTCAACCATGATTGCGCCGCTTGAGTCGATGCCGATCTGACAGACTTCGGTTGGGTAAGGGCCGATAAGGATTCGGCTCGGTTGCCTCACATCGAAGGTTTCAGCTGGAACCGTTTCGAGTGGGATGCGCAGGCGAGTGTGAACGAACTTTCCAAGCCAACGAGCATTGGAGTCAAGGGAGTGGTAGCGTTTGACAAGGTGGAAGGAGCCCGCTGAAACTGAGTCTTCGGCGAATTTCGATGCGAGGGTCAAAGAGGTCCCGTTCGTGATTGTGCTGAGTCGATACCACGCCACTGAAGCGCGAAAGAACCAGTTGTCATAGCCGGAGGACAATGTCCCACCGAGCCCGTCGTCGGTGAAATCTGTTCCGCTTCCTGTGACCGATGTGCCGTTGCGTGAAACTGTCACGGTGCCTGTTGAGTTTGCGGCCGGGAGGTTCAGCTCCCCAACCTGTCGCAGGTTGCGAAATCGAATCTTTGACACCATTTCACGATACCGGTTATTCACCCAAACAGCCATTGAGAGGGCGTCCGCGTTCGAGTTTACAGACGTTGCGATGTCCCGGACAAGTTCTTCGACTGTTGACATTATTTTTTCCTCATGGGACGAGAGCCGATTCGCAGTTTCGTGATAGACTTCAAATTGTTGGCTTCTTTCATGGTATCCGAAAACATCTTCTCGGCTGCGGCTAAAGCTGCTTTCAAACGGGCTTTGTCGGCCTTGATCGCTTTGGCTTCAGCCAGTGTTCGCGCGTCTGATTCAGCTCGCCATCTTTTCTCGTCCGCTGATAATTGAGATCCCATCAAATCCTCCGGATTCTGCGATGTACAGGAATGAGACGTTCAGCAGCCCTTGATTTGAACACCGGACGCTTCGCATAATCTACGAGCTGCTGCTCCGTCATTTCGTTGTAAAGCTGCTTGGCTGCTCCGCGCAGAGTCTTTGGGTCAACAACGACACCATCGATTTTGTCCCCGCGCTTTGCAGCCAATGCAACCTCGAAAGCTGTCGGCTGTTTTTTCTTCATTTTGCGCTCGCTTTCTTTGGTTTTGCCCGCCGCTTCTTGGGCTTTTCGACCTCGGGCTCTTCGGGTCTTTCCGGCTCGTTCAAAGCTTTCAAACGCTTTGCCACGATTGTCCGACAACCCGAAGGGATCTCGCCCAATTCCAGCCGACCGTCGCGCACCCAAACGACCATCGTGTCGATGTTTTTACGATCCGATAAATCCATGACTCCTCCTTTCTAAGCAGTGTGATCCGGGAATCCGGCAATCAAGTTGGATTCGTCGGCCGAGGCCCCATAATCGAAGCCGCAGTAGATGTTGGTGTCTTTGGTGTTTGTGCAAATGTCGGTCACACCGGCAAATGCACAGCGGGAGTCGAAGTACAACTTTCCGTTCCCAAGGCCGGTCCCATCGATCGCCAAAGTCAAAGTTGTTCCAATGTTGATGAACTGGCAGTTCCGGAAGATCGCCACGCCGGAGCCCATACCTGCGACCGTCTCGATGAAGTTCACTTGGGCGTTGTCAGCCTTCATGACGAATAAGCAGTCATCAAAGACCACCCGGCAAGAGCGATCCGCTGCACCGTACAAACGGATCATATCCCCATCGGTCCAAGCGACTGTATCTCCACCGAAGAAACAGTTTTTGAAGTAGCCTTCGTTGCAGTTGACCTCGATCAAGTCGAAACCCGATTCATCGAGAGGTGTTGCGTTCGAGGGCAAAAAGTGACAATTCATGAACGAGTTGCGTTCGCCGGAGATCACCGCGAGGGTCAAATCCGTGGCGTTGGCCAAACCGTACATGAAGTACAAATTTGCCAGCAAATTGCCATATCCTGACACCGTGATCAAAGGGTCAACCGTGACACTGTGACCAATCCGCGAACGCTGATTCATCATGGCGGGCGGGAACATCCCGACGAGATGCGTCATGTTGCCGCTCCATGTGATCGAATCGGCCTGCGTGTGCGAATCGGGGGTGAGCAAAACGACATCGTTTCGGCCGGTCGTTGTAAGCGACAAAGCCGTCTCGATATCCGTGTGGAAGTTGTTCTGATTCCCGTGGCAAAGGTCTTTCCAATACTCGTAAGGTGCTCCGCCATCAGAGTCCGCGCAAATGTGCACGTCCGCAATACCTGGGATGCCAAATCGGCCGAGGGCCGAGCTGGCGATGTCTCGTAGCCTTGAAGACATGGTTTTAACCTCCTTGTGCAGTTTGGTTAATTATGTGATGAAATCAACCCGTCGAGCCGTCGATGCCCCTCCAGGAGCCCCACTCGCCCAGCGTGTGCCGTTGATAGCCGGAAACCACCGCGCCTTTGGTGAACGGATCGTCGAACATGTCGAAGATCGGCCGATCGCGCCAACCGAACTGCAAATCGTGACTGCCCTTTTCAGCCAGCATGAACCAGTAGGTCGAGGTGTCGAAGTAGTGACAGACCATGTAGGACAGGTCATCTTCGAGTAGAGCGTTGATCTCCGAGTCCGTGGTGTAGGGCTTTGTCGGTGTTCCGAAGATCTCACGGGCCGTGAACTTGTTCTGCGGGCCGATTGCCATCCGGGACGGAGCGATCAACATCGGAATGCCGCGCTCATCCGTCATGGTTTCGAACCGAGTGATTGCCGCTTGGGTTCCGGTGATAGACAGGCCAATGTCAACCGAAGGACGATTGGCTCGGGTTGTGCCGTCCAAGCCGGTGTGAGATGTCGAGCATAGAGATTCGCTCGCGGTGAAACCGGTGTACGAGGTCGAGAAGGCGTTGTTCAACGCGGACCAAGCGGAAACTTCTTCTCGATATCGGCCGGCGCGGGCGATACCTCGGATCATCTCCCGCAGGGCTCCATACAGCTCGTCGCGCCACGCGATCCAGGAGATCTCGACGGAGAGGCCATAGGGGCTCGCGGAATAGGTTTTAGTTCCGCCGATGATCGGATCATCAGTCGGGAACGGATCGTTTTCAGGCATGGACGGCATGGTGCCCAATCCTGCCATCTGTTGGTCCGTCATACCGTTGTACGGCATATCGTATACGTCGAAAACGAACGGATACTCAGCCGGACGCTCCTTTCCTGTTTCAAAATAAACCTTGCGCAAATCCGGCGCAAGCAGTTCGGTAATCGAACCGGAAGTCGTAGGCATATTGCCTCCTCAAGCCGTCCTACGGCTTAGATCGCGTTGAAGAAGGAATCAACAAAGGTAAATTCGACTTTACCCCAAGCGGTCCCTGCTGCATCAACGAGTTTAATGATTCCAATTGCCAAGTCGCTGGTGTCCGAGATGTTGATGAACCACGTTCCGGTTGAATGCAACGCAATTCCATATCGAACGTAGCGATGTGTGACAGCCAAATCGACGGTCGTGCCTGTGTCGCCGGTTCCGATTTTGCCGGTGAAAATGATGTTCGGCAACGCCGGGATAATCAAAGCGGTTGTATTACCGTTGACCGCATCCTCAGCCGCCACACCCAAAATCGTGCCGGTGGTAGGACCGTCGGCCGCTTCGACGGCAAGCCCCGAAGTCGCAATGATCACATCGCCTTTGTCCCATGTCGTAGCGGACGCTTTGGTGACTGTAATCATCGGAACGGGACCGCCTCCAATCGTGCGGCTCGCCCGGAAATAGTCACTTGCTACAAGTGCCATAGCCTCTAACCTCCTGTTTTGGTGTTTGCCTCACGTATAGCACGCAAAGCGTTAAAAAAGCAAGTTTTATCGCTGACCGGGTATCGGAACGCCCGGCAGCGTGCCCTCCTTTAATCGACGGCCAAGTGCATCGGCTGCGACTCGTTTGGCGGCGCGTCGGACTGTCGAGCGCCGCAAGTTGTGCGACGGACGCTGGGTTGTGTCGATGTCCGGGAACAGTTCCGGGTGTTGCTCCTGCATTTTGTGCAGGGCTTGCTCAGCTCCATAGAGCTTGGTCAGCCGGCGTTGCTTTCGGCGCAGTTCCATCATCAAGTGATGATCCATCCTCATTCTCATTAACAACACATCACCGAGTCTACGTGACCCATCAACTGCTCTCAGCGACGGAGATTCGGGCATATCACCCTGGACGACTTCCCAACCTTCTCTTTGAGCAAGGCGTACCGCATTGCCGTTAACGTTCACATAGTTTTCCCATTTGTACATGTATCCGGGTTGTGCGTCTTCGACTTCGAGGCCGTCGTTTTCGATTCCGTGTTGGATCTCGCGGTCTTTTTCGAACGTCTTGGGATTGATCGCGTGCGTCTCCATTTGATCGGCTCGGGCTTCGGCGGCTTCTTCGAGAATGTCCTTGCGCTCGGCGAGCTGCTCATCCCGTTTGTAGCCGGGTTCGGCTAAGTCCGGCTGAATTTGGCCGGATGCCA
>JBNKUW010000160.1:0-5303 GCA_050298835.1 Marivivens sp.
AGAGGCCGGCTTGCGACTTACGGCCCATGCGGGCGAATGGGGTGGGCCGGATATGGTCGCCGATACAATCCGTGATCTACGGGTTGAACGGATCGGTCATGGGATCAATGCGATCAAGGATACCAACCTTGTTGAGCAGATCGTGGATGCGGGCATTGTTCTTGAGGTCTGCCCCGGTTCGAATGTCTTTTTGAACGCAAGTGGCGACCTAAAGGACCATCCGATCAAACCGCTTCGCGAGGCTGGTGTTAAGATCACGGTCTCAACAGATGATCCGCCCTTTTTCCACACCGACATGACGAAAGAATTTGACGATCTGGCCGAAACCTTCGGTTGGGACGACGCAGTCTTTGAAGAACTGAACCGCAACGCTTTGGATGCTGCATTTTGTGACGAAGACACCAAAGAAACATTAGCCAAGAAACTGGAGGCCGCATGACCGATCACCTGACAGTCGTGGATCACCCGTTGGTCCAACACAAGCTCACTCTCATGCGTGAGAAAGACACGTCTACCAAGTCATTCCGGCAACTCTTGCGAGAGATTTCGCTGCTTCTGGCCTATGAGGTAACGCGGAATCTGCCGATGACCTCCCGCGCAATTGAGACACCGATGGGTGAAATGGATGCGCCGGTGATCGAAGGTAAGAAGCTCGCTCTGGTTTCGATCCTGCGGGCGGGGAATGGTCTGTTGGATGGCATTCTGGAGCTCATCCCGACTGCGCGTGTCGGTTTTGTCGGCCTCTACCGTGATGAGGAAACACTCAAACCTGTGCAATATTATTTCAAGGTCCCCGCAGAACTGGAAAGCCGCACTGTTATTGTTGTGGATCCAATGCTGGCGACAGGGAATTCTTCGGTCGCCGCGATTGATCTGATCAAAGAGGCGGGTGCCAAAGATATCATTTTCCTTTGCCTTCTGGCTGCCCCCGAAGGGGTGGCGCGTATGAAGGAAGCTCATCCAGATGTGCCGGTCGTAACCGCTGCGTTGGACGAATGTCTGAACGAACACGGATACATTGTGCCGGGACTAGGGGATGCGGGTGATCGTATGTTTGGCACAAAATAAAGGCTTAAAATCAAAGCTGCTCCCCCTCTGCGATCTTTACAGAGCGAATCACTTCAGGCATTGTTCCCAGCAAAACGAGTAGGGATCGAGATGTCGGTATCGCGGTTTATCGGGGCAGCAGTTGCAGTTTTCATCGGAACAGTCCAACCGGGCTTTGCGCAGAGTGGTCCCGCTCTGCCTGCAGAAATTCCACCTGCAAGCTATGATGGAAACCAATATGTCGATAGTGCCGGCTGTGTTTTTATCCGTGCAGGCTTGGCCGGTTCGGTGAATTGGGTTCCACGTCTGACTCGCGACCGCCAGCCGCTTTGCGGTTTCGAACCCTCGTTGGGGGGGCGTGTTGCTTCGCCATTGCCGTCTGACGTTCCGGTTATCACCGTTGACCAGCCCGCCACCACCGTGACGTCCACTTACGCTCCTGCCTCCGCCCCTCAGGTTTCGGCGCCGGTCGCAACATCCGCACCGATGCGGACCGTGGCGTCGGTCACTTCAGCACCGACAATCGGCGCCGTAGCAACTCCGACCGTTGCGCCGGTCCCGCAGGTTACCGAACCCGAACCTCTTCGCATTACCCTGTCAGAGCTTTGCGCAGGGCGGAGCGGCGTTCTGTCCGGATACATCAACGCAAACACGGGTCAGCCGGTTGATTGTGGACCTGCGCCCGTTGCTGCGCCTGCTACCACCACCATCTATGCGCCTGTAGGTGGCAGATCTTGTGAAACTATCGGACAGGCTTATCTGACAGGTGGAACCGGCCGCGAAGTCCGTTGTGGACCGCAAACTCAACCTATCGGGAACTACGGAAGCCGTGTTCCTGCAAGCAATCCGATTATGGTTCCGACGACACGAACGGCTCCTTCGGCTCCGGCTGTGTCATTGCCGACAATCGCTCCGGTCGCTGTTCCAACTCCTGTTACACCAACCGCTCCGGTCGTCGCCCCGTCCAACTGTGCATTGGATAGTGTCAGTGCTCAGTACATGCGAGGCGGGGATGTCCGCTGTTCTCCGCAATCCCAATCACCATCAGGGCGTCAGGGGGCTGCGCTTGACGGGCAATCAACATCTGTTCAGGTGGCACGAGCTTCTTCGAGCGGATTTGGTGCAGGACTGTTTGGTCCGGTCGTGCCTGCCTCTAATCCGGCATATGCACTTGTAGGTACCCGAACTGCACCCGACGGTTACATTTCAGCGTGGGACGATGGCCGTTTGAACCCGCAGCGCGGCATCCCCGGAACAGTCGTTCGCTAAGGGTCAGTTCCCGCAAATCCCCTGCAATGCAATCCAGTCACCGTCACTCAGAATGAGCGGTGCTTCGGCGGGTTGGATGGGGTCGGCTTCGATGAGGTCGAGCGTGCTTTCACCAGTCACATCCAATGCATAGGCAAACGGACGCGCGGAAATCTCAACGTCTTCAAAACGGGACAGCAGCGTTTCGGTATCGACCGAGGATGTCGGGCGACCAACTATGGTTTCTGCATAACGCTGCAGAGTTTCACTTGTCATATCGCCGGTCGTCAGCAGATTGAAAGTCGCGCGAATACCCGTTTTCTCCAAAAGTGCTTTCATCGGATCCACTTCTGTTCGCGCTATATCGGCCGCGATCAGAAATCCCGCCGGAACGGCAGGGTCTTCGTAGTCTTCGACCAGAGAACGGTTCAGCAGGATAATGTCACCGGGTATTGCGAGTGTTGTGGGAACCGCGTCGGGGACGATCAAAACTCTGGTGCGGCTGTCAGTCCCCAAAGCTCTCTGTGCCAAGTGACGAAGAGCTTGGGCCCCTCGTGGGTTGTTACAGACAGAGCCGCTCAGGCGTTGCACATGGCCAAGAAGCGTTGCCCCGATAGACGCCCGTGTTGCCGGTGTCACCGCTGTCATTGTGTGCTGCCGAAGAGCGGAAGGAAGCCAGAAAACAGCCGCCGCCGCAACTGCCGCAACCGTGATTGAAATGCCAAGACCGCGTAACCGCCCTGGCTTTGGTCTCCGACGGGCAACCGTTTTTCGCACTGTTTCGATCGCATCGATCATCAGGTCGTCGCCGATTTCGAGTGTTTCAGAGCCTATCTCGTCAGGCGAAAAAAGCGCTGGTCGTTCGCCAATATTCATACGCGTCACAGCAGGGAGCGACCAATGCGTTAGCGGACGTCCTGCGGAATCCAGAATAATCAGCGTAGCATCACCAAAGGACACCGTAACTTCGCGCCGTTGGGCATCGGCATCAGCGCGCCACAAGCCCGTACTTTCGAGCTTTTCGTATTGATTGAGTGCTGTCATCTGCTCGCTATCTTTTTCAGCCCAGTCTAGCGTGCTCTGAAGCCTTTGGGTAGGTCGTGAAAACAGGTCGTTTCGATTGAATGCCTGCTCAAACGGGACTCGCACAGCTACCTTTGCGACGGTATCTATAGATCATGATCATTTCCCGCGGCCGCAATTATATCTTTGTGCACATTCCCAAAACTGGCGGGACTGCTATGGCAATGGCACTTGAGAGCCGTGCCAAGGCTGATGACATCCTGATCGGTGACACCCCGAAGGCCATCAAGCGCCGCCGCAGGTTAAAGGGTGTGCAGACAGCGGGTCGGTTATGGAAGCATTCCCGTCTGGCTGATGTTGAGGGGATCGTTACCCGCGAAGAAATGGCATCAATGTTTACGTTCACTTTGGTGCGGAACCCATGGGACCGGGTGGTGAGCTATTATCATTGGTTGCAAACACAGACGTTCGACCATCCTTCGGTCAAATTGGCCCAAAACGTCGACTTTCCGACATTTGTTTCTCATGATCACACACGTCAAAGTTTAAGAACCTCCCCCTATGACAGCTATATGCGTGACGGCGCGGGGGCAGAGCATTGTAATAGCTACATACGGCTCGAACATCTTAAGGATGATCTGGGAGAACTCGAACAACATCTTAAATATAAAATAGAAATGCCCGTTGAAAATGCTTCCGAAAGGATTCGGGACTGGCGAGTTTACTACACTGAAACAACCAAAGCGATTGTGGCAGAGATGTGTTCGAAGGACATAGAGCGCTTCGGTTACAGCTTTGATTGTTAACCTATCCGAAAGAATATTCAAAATGTCGGCTTATTGACGGCATTTGAAATCTAAATGCCCAAATTGTGCCTTTTTGCGTCCCAATAGCTGACCAAGGAATCGTGCCATTCTTCCTTAACGAGAGCGCAGAAAGCGTGACCATGGGAGAAACCGATGTTCGTTTGGAATGACAAAGCCTGGAACCAATCCGAAGCTGCAGCACACAGCGACGTGACACTGGCCGACCTCGGACATGGTTTGTTTGCGGGAACCCGCGTCGCGACTGCAATCGGTTGGCGCAAGGTCGAAGCGATCAGCGAAGGCGATCAGGTGCTAACCTTTGATGGCGGGCTTCAGACAGTTGTAGCCGTCAAACGTGTGGTTGTCTTTGCTGGCGAAGAGCAGGCATCGCTATCTGATTGGCCGCTACGCGTACCGGCTGGTGCGTTGGGCAATCGTGAAGAAATGCTCCTTCCTCCGCGCCAAGCTGTTCTTGTGGAAAGTGATGCCGCCGAAGAGATTTTCGGTGATCCTTTTGCACTCATTCCGGCCTCTTCTCTTGAAGGCTTCCGTGGGATTTCCTTGTCCCGCCCGAGCTTGCGAGTCGAAGTGATTTCTCTCCAGTTCGAACAAGACGAAATTGTCTTTGCCAACACCGGCGCACTTTTCTACTGCCCGAAAGACAACGACATTCTGGCTGGTGGATATACCGCTCAGGACGACTACACCGTATTGTCCATGGAAGAAGCTGACTTACTGGTTTGCTGCCTTGAAATGGAAGAGACTCAGGGCCAGAAAGCTGCTGTCCAAGCGGCGTAAATCTATTCATCCGAGTCGTTTTGGAACTTCGCATGCGTTATTGCGCTACCGCGATAGATGTATCTTCATGCTGTCCTCACACCTCTGGCTCGAAAAGAGCGTCAGAAACCCGACGCTTTTGGGGTATTATTGTACCCAAATGAGGTAGGAGTGAGCGCAGACGGATAGGCTATATTACCTTGTCGCGTGGGTGTTGATATTCCGCTGATCAACCACTCAATCGAACGCGTAATTGTCGGAGTTCCAAATGGAGTTCTTGTTTCTACTTCTCGGCGCTGCAGGTATTGCAGCCGTCACCGGTATCGATTTTTCTTCCGATCCGGTCGAGGACGACGCAGCCGTGGATGAGCAGAACGATGCAGCACCCACCGCGAGCGTTTC
>JBNKUW010000161.1:0-5275 GCA_050298835.1 Marivivens sp.
CCCTCTTTTCATCCGATAATCAACGTCAGCCCAAAAAGCGCCGACATCGCTCCGAGGCCTCTTGGTACCAGAGGATGCGACTTTCCGGCCCAATAGCCCAGTTGAACGCCCGCGACATGCAGCGCAGCCGTCACCATAACGAACCCGATCCCGAATGGCAGCGCATCAGCCGATCCCAATTCGGCCCCATGGGCGTAGCCGTGAAAAACACCAAAGAACCCCGCGATCCCCATGGAAACAGAAAGCGGTGCACGAACGGCAAAGGCCGCCAGAACTCCGAATGCCATTGTTGAGGCAAGAATGACCGGTTCTACCAGTGGTAGGTTGATACCGGCAAAGGCCAATACGTATCCCACGGTCATGAGACCCACAAAGGCCCCCGGAACAAACCAGATAGCGCGAGAGGACTGCTGCATCGCCCAAATGCCAACAACGACCATCGCCAGCATGTGATCCGCACCACCCAGAGGATGGCTCATCCCAGACAGGAACGATCCATTTGTTTCAGACGGCAATTGGGCAAGGGCCGGTGTAGCCATAACTGTGGCTATCAACGC
The DNA here is from genome assembly GCA_050298835.1 of Marivivens sp. Taxonomy (GTDB): domain Bacteria; phylum Pseudomonadota; class Alphaproteobacteria; order Rhodobacterales; family Rhodobacteraceae; genus Marivivens. Next base: position 558 of record JBNKUW010000161.1, read on the forward strand.
ACTGACTACATAAGATATTTTGTGCATTTTGTTCCTTTCGAGGTCAACAATTCGTCCCGAGTTGGGTCACGATAATCGCGTTTTGACAAAAGAAACCCGCCGCCGCAATGGAAACTGCAACGGCGGGTTCGCTGATAAATCAGCGCAAATATTGAATGTAGTTCGCCTTCATCGGTGGAGGTGCCTGGGTTGGCAGCCCCATATCGCGACGCAGATGGTTGGAAATGTCGCTACTCGCGACGATACGCGCGGCTTTACGTACAGCCGAACGGGCGCGCAGCGTTTCGCGGATAACACGCCAGAAACCATGTTCGACGATAAGGCTTTCGATCAGATAGCGCGCTGGAACGCGCGGAATTTGAGTGTTGGTCATAGAAATACGGGCAAGGCTGCCCGCCTCCAAAGTTGGGGTTTGAAAAGCGGACAAACGCGCACGAACGGAAAGACTCCGAAAGAGCTACGAAAATGTCCTTAGGGTTTAGAAAATGCCGGAAATCCGGCGGCTAGGCGGGTGCTAAGGGCGACCGGCACAATAAGCGCTGACGCGCTTGACCGATGAACCGGCGTGCGGCAGGACAAAGCCCGCTCGATTGCCGAATGCGCCGCGGAGAGCGATTGCTGCAGTGATAGTCATGTCGTCCTCCTTTTTGGCTGGTGTTTCATCGATGCGGTCAGATTGCACAGGCGCCGTTCGATCTCAAAGACTTTTCTTTGATCATCTGTCAATCAGGCGTCGTGTTGCCGATATGTCATTTCTGCCAATATCCACATGTAAGAATGCGGGAAACGGCCCTTGCGGCGGCATCCGTTCCGGTCAAATCTGCCGCCAGATACAGGAGCCTTCATGACCGTCCCCAATAAACACACCCTGATCGAAGACGCCCAAGGCATCGCGTTCGGCGTATCGATGGCGTCCTTCGGCGTATTGATCCTGACCCATTTGGGATTTGTCACCGGACAGACCGCGGGCTTGGCGATCCTGATTTCCTACGCAACGGGATGGCATTTCGGGCCGGTCTTCTTCGTCGTGAACCTGCCCTTTTACTGGTTGGGTTACAAACGCATCGGACCACAGTTCGTAGCAAAGACATTCCTGTCCGTCGTGTTGCTATCGGCCTTGACGATGATGCTCCCCCAATGGATCAGCTTTGCGACCTTATCACCGACAGTTGGCGCAATTCTGTTCGGCTTTGTCACCGGTGCCGGCTTGATGGCGCTTTTCCGGCACGGTGCCAGCCTTGGCGGGATCGGCATCCTCGCCCTTTATATTCAGGAAAAAACCGGGTTTCGCGCGGGCTGGACGCAGCTTTCGTTTGATGCAGGGCTGTTTGTGATTGCACTGACATTGCGCGATCCCCTCACTGTCGCCTACAGTTTCCTTGGCGCATTGGTCGTGAACCTTGTGATCGCCATCAACCACCGCAAAGACCGCTACATCGCCACCTGACGGAGCCTCAGTATGCCAACCTACGTCATCGCGCTTATCGCCGCGATTGTCGCCGAAACGATTGCGACCTCTGCTCTCAAAACCTCGGAACAATTCACAAAGCTTTGGCCAACTGTTCTGGTCCTTATCGGATATATAATATCCTCCTACCTGCTCGCCTATGTGGTCCGTTACATGCCGGTGGGGATCGTCTATGCGATCTGGTCCGGACTCGGCATCGTATTTGTTTCGATCATCGGACTGGTCTGGTTCAAGCAGATGCTCGACTGGCCTGCTATAATCGGTTTGTCGATGATCCTCGGCGGGATTATCGTGATTAACGTCTTTTCCGGCACGACCAGCACACATTAGACCCTTTAGGGGTAGCTTTTGTCAGAATTGCACGGTATGGCGCGCGCAACTCTCCTTCAAAGGCTGCACTATGGATATCCGCAATATCGCGATCATCGCGCACGTCGACCACGGCAAAACCACTCTGGTTGACGAGCTTCTCAAACAATCGGGCGCGTTCCGTGAAAACCAGGCCGTTGCAGAACGCGCTATGGACAGCAACGACATCGAACGCGAACGCGGGATCACCATCCTTGCCAAAGCGACCTCGGTCGAATGGAACGGCACCCGTATCAACATCGTCGACACCCCCGGCCACGCTGACTTTGGTGGCGAAGTTGAACGTATTCTGAGCATGGTCGACGGCGTTGTCCTGCTGGTTGACGCTGCCGAAGGCCCGATGCCGCAAACCAAATTCGTGACCTCCAAAGCGCTGGCACTGGGCCTCCGCCCGATCGTTGTGCTGAACAAGGTCGACAAACCGGATGCAGAACCGGATCGCGCGCTGGACGAATGTTTCGACCTTTTCGCGAACCTCGGCGCAAACGAAGACCAGCTCGATTTCCCGCATATGTATGCGTCGGGCCGTTCCGGCTGGTGTGACGCCGAACTTGACGGTCCGCGCAAGGATCTGAACGCCCTGTTCGAACTGATCGTTAACCACGTCGAAGCGCCCAAGCAGATTGTGCACAAGGACGAACCGTTCCGCATGATCGCCACCACGCTTGGTGCCGACCCGTTTATCGGTCGTATTCTGACCGGTCGCGTTGAATCCGGCACCCTGAAAACCGGTGACCAGCTCAAGGCGCTGTCCCGTGACGGTACCCGTATCGAACAGTTCCGCGCCACCAAAATCCTCGCGTTCCGTGGCCTGTCTCAGCAGCCGATCGATGAAGCCATCGCAGGCGACATCGTTTCCGTTGCAGGTATGTCGATTGCCACTGTTGCTGACACGCTCTGCGATCCGTCGGTTGAAAACCCGCTGCCCGCACAGCCGATCGACCCGCCGACCATCTCGGTCCTGTTTGGCATCAACGACAGCCCGCTGGCTGGGCGTGACGGTAAAAAAGTCCAGAGCCGCGTCATCCGTGACCGCCTGATGAAAGAAGCCGAAACCAACGTCGCGATCAAAGTCGAAGACACACCTGGTGGCGAAGCGTTTGTTGTCTCCGGTCGTGGCGAACTCCAGATGGGTGTTCTGATCGAAAACATGCGTCGTGAAGGGTTCGAACTGTCGATCTCGCGTCCGCAGGTTATCTTTAAGGACGAAGACGGCACCCGCATGGAACCGGTCGAAGAAGTCACCATCGACGTTGACGATGAATACACCGGCGCCGTCGTCGAAAAAATCACCGGTGCTCGCAAAGGTGAACTGGTCGAGATGAACCCCGGCGGCAACGGCAAGACCCGTATCGTGGCCTATGTCCCGTCGCGCGGCCTGATCGGCTACCACGGTGAATTCCTGACCGATACGCGCGGTTCGGGCATCATGAACCGGATTTTCCACGGCTGGACCGCTCACAAAGGCCCGATCGCTGGCCGCCGTCAGGGTGTTCTTGTCTCCATGGAAAACGGTACCGCTGTGGCCTACGCCCTGTGGAACCTCGAAGATCGCGGCAAGATGTTCATCAACCCGCAGGATCCGGTCTATACCGGCATGATCATCGGCGAACACAGCCGTGACAACGATCTCGAAGTGAACCCGCTCAAGGGTAAGAAGCTCACCAACGTTCGTGCTTCCGGCACTGACGAAGCGGTGAAACTCACCCCGCCGACGGTAATGTCGCTGGAACAGGCAATTGCCTATGTTGATGACGACGAACTGGTCGAAGTCACGCCAAGCGCCGTGCGCCTGCGCAAACGCTACCTTGACCCGCACGAGCGGAAACGGATGGCGAAAGCCTCCTGATCGGACTTATGAAACGGGCCCTGCGGGGCCCGTTGTCATTTCAGGGCTCTGCCCTCGCCCCTTCGGGGCTCACCCGGGATATTTGACGCACAAAGACAAAGGGGCCGCGAAAATCCGCAGCCCCCTTCTTTGCTTTTCTAAATACTCCCGCCGGAGGCTGGCCCGGAGGGCCAATTACTCGGCGGCTTCGACGATCATCAAATCGCGTTCGCTGGCACCTTTGGCGAACGAAAGAGCCTCTTGGTAGGCGTCCGAATAGTAGCAATCGTGCGCGGCCTGCATGCTCGGGAAAAACGCAACCACATGGCGGGCGCGGTCTTTACCTTCGAGGATTTCATAAGCACCACCTCGGGCAAGGAATTTCCCGCCGTGGTCAGCAATCGCCGGAGTGGCCCGCTTGGCATATTCGCCATAGGCGGCTTCGTCGGTCACATTGACGTGGGCGATCCAATAAGCTCCAGCCATTACGCGCCCTCCACCACAGCTTCGGCAGCCTTGATGGCCGCATCAGCGTTCTCAACGGACGCGCCGCCACCCTGCGCCATATCCGGACGGCCACCGCCGCCTTTACCGCCGAGTTCCGGCGTGACCGCGCGGATGATGTCTGCTGCCGAAACGCGTCCGGTCAGATCGCCGGTTACGCCACAAGCAACGGCAGCTTTGTCGCCGGTATCTGCGATCAGCAGGACGATACCGCTCCCCAACTGGGCTTTCATCTCATCGATGATACCGGGCAGGTCCTTGCCTGTCACACCGGAGAGCACCTGAGCCTTGAACGCCATGCCGTTGATATCCTTGGCAGGTTCCTCTGCTTTGGCACCGCCGGACATAGCGAGTTCGCGGCGCAACTGTGCCACTTCGTTTTCCAGCTTCTTGCGTTCATCGACCAGAGCCTTGACCCGATCTGCCGCCTCGTTTGCCGGCGCTTTGAGCACGGCCGCAACCGCGTTCAGTCGTTCCTGCTGGTCCTTGAGGTAGTCGATTGCGACCTGACCGGTCAACGCCTCGACCCGACGGACGCCCGCGGATGAC
>JBNKUW010000162.1:0-5138 GCA_050298835.1 Marivivens sp.
TTTCATCCAACAATCGGCGGAGCGCCCTGAGTGACATCAGACGCGCGAAATTCCGTTTCACGACTTCAAGAAGGTGGGTCGCCAGCACCTCGGCCGGTAAGACCGTGGTCAGTCCCTCCATCGCAGCAGACTCTTGATCGTTTGATGCGATCCATCGGGCGGGAGCACCATAAACTGGTTCTTTCACATCCTCGCCCGGTACGCTCGCTGTATCCACACCAGGAAGAAGCGCCAAAACACGATCCGGCTGCAAGGCGTCCCGCACTTGTTCGACCCCCTGAACCTTGATCGCATAGGTCCCGACGGGCAGGGTTGCATTATCGGACAGGCGGATTTCGGGAAGAATAAGTCCGTATTCTCGCGCAACATGGTGCCGCATGTTGACGATCCGCGCGTCCAAGCCGGTCGCGGGATCAAGAACCATTGACACCAAATCCGGTGCGAACTCTACATGGATGTCGTCTAGATCCAGCAGATCCCCTAAAGAGCTTTCTCTTTCAGGCTCAACCGGATCAGATTGAAGGTTATCCACGGGCTGTTTCGCGGAATTTCTGGAGACATACACTGTACAAATCCCGAGAATGAGCCCCCCTGTAAAAAACGGCAGGAATGGCAACCCCGGCACTAATCCAAATAGCCCCATCAGTACGGAAACGGTCCCTAATGCGGCGGGATAACGGCCAAGTTGCGCAACGATCGCTGCATCAGCTGCGCCTGTCGCGCCACCTCTTGCGAGTAGAAGGGCTGATGCGATGGAAATGATAACTGCGGGAATCTGGCTGACCAAACCGTCGCCAACTGTCAGGATCGCATAGGTTTCCAGCGCCTTCGTTAGCGGCATGCCGTGCAGGGCCGTGCCGATAATCAGACCCATGGTCAGGTTAAGCGCTGTTATCAGAAGTCCGGCAACTGCGTCGCCTTTTACAAATTTCGATGCCCCGTCTAGGGACCCGAAAAAGGTGGTCTCTGCCTGTTCAACCTCCCGCCTTGATCGCGCTTCGGCATGGTCAATGGCCCCTGCACTCATATCACTGTCGATAGCGAGCTGTTTGCCGGGCATGGCATCCAGCGCAAAACGCGCGCCAACCTCGGCCATGCGGGTGGCGCCTTTGTTGATGACGACAAAGTTGACGATCAACAGGACACCGAAAACGACAAGCCCCAAGAGAACCGAACCACCCATGACAAAGTTGGCAAACCCCTCGATCACGCCTCCGGCAGCTCCGGTCCCGGTGTGTCCTTGTCCGATTATCAGCTTGGTCGAGGATACGTTCAGCGACAGGCGCAACATCAAGGACGCCAAAAGAACAGTTGGAAAGGCCGAGAAGTCCAGCGGACGCTCAATAAACAAAGTCACCGTAAAAATCAGGATCGCGAGCGCGAAAGACGCTGCCAGACCTATGTCCAAAACAATGGCAGGCATTGGCAGGATCATCATCACAATCACTGCCATCAGAGCGAGTGCAAAGAGCACTGTAGGCTTGAATAGAGCCTGAATTTCCAATGTCACGGCCGCGCTCCGACTCGTGCCAGAATTGGCTGAAAGACCATCCTCAAAACGGAGGCCCTTTGATCAGGGACCGCACCAATCGTTGATATGGACCCCCCGAGTGGACTTGGCCGTATCTCCTTTGTTGTCTCAACTTGAAACCACATGCCGCTACCTTCTGTTGCCGCTTTGGCCAGGATAGGGAGGAGTCGTTGACAAAACCTTTCTAGTTCGCGGTATCTGCCGAAATCAGTGAGGCGATCCGTTGTCGGGTTTCGTTTGACCGGTCTAACAGAGATCGCCCATCAGCAAGTGACCCTCCGAAAGGCGTCAAGTTCGGCAGGTTTGACTCTGTTTCTGCGGGTAACGACTGTTCCTTTGGTTCTTCGACAAAACCGAGTGAAACTAACCTTTGCCGGATCAATTCCTGCGCTTGATCAGGCAGGTCAGCCCTCAAATCGGACAGGGATATGCGGAGGAAATCCATGTCTGGTGCTGCTTCAACAAAAGTCCGAACGACTGCATCCATGGCATCGTCATGATCGGGAACGTTCTTCAGGAGATCAAAGGCCTCTTTATAGTTCCCGCTTTGCGCCCAAAGCTGTGCCAGCCCACGGCGGAGTGGATAGGCTGCCCCGTCATCCCCCCAGTCATGAACAATTGAGCTAAGGTAGGTTAGCCGTTCGATCGTTTGGCTTTGGTTTGTCGCCAGCGCCAGCTCTACAAAAACGGACGCGATTTGGAGTTGCGGGCGCGAAGATTGAAGCAACGAAAGAGCCTCTTCATAGGCTTCGGTCAAGCGATCCGTTGAACGGAGCAACGCGATTTCCGCGAGACTACGCGCGATGCTCTCACCCGTTATGTTCGACAAAACGCGCCTTGCGGAATCAATCTGCCCTTCGCCGACCAGCCGCATCACCAGAACGGGACCCGTCCTGTTTTGAATTTCATCAGGCAGATCACGAAAAACCCACTCAATCGATCCGGCATCATTGAGAGAACCCCCAGCAAGAAATGCCCAAAATGCACCGAATTCCGAACAGGTTGCTTCTGCTTCAAAGGTCGTTGATTGCGCATCCCCAGACTGAATTTCTGCAAGCAGTCGCAGGGTCGTTTTTTCAGGTTCGGTTTCGAAGAGCGATGTCGTGAAAAACACTTCGTCCGAGAGGCCGTAGTAGAGGTAAACCCACGCAAGTCGTTCCGCGATTTCAGGATCAATTCTGTCGCGTTCGCCCCCCATTTCCGTACGGAGCAGCGTCGTATCAGCGAGAAATGAACCGGTTCCACCCCAGTTTGCAGGATTGAGCAACCCGCTGGGAAGACAGTCCTCTTGCACTACCTCAGCCAGACCAAGAGCAGCATGATAGTCCGACCGAACCTCCAGCCCCGGAGTGACCTCTATCTGTGCAATTTCGGGCAGGGGTTGCTCGGATAGGGACAATAACCCTTCTCCGGCAGCGCGCGCGATAGACTCGACCAAACGCGTTTCATCAACCGGAGAGGAAATACGACGCTTGAACGGAAGAAGAAGAGGAGATGGAGCGGCCGGGAAGACAACAGGTAGGCTGAGGATTCGATCTGTCGGTCGCGGGCGGTCACCCACGTCTAGAATAAGGAGTGCACCGTCCTCCTCTGCTTGCACCTGACAATCACAGGCCAAGTCTATCAGCATTGCATCCGGCGGAATAACCGACAGTGAGGCAACCCTTTCGCGACGAATTCGATTGAATGCCTGCCGGAGGTCAAATCGGGCACCATTAACCCTCACGACAAACTGGCGTCCCCGTTGATTCAGTGACCAATTCGCCCCTGCAAACAATGGTACCGTTAATCGGGTAAAATCATCGTGCTCTCCTCCCCTGACCACCAGCGTATCCGCGTGACCGGAGGTGGCCAAAATGAACGAAAAAAGGACCAGAAGTACCCTCATTCAGCCACCTGTTTGAGTGTTTTCAGGGCATCTTCGATATCGTTAAAGTCAGGGCGACAATGTCCTGGTACGTTCTGACGACCCACCTCAATACAGATATTGGGAGCGTGGTCATGTAGGTTGGCTACCAACACCTCTCTTATCAGGTTGTAGAAATGGGCATCATCATCTAGGACGGTTTTCAGCCGTGTTGCGATTGGACCGATCAAGCCATAGGCCAGAAAAACGCCTAAAAAAGTCCCGACCAGCGCGCTCCCGATCATTTTGCCCAGGACTTCTGGTGGCTGATCGATGGAGGCCATTGTCTTAATCACCCCAAGCACCGCCGCAACAATACCGAGCGCGGGCAATCCATCAGCGATTGTCTGCAACGCATGGGTTGAATGCTGGGAATGGAGTAGTGCAGCTTCGGTGCGTTTATCCAACACTTCCTCTACCTGATGGGGATCATCATAGTTCATTGATGCCGAACGCAGCGTATCGCAGATCAGTGCAACTGCTTCTTTGTCTTTCTGAATACGCGGGTATTTCGAAAAAACATGTGACTCATCCGGACGTTCGATGTGCTCTTCAAGCCCAACGGGATTGTTCCTCGCTACACGGATTAGTTCAAACAGCAGACAAAGGAGATCCCTGTAATCTGCCGGTTTCCATTTCGGCCCCTTGAACGCGCGCCCTATCCCGCCGGCGGTATGTTTGATAGACGCGAGGTCATTGGACAGAACAAATGCACCCAACGCTGCCCCACCGATAATTATCATCTCAAAAGGAAGCGATTTCAGAATGATCCCGAGCTTGCCGCCAGCAAGGCTGTATCCCCCAAAAACCATCACAAAAATGATGATGATACCGATTAAACCGATCATGTTTCGCGCCCTGTCTGATTCTCGGGATCAGTCTGACCCAACGGTGGTTAAGGGCGCGTAACTTCATTCAGACGGGGCGCCGGAATTCCGGCCTGCCATGGTGACGCTGATGGAATACGCCGTTTGCGGATCAAGACCGGCGAGGATTGCTGCGGCTGCTTCAGGCTGCATCCGGATTAGAAAACCTGCAGAAAACTCCGGTGCCATCTCTGAAAACAGGTCGGCGGCGTCGCGCGGTTTCATTGCTGCATAGATAGCGGTCATCCGGTCGACGTCTCTTTCGACCGCGCCATCAACCCTTTCCACCGTTTCAGAAAGCTGTTCTTCTGCTGCTTTGAGCTCCTCCAACCGAACGGAAAGCTCCTCCTGCGCGGACTGCAAGGCGATTTCCCTGTCAGCCAATGCCAGTTCACGTTCTGAAAGCGCTTCATCGCGGGCGGAAAACGCGGCAAGAACCTCCTCCGATTCCTGTAGCTGAGGGCACTGCAACTCCTCCTGAGGGGGAGCATCTTCAGCCCAAGCCAGCGCCATCCCAGCCCCTTCGCCCAACCGTAATCCCGCTGAGGCCAGCAACATGTAGGCGATTAGCGGTAGAACGCGTTTTCGCTTCATCCCCGCCTCCAATCGGAAGAGTCGAAATAGGCGTTATACCGTTGTTCCGGAGGCGGCGATTTTTCTGGCAGATCGTGAAGAGAGGCCAAGATCAGCTCCAACCGGTTCGCAACGGTTTCTGCCCGCGTACTGACCTCTGTCAGTGTTGAAACACTGCCTTTCGCCGACCCCTCTGCCCTGGCGAGCGCTTTTTGCAGATCATCTACTTGCGCAGACAATACTGCCACCGCACCACCAACCC
>JBNKUW010000163.1:0-5104 GCA_050298835.1 Marivivens sp.
CTCGAGGACGCTGTTGCTCCGGATGAAAAAGAAAATGCCCGTCACACGCTGAAAGAAGCCCTGTATCAAGGGGGGTACGGTGACAGCTACTGCATCGTTCGGATCAATTCGCTCGACACCGAATGGGGCCTTCAGGACGCACAGGAAATGATGGAAACCGAATGCGATGCCATCCTGTTGCCCAAGGTGAACAGCCCTGCTGACGTGGACGAGTTGGTGAAAATCACCGGCGACCGTCCGATCTGGGCGATGATGGAGACCCCGCTTGGCATTCTCAACGCGGCCGCAATTGCGGCCCACCCAAAGATCGAAGGTTTTGTTCTGGGGACCAATGACCTTGCCAAAGATCTGAACACCCGGAAGGGCCAACGTCGCGAACCTCTGCTCTATAGCCTCCAAGCTTGTCTTGTCGCGGCAAAGGCGCACGGGGTGATCGCAGTAGATGGTGTCTACAATGCATTCAAAGACGATGAAGGTCTCAAAGAGGAATGCGAACAAGGGCGTGACATGGGATATGACGGAAAATCCCTGATCCACCCTGCGCAAGTTGCCATCACAAACGCGGCTTTTGCGCCGACCGAAGAAGAAATCGACCTTGCAAAGCGCCAGATCGAAGCTTTTGACGTGGCCGAGAAACAAGGCCTTGGGGTTGCGGTCGTAGACGGCAAAATCGTGGAAAACTTGCATATTGTGACTGCTCGCGCCACTTTGGCGAAAGCAGCGGCCATAGCGTCGCTCGAAGGCTAAAACAGATGTGGCAGAGTGTGCCGTTTAGGGGGAGCAATGGTTGTGCTTGTTTTTGGGATACTCCTTTGGAGTTTTGCCCATCTTTTCAAACGTATTGCCCCCACCTATCGCGCCAAACTAGGCGACACGGGAAAAGGACTCATCGCGCTGTCCTTGATAGTTTCCGTAGCCTTAATGGTGTTCGGGTTTCAGGGAACCAGAACGGTCGATCTGCTGCCGCTCCATCCGTATGCGCGCCACCTCAATCAAATCATGATGTGCGTTGCCATCTATCTGTTGGCAGCGGCAAGTCTGCGCTCTTGGCTGACGGGAATTCTACGGCACCCGATGCTATGGGGCGTCGTTCTTTGGGGTGCTGCGCATCTGATCGTGAACAACGACATGGCGTCCATTGTTCTGTTCGGCGGGATGATCCTGTGGGCCGTGGTCGAAATGATACTGATCAATCGCGGAGAACCGCTCTGGGACAAACCGGAACGCAGCTCGGCAATAAAAGAGTTGGTCGTTATCGCGGGGAGCGTGGTTGCCCTAGCCGCGATAAGCTATATCCACAATCTGTTGGGCTACCCGCCCTTCGGTTGATGCTGCGCCACAAAGGGTGCGGCCGATATAAGGATGCAACCTGATGAAAGCCTATCGTTTTCTGTCCGAGGACGACACCTCGGCCTTTTGCCACAAGGTTTCCGAAGCCCTGTCCAAGGGTTGGGAGCTCTATGGCGATCCCACCTATTCCTTTGATGCGGCCCGCGGTGTGATGCGCTGCGGTCAGGCAGTCACCAAGGATGTGGACGCTGAATACTCACCTGACATCAAATTGGGACAACTATGACAAAAACCAATCCGGGCCGTTTTTTCGAAGATTATCAGGTAGGGCAGGTGATCAAGCACGCTGTCCCTCGGACTGTCGCTGAAGGGGAGCGCGCGCTCTATCACGCGCTTTATCCGGCGCGGCATGCGCTTTATTCCTCGGACGCGTTTGCAGGGGATTGCGGGCTGGACGGATCGCCGGTTGATGATCTGATCGCATTCCATGTGGTTTTCGGTAAAACGGTTCCGGATGTGTCGCTGAATGCTGTGGCAAACCTTGGCTACGCCGAAGGTCGATGGCTCCTGCCGGTCTATCCGGGCGATACGCTGCGATCTGAATCCGAGGTGATCGGGGTTAAGCAGAACTCCAACGGGAAATCCGGTGTTGTCTACGTGCGCACGCGTGGGATCAACCAGAACGACGAAGTGGTTCTGGAATACGTACGTTGGGTAATGGTGCGTAAGGGGAACCTTGATGCACCGGCACCGGAAACTGTGCTGCCAGATTTGAAAAAGACACTTTCTGTGGACGATCTGGAAATTCCGGAGGGTCTGACGTTCGAAAACTACGATTTCGATCTGGCCGGTGAACCACACCGGTGGGGAGATTACGAGGTCGGTGAGGTGATCGATCACGTCGATGGGGTCACGATCGAAGAAGCCGAGCACATGATTGCCACACGCCTTTGGCAAAACACGGCAAAGGTCCATTTTGATCTGACTTTCCGCCCCGAAGGACGGCTCATTTACGGTGGCCACGTGATTTCGATGGCGCGGGCGCTGTCGTTCAACGGTCTGGCCAATGCGCAAATGATCGTCGGACTAAATGGTGGTGCCCATGCGAACCCCTGTTTCTCGGGAGACACGATCAAAGCATGGTCCGAGGTTCTGGACAAAGCTGAGACCGGTGTTCCCGGTGTTGGTGCGGTGCGTCTGCGGCTGGTTGCGACCAAGGACGGCTCTGTCGGAGTGCTTAAGGGGGAAAACGGCAAGTATTTGCCCGGCGTGCTTCTTGATCTGGACTACTGGGTCCTGATGCCGATGTGATTTTTGGGCGTCACGGATACGGCACCTGTGCCTCCGACGAGAGTATTTGAGGAAAGATGAAAGGGGCGGCGCGAGTCGCCCTTTGTTTTCTGAGCGTTTTTGTCATATTGCGTATTGTGATCACTTGATTGAAATTTGTGATCACAAAGAGTCTTGTTTGCGCTAAAAAACCAGTTTTTTGCGGTTTGGCGCGATTGGATAGCGTGACACCGGCGCAAAATCAGCTAGAAGTGTCGGTAATGGTACGTGCATTGTTCGAACTCACGCGCCGCCCAATGATAAAGGGGACCCCAATGGCTGAAAATACCAAGGGTGTGGAACGCCCGCTTTCGCCGCACCTCCAGATTTACCGCTGGCAAATTCCGATGCTGACCTCGATCCTGACACGGGTCACAGGGAATGCACTCATCGTATCCGCCCTGCTGGTTATCTGGTGGCTTCTCGCTGCAGCAACAAGCGAGACTTACTTCAATTTTGTTAACGGACTGATGACCTCGTTCATTGGCGATGTCGTTATGGCTTTGTCTGCGCTGGGCCTCTGGTTCCATTTCCTCACCGGTCTGCGTCACCTGTATTATGACGCCGGCAAAGGTCTGGATATCGAGACCGCCGATAAACTCGGTTGGGCTTGTCTTATCGGATCGGTCGTTCTGACCCTTCTGACCATTGTCATTGTATAAGGGGGACAACAGATGCGTTATCTGACCACCCGCAAACGTGCAGAAGGCAAAGGCGCCTCTCACACCGGTACCGAAGATCATTGGTACATGACGATGAGCGCCGTTGGCCTCGCTCTTGTTTTTCCGGTTTTCATTTTCATTTTCGGCCGCGCCCTTGGCGGCGACTATGCCTCGGTTCAGGCGACATTTGCCCGTCCGATCCCGGCAATCGTCACCGGTTTGGCTCTGATCTTTGGTCTGAAGCACTTTAACAAAGGCTTCCAGATGATGATCGAAGACTACACCCACGGCACGACCCGCAAGGCTCTGGTCATCCTGATGACCGCCTTCACCTATCTGCTCTCTGCGACAACATTGTTCGCGTTGGCAAAACTGGCTCTGTAAGGACTTCGACCGATGGCAGCTTACGAATACGAAACACACGAATATGACGTGGTCGTGGTCGGCGCCGGTGGCGCTGGCCTGCGGGCGACATTGGGTATGGCCGAACAAGGTCTGCGCACAGCCTGTATCTCCAAGGTTTTTCCGACCCGTTCGCACACCGTTGCGGCCCAAGGCGGCATCGCGGCGTCCCTGTCGAATATGGGGCCGGATAACTGGCAGTGGCACATGTATGACACTGTGAAGGGCTCTGACTGGCTGGGTGATACCGACGCTATGGAATACCTCGCCCGCGAGGCACCCAAGGCGGTTTATGAACTGGAGCACTATGGCGTGCCGTTCAGCCGGACCGAAGAGGGCAAGATTTACCAGCGTCCGTTCGGTGGCCACACCACCGAATTCGGTGATGGTCCGCCGGTACAGCGTACCTGTGCGGCTGCTGACCGGACCGGTCACGCGATCCTGCACACGCTTTATGGTCAGTCGCTCAAGAACAACGCAGAGTTCTACATCGAATACTTTGCGATCGACCTGATCATGTCCGAAGACGGCGCCTGCACCGGTGTTGTCTGCTGGAAACTGGATGACGGTACATTCCACGTCTTTAACGCCAAGACCGTTGTTCTGGCGACGGGCGGCTATGGTCGTGCGTTCTTCTCCTGCACATCGGCTCACACCTGCACCGGTGACGGTGGCGGTATGGTGGCCCGTGCGGGTCTGGCCTTGCAGGACATGGAATTCGTTCAGTTCCACCCGACCGGCATCTACGGCTCCGGCTGTCTGATCACCGAAGGCGCACGGGGCGAAGGCGGGTATCTGACCAACGCCGAAGGCGAGCGTTTCATGGAGCGTTATGCGCCCCAGTACAAAGACCTCGCTCCGCGTGACTACGTATCGCGTTCGATGACCATGGAAATCCGCGAAGGCCGCGGCGTGGGTAAAGAGGGCGATCACATCTATCTGCACCTCAACCACCTTCCGGCCGAAGCCCTTGCTGAACGCCTGCCGGGCATTTCGGAAAGCGCCAAGATTTTCGCAGGTGTTGACGTGACCAAAGAGCCGATCCCGGTTCTGCCGACCGTTCACTACAACATGGGTGGTATTCCGACCAACTACTGGGGCGAAGTGCTGAACCCGACTGCCGACGATCCGACCGCTGTTGTGCCGGGTCTGATGGCTGTTGGTGAAGCTGGCTGTGCCTCGGTTCACGGTGCGAACCGTCTGGGGTCCAACTCGCTGATCGACCTCGTGGTCTTTGGCCGCGCTGCTGCGATCCGTGCGGGTGAAATCCTTGATCCGAACGAAGCGAACCCGGTTCTGAACCAGGCATCTGTGGACAAGGCATTCGATCGTTTCGATGGTCTGCGCCACGCCAAGGGCAACATCGCAACTGCCGAGCTGCGGCTCGAAATGCAGAAAACGATGCAGTCCGACGCGGCCGT
>JBNKUW010000164.1:0-5074 GCA_050298835.1 Marivivens sp.
TCCGCGGGATATGGTGATTTCCTGTCGCTTGACAAAGAGGCATATGACATCGTTGCGGTAACGGGCAATTCGATGGGGTGGTACACGGCCCTTGCCTGTGGCGGCGCGTTGTCCCGTTTTTTCACCGTGACGGCTTCCACTTCCTTTTGGTTCACTCGTCCGCCCCTCACGGATGTGCCTCGAATGATCGGCATCGGCACCCGACAGAAACAAATCTGGAATGACCTCTCGTCGGTCGTGCCAAATCGGGTTAGAGAGCCTTATGGATAAACTTGGCATTTTACTGTCGGTCGCCCCTGGTTTGGAGCGCCCCCTTGTCGAAGAGGCCCGCGCGGCTGGCTTTACCGTTTCCGGTCAGATCAACGGCGGCGTGGAGCTTGTCGGCAGTTGGTCGGATGTCTGGCGCGCAAATCTTGAATTGCGTGGTGCGGCACGCGTGCTCGCACGGATCGGGTCATTTCGCGTGATGCATCTTGCCCAGCTCGACAAACGGGCGCGGAAGTTCCCGTGGGGGGACATCCTTCGCAAAGACATTCCGGTTTCGGTCGATGTGACCTGCCACAAATCCAAAATCTATCATGCCAAAGCTGCAAAGCAGCGGATTGTAACCGCACTGACCGAAAGCTTTGGCGCGACCATTGCTGACGATGCCCCGATTGCGATCAAGGTCCGGATCGAGGACGACCTCTGCACGATCAGCATCGATACATCGGGTGAAAGCCTGCACAAACGGGGCCACAAGGCGTTTGTCGGCAAAGCGCCCATGCGGGAAAACCTTGCAGCGTTATTCTTGCGTCAGATGGGGTATGAGGGGACGGAACCGGTCGTTGACCCAATGTGCGGCTCAGGGACCTTTGTGCTCGAAGCAGCGCAAATTGCGGCGGGGTTGATGCCTGGACGTGATCGCGCGTTTGCTTTTGAACAACTGGCGAATTTTGATGCGGACGTTTTCGAAACTCTCCGATCGAATGCCACAACGCGCATCCCTTCGGTACAGTTCTACGGGTCCGACCGTGACGCCGGCGCGATAAAAGGGGCGAAGGACAATGCCGAACGTGCGGGTGTTGCGGATTTTGTCACCTTTGCGAACCATGCAGTCAGCGATCTGCGGCGTCCCGAAGGTCCAACAGGCATCGTGATCGTGAACCCGCCGTATGGGGCGCGGATTGGCAATAAAAAACTGCTGTATGCAGTCTACGGAGCCTTGGGAAAGACGTTGAAAGAACGGTTTTCCGGTTGGCGCGTGGGGATCATCACCTCTGAGCCCGCGTTGGCAATGACAACAGAACTCCCGTTCAAAGACGAAAATCCGCCGGTATCTCACGGGGGATTAAAGATCAGGCTTTGGCAAACGGGGCCGCTCGACTAGATACCCTGCCCCGCAGTGTTCAATGCCGAGACAGGATTCTTACAACGCAGGATGCAAAACCTTACCCCATAGGATGCGGCAATTTTTCCGCGAAAATCCGTTCGGTATACAATTGCACACATTGACTTGTGACCCATCGTTATTTAATCCCGAACCCGACGACACGGGGCGGTTCTCGGCCCGTGCACCCTGCCCATCGCACCAGCGACCAAAGCGGAGAAGCGACCCATGGCCAAGACGCCTGACATTATCTACACCACCGTTGACGAAGCCCCCGAACTGGCGAGCGCATCGCTCCTGCCGATTATCCGTTCTTTTGCGGGTGCTGCAGACATCTCGGTTGAGACCCGCAACATTTCCCTTGCCGGTCGTATCCTGTCCCAATTCCCCGACTACCTGAACGACGACCAGAAACAGTCGAACGATCTGGCAGAGCTGGGCGAACTGGTGAAAACCCCTGACGCCAACGTTATCAAACTGCCGAACATCTCGGCCTCGGTTCCGCAGCTCGTCGCTGCTGTGAAGGAACTTCAGGAACAGGGCTATGCCATTCCCGATTATCCTGTTGACCCGAGCACCGATGAAGAGCGTGAAGTTCGCTCCCGTTACGATGCCGTCAAAGGCTCTGCGGTGAACCCCGTTCTGCGCGAAGGCAACTCTGACCGTCGTTCCGCAAAAGCCGTTAAAGAATACGCCAAGGCGAACCCGCATTCGATGGGCGAATGGACCGCTGATAGCAAAACCACCGTTGCCTCCATGTCGGGCAATGACTTCTTTGCCAACGAACAGGCCGTCACCATCACCGCCGAACAAGCTGGCCGTGCCAAGATCATGTTCAAAGGCAAAGACGGCGCCAAAGCTGTTCTGAAGAACGACCTGTCTTACCTCGAAGGTGAGATCGTCGACGCGACTTACCTGTCGGCCAAGGCCCTGCGTGAATTCGTTGCGAAAGAGATCGACAGCATGGATCCGGGCGTTCTGTTCTCGGTCCACCTCAAAGCAACCATGATGAAAGTTTCCGACCCGATCCTGTTCGGTCATTTTGTGTCGGTCTACCTCGAAGACTTCATCAACAAGCACCGCACCGAACTGGACGCGCTTGGCTGGAACCCGAACGGTGGCATTGGCGATCTGGAAAAACTGATCGCTGGCAATGCAGAGCTTGAAGCAGACCTGAAAGCCACCCTCGATGCCCGTCCGCCGTTGTACATGGTCGACAGCGACCGTGGCATCACCAACCTGCACGTTCCGTCAGACGTTATCATCGACGCGTCCATGCCCGCTGTGATCCGCGCTGGCGGTATCGGCTGGGGTCCGGACGGCAAGCCCGCACCGACCAAATGCTGCATTCCGGACAACTGCTACGCTCCGGTTTATGACGAAACCATCAAGTACTTCAAAGAAACCGGCAAACTGGACGTGACCTCTTGTGGTGCTGTTTCAAACGTTGGTCTGATGGCGCAAAAAGCTGAAGAATACGGTTCGCACCCGACCACCTTTGAAGCTCCGGCAGATGGTGTGATCCAGATCGTTCTGGCGTCCAACAACAAGGTTCTTCTGGAATCCGAAGTTGAAAAGGGCGACATCTGGCGTTCTTGCACCGCGAAAAAGGCACCGATCCTCGACTGGATCCAACTGGGCATCCGCCGCACCAAAGCCACCGGCATTGCGGCATTCTGGCTTGACCCTGCCCGCGCTCACGATGCGGAACTGATCAAATACGTCGAACCTGCGCTGAAAGAAGCCGGAATCGAAATTCCGATCATGACCCCGCGCGAAGCCACCCGTTTCACCTTTGAAAACATGCGGGCTGGCAAGGACGTCGTCACCATCACCGGTAACGTCCTGCGCGACTACCTGACTGACCTGTTCCCGATCCTCGAACTGGGCACCTCGGCCAAGATGCTGTCGATCGTGTCCCTGATGCAGGGTGGCGGCATGTTCGAAACCGGCGCTGGTGGCTCCGCTCCGAAACACGTCCAACAGCTCGTTCAGGAAAACCACCTGCGTTGGGACAGCCTTGGCGAGTTCTGCGCACTGGGCGAAAGCTTCAAGTTCCTCGCTGAAAAAGGCGTGGCCAAAGCCGACGTATTCGGCGCGGCCGTCGAAGATGCGACCCAGAAGGTTCTGGAAAACGGCAACTCACCCGAGCGTAAAGTCGGCCAGAACGACAACCGCACCAGCCACTACTGGTTCGCCCGCTACTGGGCCGAAGCAATGGCAGCCCAAGGTGACGACGCCGATCTGGCAGCACACTTTGCCCCGATCGCCAAAGCACTGGCCGATAATGAGGCTACCATCCTCGACGAACTGAAAACCGGTGAAGGCGCCCCTGCGGACATGGGCGGCTACTACCATGCCGATCCGGCCAAGGTCGCAGCAATCATGCGCCCGTCGGCCACGCTGAACGGCATCATCGGTTAATCGGCTTTTACAGTCTGAGTAAAAAAAGGGCGGGATTTTCCCGCCCTTTTTGCTATTCTTTCCCTGCGACAGGAGGCACGAATGGCAAACCCAAATCCCGAATTGGAATACTATTTCGACAAAACCGGTCCGTGGCAGGAAATCCACCGGCGGCTTCGCAGCATCGCTTTGGAATACGATGTGACCGAGGAAAAGAAATGGTGGCAGCCCTGCTACGCCGTAAACGGGAAAAACAGCTTTATCATCAGCGCGTTCAAAGACTTTGCCACGCTCAATTTTTTTAAAGGCATCGTGATGAACGACCCCGAAGGTTTGTTGATCAAACAAGGCCCGAATGTCCACGCCGGACGCGTCGTTTCGCTTACCTCTATGGAGCAACTCAACGATCAAGAAACTGCCATTCGCGCGCTCATCGCCGAAGCGATCCGCGTCGAAAAAGAGGCAGTGCCGATCCCCCCAGCCCCCGAACGCGAAATGCCCGACGAGCTTGTCGAAGCGCTCGAAGCCGATCCCGAACTGGCCGAAGCATTCTTTGCCCTCACTCCGGGCCGCCAACGGAGCTGGTTCCTCCACATCGGCGGCGCAAAGCAAGAGCAAACCCGCTTCAACCGGATCGAAAAAGCCCGCGACGCGATCTTTGCTGGCAAAGGCTGGAACGAACGCTAGTCTAAAGGCCTCGGGCTTTCAGCCAAACACCTTGACGGGTTTCTTGCCTAAACCAGTTCCAACGCGACCGCTGTCGCCTCACCTCCGCCGATACAAAGTGACGCAATCCCGCGCTTCAATCCGTTCTTTTGCAGCGCCGCAAGAAGCGTGACCATGACCCGTGCACCGGACGCGCCAATCGGGTGACCCAAGGCGCAGGCACCACCATGTATGTTCACCTTGTCATGCGGCAGGTCGAGGTCCCGCATCGCAGCCATCGTGACCACGGCAAAAGCTTCGTTCACTTCGAACAGATCCACGTCCGCCAGCGCCCAGCCGGTTTTTTCGGACAGTTTTTGCATCGCACCAATCGGTGCGGTCGGAAAGAGGCTCGGTTTATCCGCATGTGTCGTATGACCCACCATCCGCGCTATCGGCGTTAACCCACGGGCTTCGGCATCAGACTGGCGCATCATCACGAGCGCGGCGGCCCCATCGGAAATCGAGCTGGAGTTCGCAGCGGTCACGGTCCCATCAGGGCGAAATGCCGGACGGAGCGTTGGTATCTTGTCGATCCGCGCATTGCCGGGTTGTTCGTCGATGCTGACCTCAACATCCCCCTTACGGGTTTTCAAC
>JBNKUW010000165.1:0-5000 GCA_050298835.1 Marivivens sp.
CACATTGCGTCGGCCGAGCTCCTCGTTGATAAAGGCCTCCAGTTGCACGAGCATTTCGTACGTTGCGCCCCGTGGTCGTCCGTTGTGGAAATAGAACTGGTAAACCTGCGGGTTTTCGTGTTTCTGCCGAAGCTCCTCAAGGCTCACCGTTCCCAAAGAGGAAACCCCGAACATCGTCCCGTACTTCTCAGCCGCGGCCGCCACCGCACGTTCACCCCGATGGTGGAACAAACGCTGCAATGCGGTGGGCGAACAATAGATCGGCATGTCCAGCTTTTGGCCCATCACCGTGACGGACATATCCACATCCTCGACCCCGCGCAGGACCGAAGGCAACAGATCGCAGCGGTCGAACGACGCCGTGTTGTTGCGGTAGGTCACTTCGTCATCCGCAGCCCCGTCGATATAGTTAAAGATCGGACCGGGGAGCCTACGGCGGGCGAGTTCACGGAAATCCTGAAAATTATGACACTGTGACAGGCGCATTTGAGCCTCCTTAATACGCGACCGAGGGGAGCCAGGTTGCCAGCGCTGGCCAGAGATAGAGCAGCACGAGGCCGGTCAACTGCAGCAGCACAAACGGGACAATCCCTTTGTAGATGTCGATCAACCGGATTTCAGGCGGGCACACCCCCTTGAGATAGAAGAGCGCGAAACCGACCGGCGGCGTCAGGAAGCTCGTCTGCAAGGTCACGGCGACCATGATCACGAACCAGACCAGCGCAGGTTCATCAATTTCCCCGAACCCCGGAATATCAAGGCCAAGCCCGTTGATGATCGGACGCATGAGCGGCAGCACGATCAGAGTGATCTCAATCCAGTCGAGCACGAACCCCAGCAGGAACACGAGGAACAGGATCATAAAGATCGTTCCCTGCGGACCGAAACCGGCACCGAGGATGATGTCCTCGATCAGTTCGTCACCGCCCAGTTCGCGCAGCACATAGGAAAACACCGTCGCACCAAGGAAGATCGCAAAGATGTAGGCGGTCGTGTTGAAGGTTGATTTCAGAACATTGACCAGTTTGTGCAGGGTCAGCTTGCGATACAGCAACGCAAGCAACGTCGCACCCAACGCACCAACACCAGAGGCTTCGGTCGGCGTACACAGGCCGGCAAAGATCGACCCGAGCACCGACAGGATCAGCGCGAGCGTTGGGATAACAGCCAACAAGACATCTTTGACTGCGGCCCAATCGGGACGGCGCGCCCCTTCGGGCAAGGGTGCCGCATCACGTTTCACCTGAGCAATCACAAAGATATAGATGAGGTAGAGACAGCCGATAATGACACCGGGGAATACCGCGGCCATAAACAGATCGCCCACGGACAGCGCCATTTGGTCGGCCATGATCACCAGCATAATCGACGGCGGGATCAGAATACCCAGCGTACCGGACGCGCTCACCACACCGGCGGCGAGCGTCGGAAGATACTTCTGCTCCATCATCGACGGCAGCGACAGAACACCCAACAAAACAACCGACGCCCCGATGATACCCGTGGATGCAGCAAGGATGATCCCGATCAGCGTCACAGTGATGGCCAGCCCGCCACGTACTGTTCCGAACAGGCGCTGCATCGACTTCATCAGACGTTCCGCCACACCACTTTCATCGAGCATCAGCCCCATGAAAATAAACATCGGCAGGGCGACCAGAACAGGGTTCGACATAGTGGCGTAAACACGGTTCACCGTCGCGCCAAGCGTCAGGTAATCCAGCCCTGTCAGCGTCGAACGCAGCCCCGTCCACGCCATAAACCCGTTGTCGAACAAATACGCGAGCCCGCAGAACGCAACGCCCACACCTGCCAGCGTCCATGCCACCGGAAAGCCGGTGAACAACAGCATGATAAAGGTGAGGAACATCGTGATGACGAGCTTCTCTTCGGTGTATTTCACCGTAAAGGTCAGCGCGACCGCGACACAGATGAACACGAACAGCGTCAGCAACACAGCCCTAAGGCCCTTGCCTTCGCGTTCGTCCGCTGGCGCAATCCAGAGCGCGTGAACATCGTGGATCAACCGCGCCACAGCAGCGAGAGCCAAAAGAACAAAGCTGACCGGAATGATCGCCTTGAATGCCCAACGGGCCGGCAAACCAACCGGGCTCGATGACCGTTCGTTCACGCGCCAGCTATGTTGGAAATAATCAAACCCCTGATCGATCATCAGATACAGGAACGGCACCAACAGGCACAGGATACCAACCACCTCGACCAATCGCTGGTTCCGGCGGCTCATTTGCATATGCAAAATGTCGACACGCACATGGCTGTCGGTAACAAGAGCAAAGGAAATCCCGATCATCGTTACCAAGCCGTAGAAATGCCACTGGATTTCATCAAGCTTCGGGAAATTCTGGTTGAACAGATACCGCATCGTGACCTGCGTCACGATAGCGAGGATCAGAAGGATATTTGCCCACATGACAATACCGCCTGTCCCTTTGACAAAGCGGTCCAGAAAAACAGCAAACCGCTGATTATCGCGGTCATCGTGTTCTTGAAGATGTTCGTAAACCTCTACGGCGTCATCGGACGGCTGAAGATGTTCGGCCATGGGACCTCCCCTGATGCAATTCGGTCGGGAGAACCGCTCCCGAAATCGGAAAGACTGCGGCATGCCTCCTCGACACACCGCAGCCCGTTGTTAAGTCTTACCGCGGAAGGAACGCGTTCTCTTTCCAGAGAGCATAGCCGTCACGGAACTCGTTCATGTCGTTCAGAACGGTCGCAAAGAACTCGTCGTTTGCAGATTGCTCTTCGGCAACGTCTTCCCATGCAGCACGGAAGGCCGAGAGCATCTCGTCATTCCAGCGACGGATTTCGACGCCATTGTTCGCAACGTTGTCCATCATGACCGAGAACTGCATCGCTTCACCTTCGGCGAAACTGTCAGCCATCGATGCCTTACAAGCGTTCTCAAGGATCGCACGCTGGGTATCGCTAGCGTCGTTCCAAGTGTCACCGTTGATCAGCAGTTCGAAAACGGTCGCTTGCTGGTGCCAACCGGGGAAGTAGTTGTAGCTCACCAGCTTGAAGAAGCCGAGACGGCTATCAACAGCCGGAAGCGAGAATTCGGTTGCGTCAATCGCACCGTTTTCCAGCGCCGAGAAGATCTCGCCACCCGGCAGAAGCGATGTCGCAACGCCAAGCTTCTGCATCACTTCGCCACCCAGACCGAAGAAACGCATCTTCAGGCCCTGAAGGTCTTCGGGCGAATTGATCTCTTGCGAGAACCAGCCAGAAGTTTCCGGTGCGATGATCGCGCAGGGCAGAACGTGAACGTTAAAGCCGGCATCGTCGTACATCTGTTGGTACAGCGCCATGCCATCATCATAGTACAGCCATGCCATGTATTCACCGGCCTCGGGGCCGAACGGTACAGCCGAGAACAGCGGCGCGGCCGGAATCTGACCAGCCCAGTAACCTGCTGTGGTGTAGCCAGAGTTGATCTTGCCGGTTGATACGGCTTCAAGGATTTCGAACGGCGGAACCAATTCGTTCGGCTCGTAAATCCGCATACGCATGTCACCGCCGGACATCAGTTCGATCTGTTCGGCAACGCGCGGAATAGGCGAACCCAATCCGGGCAGTTCGGTCGAAAACGCAACCGGCGTTTTCAGCAGGATCGGTTCGTCTGCCAGTGCAGCCAACGGCGTCAGGATCGACGCAGCCAGAGCCAGCGAAGTCAGTTTCGTCATGGTGTCTCCTCCAAGTTTACCCGGTAACTCGCAACCGGTGTGCTCCCAATTAATACAGTGGTAAAGACTATATACCACCTAGGCCAGTCAACAATAATATTTACCACTTACGACCAAGGTTGGAGTTTTAACAGCCGAACACTCTGGCAGATTCGCAGTATCTCAAGGATATATACTTTCTATTTTTATCATAATTTATCAGCCTGTAGGGAATTTTCTTCGGTCTGCACAGCAGGACGCACTTGTAATAGTTTTTGGATAATTTAAATTACCATGCACGATGGATTATCCATCAAAGAGGACCCGACCATGGTAAAACAAAGCGCGATTTTCGAACCAATCACCCACGATTCGGTGTCGGACGCGGTGGTCTATCAGATCGAAACCATGATCGTGAACGGCATCCTCAAAGAGGGCACAAAGCTCCCCTCTGAACGCGACATGTCCGAATTGCTCGAAGTGTCCCGCCCGAAACTCCGCGAGGCTCTCAAACAGCTTGAGGACTCCGGTCTTCTTGTTGTGCGTCACGGCGAAGGGTCGCATATCGCAAAGCTGACTGGCACAGCGATGACACCGGCCTTTCTTGATCTCTACGCCCGCCACCCCGAAGCGTTCTACGACTATCTAGAATACCGCCGTCAGCAAGAAGGCTTTGCCGCACGGCTGGCCGCGCAGCGTGCCACGGAAATCGACAAGGACATTATCCGCGGAATTCTGGACCGCATGGACGCGGCTCACAGCTCTGGCGACACCGAAGCCGCAAAGATTGCCGACATCAATCTGCACACCGCGATCGTCGATGCGAGCAACAACTCCACACTGATCCACATGATGGGATCGGTCTACGACCTGACCCGCCGCGGCGTATTCTACAACCGGAATTTCCTACGCTCCATCGACAGCGCCGGCGATCAGCTCCTCGCTCAGCACTACGCCATCGCCGAAGCGATTTTCCAAGGCGACCCAGACGCCGCCGAAGCCGCAGCCTTTGCCCACATCGACTTTGTTGAACGCTCCTTCCGGTCCGGAATTGCCCAGCAACAACGAGAAAAAGTCGCGGAAAAACGCAAGGTCCTCTGGTCCAAATCCTGACCTGATCTACGCGGCAAACACGCCCGTATTGCCGATCATCCCGTAATAGACATCGCAGCTATGCGCTATTGACGCTTGAGTCCGCGCTGCCAGAGGCGCACTCTTGCGGCAAAGAAACGGTGGCCTGACATGTCCATATTCCAACTCTCCGATCTCGCTCTTACTCTTTTCGCCCTCGCCATGGCCGGAACCTTCGGTCTC
>JBNKUW010000166.1:0-4989 GCA_050298835.1 Marivivens sp.
AGGTGCCATAGATACTGGCCAAATGTGCCGCAGATCATGCTATCCGCATCACCGCGTTGCACCATAATTGCTGCAATCGCGGTAGAGTTCGTGCGCAAAATCGCTTTGGCACTGTCCGGAGTTACCCCTCGGCGGGCCATGATTTCCAGATAGGTGGTCCAGTATTCGTAGTATCGCGGATCGTTTTCAGGGTTCACGACTTCGAAATCGTGAGCAGGGCGGATTTTCAGGCCTGCGCGTTCGCAACGGGCGGCGATGACTTCTGGACGACCGATGAGGATCGGTGTCTCTGTGGTTTCCTCCAGAACCGCTTGGGTGGCGCGTAGAACTCGCTCATCTTCGCCCTCGGCAAAGACGATCCGACGGGACGCATCGCGGGCTGCTTGGAATACGGGGCGCATAAGTAGCGCGGACTTGAATACAGAGCTATCAAGCGACCGTTTGTATTCAGCCATATCCGGCAGAGGGCGTTTCGCCACGCCCGTTTCCATCGCGGCCTTGGCTACAGCGCTGGCGACAACGCCCATCAGGCGCGGGTCAAATGGTTTCGGGATCAAGTATTCCGGCCCGAACGACAGCTTTTCACCTTGGTAGGCCGCTGCCGCTTCGGCGCTGGTGGTCGCGCGGGCTAGTTCTGCAATGCCTTGAACACAGGCGACCTGCATTTCGTCGTTGATCTCGGTTGCGCCAACATCCAGCGCACCACGGAAAATGAAGGGGAAACACAGGACGTTGTTCACTTGGTTCGGGAAATCGCTGCGACCGGTAGCCATGATGGCATTCGGGGCGACCTGTTTAACTTCATCGGGAAGGATTTCAGGTGTTGGGTTCGCAAGAGCAAAGATGATCGGGTCCTGGGCCATCTTGGCGACCATGGAAGCCTTCAATACGCCGGGGCCGGACAGGCCAAGGAACAGGTCCGCACCGTCTATTACGTCGTCCAAAGTGCGCAGGTCGGATTTCTGGGCGTAGGCTTCTTTCTGCGGGGTCATCTCTTCGGTGCGGCCTTCGTAGACCAAACCGGCGATATCACAGAGCCAAACGTTTTCGCGTTTTACACCTAGTTTCAGCAACATATTGAGACAGGCAATACCTGCCGCACCGCCACCAGTGCTGACGACCTTGATGTCTTCGAACTTTTTGCCAGAAACGTGCAGGGCATTGGTCGCGGCTGCGCCTACAACGATCGCTGTGCCGTGCTGGTCGTCGTGGAATACCGGAATGTTCATCCGCTCGCGGCAGAGCTTTTCAACGATGAAACAGTCAGGCGCCTTAATATCTTCGAGGTTGATTGCCCCGAATGTTGGTTCAAGCGAACAAACAATGTCTGCAAGTTTCTCGGGGTCGGGCTCGTTTACTTCAAGGTCGAAACAGTCAATGTTCGCGAATTTCTTGAACAGGACGGCCTTACCTTCCATCACTGGTTTGGAGGCTAGCGCACCGATATTTCCAAGGCCCAGAACGGCGGTACCGTTGGTCACAACCGCGACCAGATTGCCTTTGGCTGTATAGTCGCGGGCGGTTTCCGCGTCGTCTTTGATGTCGATACAGGCTTCTGCTACACCGGGGCTATAGGCGCGGGCGAGGTCACGACCGTTCGCCAGAGGCTTTGTCGCACGGATCTCTAGCTTTCCAGGCTTCGGAAACCGGTGATAATCCAGTGCAGTCTGACGAAGATTGTCCGAAGGCGAAGTGGTGGTCGGAGTGGTCATGACACGGCCTATTTTGTTTAACGCTAAACAAATAATCTATCTGGTGTTTAACCTGCATACAGGGGAACGGCACGTACTTGCAAATCTAATCCTTGGAAGTCAGGCATATTTAACGCTTCCTGCTTGAAACATTTTTCTTGTCGGGTCACAATTTTATCAAACGGTAAAAGGACATCTCATGTCGCTCCTAGATTATGCGCTCAAGGCTCGTGAAAATGCCCACGCGCCTTATTCAAATTTCAAAGTCGGGGCGGCTGTCCAGACAGACAGCGGTACGATCTACTCTGGATGCAATGTCGAAAACGTCGCCTATCCAGAAGGAACCTGTGCCGAAGCGGGTGCAATTGCCGCAATGTGCGCTGCTGGTGACCGAAAAATCACAGAAGTCGCTGTTGTTGCGGATAGCCCGATGCCGATTACACCCTGCGGTGGCTGTCGTCAGAAAATTGCGGAGTTTGCAGCCCCAGACGTCGTTGTCCGAATGCATACCATTGATGGCGCATCGATGGAGCTGACCGTGGCAGAGCTTCTGCCGGGCGTCTTTACCAGCGACCACATGAGCCGCAGCTGATGGACGCCCGCTCGATTATTGCAAAGGTCCGCGATCAGCAGGACCCGACCCCCGAAGAGCTTCGCTGGTTTGCGGCAGGCCTCGCCAATGGCAATGTCTCTGACGCGCAGGCGGGTGCTTTTGCCATGGCGGCATTACTCAATGGGCTAAGTGAGGAAGGGCGCGTTGCATTAACCTTGGGTATGCGGGATTCCGGTGACGTCCTGAAATGGAGCCTTGATGGACCTGTCATGGACAAGCATTCAACCGGCGGTGTCGGAGACTGTGTGTCGCTGATCCTTGCCCCTGCAATGGCTGCGTGTGGTGTGAAGGTCCCGATGATTTCCGGCCGTGGTTTGGGGCACACCGGCGGGACGTTGGACAAAATGGAAGCCATTCCTGGTGTCGTTGCACAAATCGACGAATCCACGCTGCGACGGATCGTGAACAAGGTCGGCTGTGCTGTTGTCGGCGCTACGGGGCGGATCGCGCCTGCTGACCGTCGTCTTTATGCCATTCGGGATGTGAGCTCTGCGGTTGAGAGTATTGACCTCATCACTGCGTCGATCTTGTCAAAGAAGCTGGCAGCGGGCCTTGAAGGGCTGGTGCTTGACGTGAAAGTCGGCACTGGCGCCTTTATGAAAACGGCCGAGGACGCATTCGCCTTGGCAAATTCGCTGGTGAAAACCGCAAACGGTGCTGGCTGTTCGACTGCGGCGATGATTACGGACATGAACGAACCCCTCGCCCCGACGCTCGGGAACGCGATAGAGGTCGCAACCTGTTTGGAAGTCATGTCCGGAGACCGATTGGCGGCACCACGGCTTCATGATCTGACCGTTGCCTTGGGTGGACGTATGATTGCGCTGGCGGGCGGATCTGAAGGTGAGGGCGAAGAAATGGTCGCCGAAGCGATCCGTTCCGGTGCTGCGATGGAGCGGTTTAGCCAGATGGTCTTTGAACTCGGCGGACCTCCTGACATGGATGCAGATTGGCAAACGCATTTGCCCAAGGCACCGGTCATCGCGCCTGTCCTTGCTCAAGAAAGCGGTGTGGCGTCGGGCTGGGACGGTCAAGCACTTGGTCTTTGTGTGGTTGGCCTTGGCGGTGGTCGTCAGGTCGAAACTGACAAGATCGATCCGGCTGTCGGGATCGCAAACGTGGTGCCATTGGGGCACGAGGTTACAAAAGGCGATCCTGTTGCGTTCGTTCATGCGCGGACCGAAGATCAGGCAAAGCAAGCTATTGCTGAGATTTCCGCGGCCTTGACCATTGGCGGGTCCGCGCCCGATCATCCGCTGGTACATAAAAGGGTAGACCCATGAGCCGTGCATTTCTGATTGTGATCGACTCCGTCGGGATCGGCGGCGCGCCTGATGCGGCGTCTTTTTATAACGATGGGCGCCCAGATACAGGGGCAAATACCGTCGGCCACATTGCCCAAGAAATGGCGGCCAAAGGCAAGCCGCTTACGATTCCGACGTTGGTTTCACTTGGGCTTGGTCGGGCGCTTACTCTGGCTTCGGGTGTAGATGAACCGTCTTTGGCGGGGGAGGTTTCCGGAGCGTGGGCCGCGGCTACGGAAGTGTCACCAGGTAAGGATACACCATCCGGGCACTGGGAACTGTCGGGTGTTCCTGTGCCGTGGGATTGGGGCTATTTTCCGGACCACGAAAACTCCTTCCCCGAGAAAATCGTTGCAAAAGTTTGCGAAATTGCCGGAACCGAGGGCATTTTGGGCAACTGCC
This sequence comes from Marivivens sp., assembly GCA_050298835.1. Taxonomy (GTDB): domain Bacteria; phylum Pseudomonadota; class Alphaproteobacteria; order Rhodobacterales; family Rhodobacteraceae; genus Marivivens. The sequence continues at coordinate 4,011 of JBNKUW010000166.1, forward strand.
ATGCGTCTGGCACGGAGATAATCGAACGTCTTGGTGAAGAGCATGTCCGGACCGGTTGGCCGATTTGTTACACCTCTGCGGATAGCGTGTTTCAAATCGCTGCACATGAAGAGCACTTCGGTTTGGAGCGGCTCCTCGATCTTTGTAAACGTCTTGCTCCGGTCCTGCACGAACAGCGTATCGGTCGGGTAATCGCGCGTCCGTTTGTGGGAGAGGCCGGAAGTTTTTCCCGTACTCCACACCGCAAAGACTTCGCGATAGAGCCTCCGTCACCAACCCTGTGTGACTGGGTGAAAAACGCGGGGCGGAGTGTCTATGCTATTGGCAAGATTGGCGATATTTTTTCAATGCGTGGGATCGATGAGGTCCGAAAAGGGCGTGATGACACGCTAATGGGGCATCTGTTTGATCTTGTAGACGAGGCAAAGGAAGGTTCTCTGACCTTTGCAAATTTCGTCGAATTTGACAGTGAATACGGCCATCGTCGTGACGTCGAAGGATACGCGGCGCATCTAGAATGGTTTAATGTTAAACTAAATGAGCTTTTACCCAAGCTGCGTGATGGCGATATGCTCGTGGTAACAGCTGATCACGGTAATGATCCGACGTGGACAGGGACCGATCACACACGGGAACGCGTGCCAGTATTGATCCATGGAGTCGGTACGCGAGAATTAGGTCACATAAATTTTGTAGATGTCGCCGCAACTGTTGCCGCCCATTTGGGGGTGCCATCTCAAGGAACAGGGAAAAACCTGCTATGAGCTACAAGTCTTTCCCAAAGGTGGAATTGCACCTGCATTTCGAAGGGGCTGCTCCGCCGGATTTTATCCGTCAGCTTGCGTTTGAGAAAAAAGTCGATCTGTCCGGTATCTTCAACGAAGACGGAAGTTACCAGTATCGTGATTTCGACCATTTTCTTGAGGTGTATGAGGCTGCAACTTCGGTTCTGCAAAGCCCCGAAGATTTTGCCCGCCTT
>JBNKUW010000167.1:0-4645 GCA_050298835.1 Marivivens sp.
ACGGGGCTTCATATCCTCAAATCGCGTTGATCGCGTCTTTGAGCATATCACCGACCTGACCGGCGACGGCGTGGAGGTTTGCGTTGTCAATCGCAGCCATAGAGGCTTTGGGGTCGATCGCGCTCACTTCTGTGCCGCCTTCGACTTCGCGCAGGATCACGTTACAGGGGAGCATTGCGCCGATTTTCGGCTCCATTCCAATGGCTTGGAAGGCCATGTTCGGGTTGCAGGCGCCAAGGATCTTGTAGCCCGCCATGTCCTTGTCGATCTTCTTTTTCATCGTGGCTTGGACGTTAATCTCGGTCAGGACACCGAACCCTTTGCCCATCAGGGCCTCGCGGGTGCGGGCGTCTGCATCGTCGATCGAAACGCCTTCAAGCAGGCGGTCAAAGGTGTAGCTCATGGTCTTATTCCTTGTTGGGGTCGGGAACGGCTTCGTGGGTAGAATATCTTCGTCAGGCGAAGAAGGAAGCCCGGACCATTCAGAAAGCCGTCGGTGCGATGTAAAACATTAGATAAACCTTATTTGATGTAAAAAAAGATGCAAAGTTTGAGGATGATCAAACTTCTTATCGATTTGAGGGCGTAGACCGTTGCGAAAGTCCTGCGCAGAAGAAAGACACGCCCCTTGACGGCTATACAATCCATCCCGATTTTCCCCCACGCTGCGGCGCGGGCTATGACCAATTTGCCGGTGCCGCCACTTAGCATGGTGTTGAACCGCTATGTGAAAAGGGTCGCGCGTGAACACCCCGATCTTTTCCGGCGGTTGGGGGACTATGCGAATACACGCTTTATTCTGGACCCGAGCGATCTGCCCTTTGTGATTTGCCTGATGCCGAATGGCGGCTCTCCGAAGGTCGAGGTACAGCGTCGCGCACGGGCCCAAGGGGATGCGACGATCCGTGGACCCTTGGCCGCGCTGATCGGACTGGTGCACGGGGCCTATGACGGGGACGCGCTGTTTTTTTCGCGCGATCTGACGGTCGAAGGGGACACATCTGCCGCGCTTGCCCTGCGCAACGCGGTGGACGACGCGGAACTGGACCTGAGCGCAGAGGCTGCGAAAATGTCCGGTCCTTTCGCCAAACCTGTCCAACGCGCCATCGCATGGGCCGAAGCTCGCACCGGTGTCTGCCTGTCCCGCCCCGAGGAGGAACAGGGATGGTGATGGAAATCGTCTGTCCTGCAGGGACGCCCGCTGCCCTCCGTGCGGCGGTTAAATCCGGTGCGCATACGATCTACTGCGGTTTTGCCGATGAAACCAACGCTCGCAATTTCCCCGGCCTGAACTTCAGCCGGGACGAGATGCGCGACGGCATCCGTTTTGCCCATGACCACGGGGTCAAAGTGCTGATTGCGATCAACACGTTCCCCCGCGCCGGTGATCCGGGCGTCTGGCACCGTGGGGTGGCGGACGCCGATGCGCTCGGTGCGGACGCGGTGATCCTCGCTGACATCGGGTTGCTGGACTACGCGGCAACCAATCACCCGAACCTGCGCCGTCACCTGTCCGTTCAGGCCGCCGCTGCCAACGCCGACATGATCAATTTCTACGGGGCGGAATTCGGCGTGAAACGGGTGGTTTTGCCACGCGTCCTCTCGGTGCCGGAAATCGCAGCGATCAACAAAGAAACCGACGTCGAAACCGAAGTCTTTGTCTTTGGCGGGCTATGCGTCATGGCCGAAGGGCGCTGTTCGCTGTCGTCCTATGCGACGGGGAAATCGCCCAATATGAATGGTGTCTGCTCTCCGGCGAGCCACGTGGAATACCACGAAGACGCAGGCACGTTGGACGCGCGTCTGGGGGGCTACACGATCCACCGCGTGGGGCAGGGTGATCCGGCCCCGTACCCGACGCTCTGCAAAGGGTGCTTTAGCGCGGGCGGCAAAACCGGCCATCTGTTCGAAGATCCGGTGAGCCTCAACGCTGAACAGCTTATCCCGCAATTGGCCAAGGCTGGTGTGACAGCGCTCAAGATCGAAGGCCGCCAGCGATCGCGGTCATATGTGGCGCAGGTCGTGCGCAGTTTCCGCCGCGCGGTCGAAGCACAAGCCGCAGGGCAACCGATCCCCGACGGGATGCTCGCCCAACTTTCCGAAGGGCAAGCGACCACCGCCGGTGCCTATCAAAAGACGTGGAGGTAGGCGATGGAAATCACCGTTGGTCCGAACCAGTTTTTCTGGAAACCCGAAGTCTGGAGCGCCTTCTACGACGATCTGGCAGATGCCCCAGTATCCCGTGTGACATTAGGCGAACTGGTCTGTTCCAAGCGTCTGCCGTTCTATCAGGATCGCATTGAGTATGCGGTAGAAGCTATTGCGAACGCAGGGAAAACGCCCGTACTAACCAGCCTCGCTCTGGTCACTCTTAAACGCGAACGCAAGATGACCGATGCGCTGGCAGACCTAGGGCTCGAGGTTGAGATCAACGACCTGACCGCGCTGACGGCGATCCCCAAAGGAACCGCGTTTTCCGTCGGACCGTTGGTCAATGTCTATAACGAAGGCACGCTGGACTGGCTCGCCAAACGCGGGGCGACGCGCGTCTGTCTGCCGCCGGAACTGCCGTTGTCCTCAATCGCGGCTTTGGCCAAGGCAGGGCAGGACATGGGCGTCACGATCGAGGTCTGGGGATATGGTCGCGTACCCCTTGCTATTTCCGGTCGCTGCTATCACGCGCGTCTGCATGGGCGGATCAAGGACAACTGCCAATTCGCCTGCGAAGATGATCCTGACGGGCTGCAAGTTGACACGTTGGACGGTCAGCGGTTTCTGGCGATGAACGGTGTGCAGACGCTCTCAGACACGTATGCTTGCGTCGATCACCAGATCGAAGCGCTGCGGGACGCAGGGGTTTCGGCCCTTCGTCTGTCACCGCAAACCGGCGATTTCGTCGGAGTGTGCCGTCAGTTCCGTGACCGGATCGACGGCCTGTCCGGCGCTGGCGATGTGGCCGCCGCGATCATCGCGCAGACCCCGGATGTGATCCTGAGCGACGGGTTTCTGGACGGCGCAACCGGCGCAAGCTGGTCCCACGAATAGGCATCGCACCTGAATTGCGCGCAAACAGGTGCGATTACATTGCACATGAGAATTAGAACGCCCCGTTCGGGCACCAGCATCTTGCTCCTGTCCCTGCTTTCCTCTAGGCGGGAGAGAAACCCAATTTCAACGTGGACCGATAGATGCGCCTGACCCGCTATTTCCTGCCAGTTCTCAAAGAAAACCCTGCCGAGGCGCAGATTGTTTCGCACCGCCTGATGCTGCGTGCCGGTATGATCAAACAGCAATCGGCTGGTATCTATTCATGGCTTCCTCTGGGCTTTAAGGTCCTGAGAAAGATCGAAAATATCGTTCACGACGAACAGATCAAAGCAGGCCATATCCCGCTCCAAATGCCGACCTTGCAGTCCGCCGACCTCTGGCGCGAGTCGGGCCGTTATGACGGCTACGGCGAAGAGATGTTGCGGATGACGGACCGTCACGGCCGTGACATGCTGTTCTCTCCGACGGCCGAAGAAATGATCACCGACATCTTCCGTAGCCACGTAAGCAGCTACAAAGACCTGCCGCTGACGCTTTACCAAATCCAGTGGAAATTCCGCGATGAAATCCGTCCGCGTTTCGGCGTGATGCGGGGCCGTGAGTTCTATATGAAAGACGGCTATACCTTTGATTTGACAGAAGAAGATGCACTGCACGCCTACAACCGGCATCTGGTGAGCTACCTGCGGACCTACGAACGCATGGGCCTTCAGGCGATCCCGATGCGCGCGGATTCCGGCCCGATTGGCGGCGACAACACCCATGAAGTCCTCGTGCTCGCTGAAACCGGTGAGTCCGAAGTTTTCTATGATAGCGAGATCACTGATCTGACCTTTGGCGACCGCGAAATCGACTTTGACAGCCGTGAACAGTGTCAGGGCGTGTTGGAAGAATTCACCTCGCGCTATGCCCGCACGGATGAAACCCACGACGAAGCGATCTTTAACGAAGTTCCCGAAGAACGCCGCCGCGTTGCCCGCGGGATCGAGGTTGGTCAGATTTTCTATTTTGGCACCAAATATTCAGAGCCGATGGGCGCTGTTGTGGCAGATGCCGAAGGCAACAAAGTGCCTGTGCACATGGGGTCTCATGGTATTGGTGTGTCGCGTCTGTTGGGGGCGATCATCGAAGCCAGCCATGACGACAAAGGCATCATCTGGCCCGAAGGTGTTACCCCGTTCCATGTCGGGATCGTCAACCTCAAGCAAGGCGATGAAGAGGCGGATGCGGCTTGTGAAAGCCTGTATGCTGCGTTCGAAGCCGCCGGTCTTGAGCCGCTTTATGACGACCGCAACGAACGCGCTGGCGGCAAGTTCGCAACGATGGACCTGATCGGTCTGCCGTGGCGCATCACCGTTGGTCCGCGCGGCCTGAAAAACGGCGTGGTCGAAGTGACTTCGCGCCGGACGGGCGAAAGCGAAGAGATGGCACCGGAAGCTGCAATCGAGCGGATCAAAGAAATCTACGCAAAGCATCCGCACCCCAAAGGCGCTTGAGCTTTATAACCAGAATTGATGACGGCCCCGTCTTTGCGGACGGAGCCGTTTTCATTTGGTCGGTAGGGGCGCTGCCCCTCTGGCCTGCGGCCATTCACCCC
>JBNKUW010000167.1:4655-4958 GCA_050298835.1 Marivivens sp.
ATGAAGTGCATGTCGCGCTTGGTTCCGGATCGCCTTGGTCAGGTCTGACAGAGGGGCTGCGACGAGCCTGTGGATTTGCCAGAAGAGTTCAGTTCGGAAAGGCGTGTCGGGGGCCAGATCGATCAGATCGCCACTGGAAATCAGCGGATCGACCAGCGGGGCGGGGTTCATCCCCCAGCCAAGTCCAAGACGGGCGGCTTCAACAAAGGCTTGGGTCGAGGGGAGTAGGTGGGTTTTGAGCGCGAGCCTCTGGCCGGTGCAGGTCTGGACCCAACGGGTTTGAAGCTGGTCTTTGAGGTTGAA
>JBNKUW010000168.1:0-4898 GCA_050298835.1 Marivivens sp.
GATCGCGCACTTCTTCGGCCATGTTCACGAGGTCCTCAAACCCGATAAAGGCGAAGAAACACAGGGCAACCGCGCCCAGTACTGGCGCAGGTTCAAATTCGGGTGGAGATTGATAGGTGACCGACGGTTCGGCCATCAACGAAACTCCAACGATCAGCAGGAGTCCTGCGACCTCAACCACTGTCAGGATTGCCGCAACTGTCAAGCTTTGAACAACGCCCCAGATCGCAATCGCGGTCAGGAGAACACCGCCCGCAATCATCGCGAGTTGCGGATCAACATCGATAATTCCGGTAAAGTATCCCACTCCACCCCGCAGAACCGCAGCCGCTGAAACCGTACCACCTAGGACCACAGCCAGTCCGACAATGATCCCCAATGTGCGGCTTCCAAACCCCGCTTCGACATAGGCGACCTCACCCGCAGCTTCGGGCATTCGTGCAGTCAGTTCAGCAAAGGACAATGCAGACGGGAGCGCAATGAGCCCTGCCAACAGAAACGCGACCGGCGCATATATCCCGGTGCGGGCGGCAACAACGCCAACCAGCACATAGATACCAGCGCCCACCATGATCCCCACCCCATAAGCGGTCAGGAGCCCAAGGCCGATCCGCCGTTTCAGGGTGTCGGGCATAGCCTAGTCTTTCATTCGGTCGGGAAGGTTATTCGCCCACGCGCTGATCGTCCCTGCCCCAAGACAAACAACCATGTCACCGGGTCGGGTCTGTTCACGCACCAGACGCTCAAGATCCTCTTCGGACAATAGCGCGCGCGCGTGCCGGTGTCCGTGGCGGATCAGTCCGGCAACCAGATCATCGCGGGTGGCACCTTCGATCACGGCCTCGCCAGCGGCATAAACCTCTGCGATGGCAACAACATCGGCTTCGTTAAAGCAGGCACAGAAATCTTCGAACAGGCCGTGTAGGCGGCTGTAACGGTGCGGCTGGTGAACGGCGATAACACGCCCCTCGCAGGCCTGACGCGCAGCTTTGAGAACGGCAGCAATTTCCACCGGATGGTGCCCGTAGTCGTCAATGATGGTCACACCGCCCAGCACCTCGCCGACCTTTGTAAATCGACGGTTCACACCACCGAATTTGGCCAAAGCTTCGCGGATTTCGTCTTTTTTCATGCCAAGATGACGGGCGACTGCGACTGCGGAAAGCGCATTGGACACGTTATGATCCCCCGGCATTGGCAGGGTGCAGCCTTCGATCACATCGTCCTCAAGCTGGAGCGCGACATCAAAATGCGCAACGCCAGCTTTGTAGGTGAGGTTCACCGCCCGTACGTCTGCCTGAGCATTGAACCCGTAGGTGATGACGCGGCGATCCGTGATCCGACCGACCAGCGATTGAACCTCTGGATGGTCAGTGCAGCAGACCGCAACGCCGTAGAAGGGGATATTCGACACAAAGTCATAGAACCCCTGACGCAGGTTTTCGATGCTGCCCCAATGTTCCATATGTTCGGGGTCGATGTTGGTGACGATAGCGATGGTCGCAGGCAGACGGTTAAAGGTGCCGTCGGACTCATCCGCCTCGACCACCATCCATTCGCCTTCGCCCACACGCGCGTTCGATCCATAAGCGTGAATAATCCCGCCGTTCACAACGGTCGGATCAAAATCCCCATGATCGAGCAACGCCGACACCATCGTCGTTGTCGTGGTTTTGCCGTGTGTTCCCGCAACGGCGATGTTCGACTTGAGCCGCATCAGCTCGGCCAGCATCTCGGCGCGGCGCACGATGGGCAGGCCCAAACGGCGGGCTTCGTCCAGTTCAGGGTTGCCCGGTTTGATCGCCGAAGAAATGACAACGACCTGAGCGTTTTCGAGGTTTTCGGCCTTTTGGCCTTCGAAAATGGTCGCGCCCATAGCGGCAAGGCGATCGGTAATTTTGGATGTTTTCGCGTCCGAACCCTGCACCGTGTACCCAAAGTTCACCAGAACTTCGGCAATGCCGGACATGCCGATTCCGCCGATCCCTACAAAATGGATCGGGCCTACGTCAGTGGGGAGTTTGGTAACCGCGTTCATCGTATCGTCTTTCTTATTCTATACCGCCAAGGTCTTCGACCAGCGAAACGAGCCGCTCTGTCGCATCAGGAAGCCCGCATGACAAGGCCGCCGCCGCCATTTGTGCGGCTCCTTGCGCATTCGACAAAACGAGTTCGATCTGTTCGCGCAAGGTGTCGACGTTGAGTTTGCTTTCGGGCATCAGGATCGCTCCGCCTGCTTCAACCAGAGCACGGGCGTTTGCGGTCTGTTCGTCGCGAATTGCTTGTGCGAGAGGAACGAAAATCGCGGGGCGACCTATGACAGAAATATCTGCAACAGACGAGGCACCTGATCGACTAATGACAAGCTGCGCTTCGGCCATCTTTTCTGGAACATCATGGATGAACGGTTCGACCTCTGCTGTCATACCTGCGTTGAGGTACTCAGCAGTAACGCGCTCCATATCCTCTGGACGCGCCTGCTGAATGACACGGATATACTGCCGCAAATGCTCAGGTAGATTTGTAATTGCCGCTGGAACGAAATCCGACAGAATTCGCGCGCCCTGGCTTCCGCCCATAACAAGGATCGACATCGGATATTCACCCGGTTCGATGTATCCCGCTCCGGCACGTGCCAGAACGGATCCGCGCACAGGGTTTCCGGTGTGAATACCCTTCACACCTTCGGGCAATGTTGTCGGCCACGTCCCGCAAGCGATCTGGTTCACGCGTTTTGCGAACACTTGGTTCACACGCCCCAGCACACCGTTTTGTTCGTGGATCATACGCGGACGGCGCAAAACGGTTGCCGCCGCGATTGCAGGAATGGACGGATAGCCACCAAAGCCAACCACGACAGCCGGTTTATCCCGCATCATCCTGAAGGTCGCTGACAGAATTCCGCCCGCAATCTGGAACGGAACCAGCAGCTTTGCAGCGATACCGCCACGAGCAAATGTACCGGATTTGAGCTCGATCACCTCAACCGCGTCAGGAAATCCACCCGCATAGCGTGCTCCACGCGCATCAGTGGTGAGCTGAACCCGCCACCCTTTGCGCAACATCGCTTCGGCCAACGCCTGAGCAGGAAACATATGACCGCCGGTCCCTCCGGCAGCAATCACGAGCAGCGGTGCCATTTACCGGCCCCTTCTCATCAGAATATCACCAATCTGTCCCTGCGGACGGGACCGCGTAAACGCCAAAAGCATCCCCATGACAATCCCCGAAGCAATGACCGAAGACCCCCCGTAGGACACAAACGGCAATGTCATGCCTTTTGCGGGAAGCAACCGCACCGCAACGCCCATGTTGATCATGGCCTGAACGGCGAACATGCACGCCAGTCCGGTGCCAGCAAGACGGATGAACGGATCACGCTCTTTGGTCAGACGTGACAGAGAACGGATCGCGATAATCGCATAGAGGGCAACAATGACCATCACGAGGATCAGCCCGTATTCCTCGGCCGCGACAGCAATGATAAAGTCGGTATGCGCGTCCGGAAGGCTCATTTTCACTTGGCCTTCACCAACACCAACGCCGAACAACCCGCCTTCGCGGATCGCGTTGGTCGCGTAGCCAAGCTGCGTACGGGGATCAAGCTCGGGATTCAGGAACCCGTCAATCCGCCGCGCAAAGTGTTCGGAGTTCATATAGGCAAACGATCCGCCCATCACCGTCAACAGTGCCACGGCAACCAGCAACAGCATCGGTGCACCGGCAACAAAATAGACCACACCCCAACCGAACAAAATGAGGCTCGCCTGTCCAAAGTCGGGCTGCAAGGCGAGGATCAGGACGATCACGGCAGTCAAGACAAACGAATAAGACTTACCCGGAGGGCCACCGATTTCCTGACTAGCCGCCATCAGCCACGCAGCTACAACGATGAACCCTGGTTTCAGAAACTCTGACGGTTGCACCGAAAAACCCGCGAATGACATCCAGCGGACGGCACCTTTGCCAAAATCGGTGCCAATCACCGGCAACAACAGGATCGCAATAAAGGCAGCTGCAAAACCCAGCGACGCCAATCGGCGCACCAGTTTTGGCGACATCATGGAAATGACGAACATCACCACCATGGCCAGACCGCCGAATTGGGCCTGCTTCATCACGTAGTAGAATTTGAACAGATCGTTTCGTTCCGCAAGCGGAGGAGAGGCCGCAAACCCCAACAACAAACCAATTGCGAACAGCATCATAACGCAGGTCAGGACCCACTTATCAATCGTTCGCCACCATCGGGGGAGGATCGCATCACCGGATTGAACCGGAATCGACCCATAGACCATCTCAGTCATGGAACACTTACCGCTATCTGCCTCTAACTCGCCCGTTTGCCGGGTCTGTAGGTGATTCTATACGTCACACCGGCTGAAAGCCAGAAAAATAACGCCGACAAGCGGGACCTCGCCCCTTGCGTCACAGCTTGAAAGCGGTCAGGTCATCGACATGGAAAAACGGACCCTCATCCTTGGTGCTGGCGCGGCCGGCATGTTCTGTGCGGCTCATGCGGGCTCCGATGTGCTTGTCATCGATCACGCAAAGAAAGCGGGCGAAAAAATCCGTATTTCCGGTGGCGGGCGCTGCAATTTCACCCATCTGGAAACCAGCGCGAAAAACTACATCAGCGCCAATCCCCATTTCTGCAAATCGGCACTCGCCCGATATACCCCGTGGGATTTCGTCGGACTTGTCGGCGCGCATGGTATCGCTTGGCATGAAAAGACCGAAGGCCAATTGTTTTGCGACGACAGTGCCAACGATATCGTGACGATGCTGCCTGCGATCCGTCAATTCAAGAGTGCCGGAGAACCCGCTTGACGAGTTGCCTTGATTGTCGGCAAAGCAGAAGCTGGCGCCCGACATGGCGATCACAAACGCGTTCTTTC
>JBNKUW010000169.1:0-4786 GCA_050298835.1 Marivivens sp.
AGCTCGTTCGAAACGTAGGCCACGGCGTCGTTCAGGTCCTTGTCGAACGCCGCGATCGCCTCGGCCTTGGTGCACGCGGGCAGGTTCTCGAGCTTCATCGCCTCGACCATCTCGTCCCAGATCGAACGAATGTCATCCGTAATTTCCGCAACGGGTTCAGCAGCCGTTCGGAGCGCCTTGTGCGGCCACATTACAAAAGGACGGTGTACCATCAGATTGCCCGTGCCCGTTCTTTCTTCAGCTTTACCATCTTACGGGTGATCATTTGCCGCTTGAGCGGCTTGAGATAATCGATGAAGAGCACCCCGTTCAAATGGTCGATCTCGTGCTGTACGCAAGTTGCCCAGAGGCCGTCGAACTCTTCCTCAACCGTCTTCCCTTCAACATCCAGCCAGCGAACACGCACCAGCTTGGGACGTTCAACTTCGGCATATTGGTCAGGAATAGACAGACAGCCTTCTTCATAGACGTTCCGTTCTTCCGATTCCCAGATGACCTCGGGATTGATCAGAACCATCGGGTTAGGTTTCGCCTCGGGGTCGCGTTGGGCATCCATGACCAGCAATCGGTTCAACACACCGATTTGCGGCGCAGCGAGCCCGATACCGGGCGCATCGTACATAGTTTCGACCATGTCGTCGGCCTGTTTTCTGATTTCTTTCGAAATCTCGGCAACAGGGTCGGCTACCTTTTTCAGGCGCGGGTCGGGGTGGATCAGAATATGTCGCAAGCTCATGTCCGGCCATGTAGCCATTTCCGTGCCAACTCGCAAGGATTGGCGCATTTTCCCTTGAACCTTTGCCAATGCGCGTCAAGTTGTTGGGACGATTCAAAAAGAGGTCCAACATGAGCTTTGACGAACTGATCGACCGCCGTGGCACACACAATGCAAAATGGGACGAGATGGAGCGCCTTTATGGTGTTTCACCCGATGACGGCATTGCCATGTGGGTGGCCGATATGGATTTCAAAGCTCCGCAGTGCATTCAGGACGCTCTGCAAAAGCAGATAGACCACGGCATCTATGGATATTTCGGAGATGACAGTGATTACCGAAATGCAATCTGCTGGTGGATGGAGAACAGACACGGTTGGAAAATCGACCCATCTTGGATTTTCACGACCCACGGATTGGTCAACGGCACTGCTATGTGTGTTGATACATTCACCAATCCCGGTGACGGCGTTGTCCTCTTTACCCCCGTATATCATGCCTTTGCACGCGTGATCCGTGCAGCAGGCCGCGAAGTCGTTGAATGCGAGTTGGTAAACAACAACGGGCACTATGAATACGACTTTGACGCATATGATGCGCAGATGACGGGTAACGAACGGATGGTAATCCTCTGTTCCCCACACAATCCGGGTGGACGGGTTTGGACCAATGCTGAACTCCATGCCGTTGCAGCCTTTGCCAAACGTCACGAACTGATCCTCGTTTCTGACGAAATTCACCACGATCTGGTCATGCCGGGACATAAGCATACTCCCATGGCGCTGATCGAAGGGATCGATGATCGCTTGGTCATGATGACGGCCGTTACCAAGACTTTTAACATTGCGGGTTGCCACTCTGGAAACGTGATCATCCCAAACGATGACCTTCGGGCGGCATTTGCTGCACGGATGGCGGCTCTGGGTATGTCGCCCAATTCCTTCGGGCTCTTTATGGCAACCGCAGCCTATTCACCTGAAGGCGCTGCGTGGGTGGATGAGCTATGCGCCTATCTGGATGGAAATCGAAAAATCTTCGATGCAGGTGTAAACGCGATACCCGGATTGAAATCCATGACACTCGAGTCGACCTATCTTGCGTGGGTCGATTTCTCGGGCATTGGGATGGAGCGGAAGGAATTCACCAGCCGCGTGCAAGACATCGCGAAAATCGTCCCGAACCATGGACCCACCTTTGGCAAAGGCGGAGAACTGTTTTTGCGCTTCAACCTCGCCACTCCACGTGCACGTGTTCAGGAGGCTGTGGAACGTCTCCAGCAGACCTTTTCGGACATTCAATGATTCGGAAAATTGGGACCGCCCCGTGCGGTCCCTTTCGGCTTACTAAGCCCTCGGAAGATATCCAGACGGAGCATCAACAGCCTGCACAAAATCGACAGGAGCGGTATCTCTGGCCGGTTGCTGCCATTTGAAATCAAAAATCCGCTCTCCATCTTCTTCGCGCGATGCAACCACAAGCGCTTGATAGAGATGCTTTGGACCATCATAGATATTGACCCGACCGCGCAATTTCGGCGCAGTCTCTGCATCCACAGCAAAGCCATCATCCCACATTCTGTGGATCCTGTAGACCTCATCACCGTCGTGAACACACAATCGCGAAGAGCGTCGTTGTGCGGCGCGGCGGGCGTCTTCCAGCCCCTTTCGAACTGCCTCTGGCAGGATATCGGACATAGTGTTCTCCCCATCACTTAGCCCTAGGATGTCAAAGGCCGAAATTAAATCAACCTACCCGTTCGTTCTATTGCCGATGTCACACAACTATACTTTTGCCTTGGGCCGCAGAACGTGAGGTTTTGCCGCATCATACAGCGCGGAATCGGGGAACCCGTGATCGCCGCCCAGTGCTGGCCCCACAAGAATGAGCGCCGTGCGGGTGATCTTTGACTCGCGCACTTTGGGCTGTATATCCGAAAGTGTTCCGCGAATAATCTGCTGGTCTGGCCAACCGACACGGTAGACCACCGCAACCGGGCAATCTGCCCCGTAGAACGGGGCAAGCTGACGTTCGATTTCACGAATGGCTCGAACACCAAGATGGATCGCCAAGGTCGCACCGGTGCGTCCAAAGTTTTCCAAAGTCTCTCCATTTGGCATCGCTGTCGACTTCATCGACATCCGAGTTAGAACAATGGACTGCGCCACTTCGGGAATGGTCAACTCTTGCCCCAACGCAGCGGCCGCAGCCGCATAGGCGGGAACACCAGGGATAACCTGATAGTCGATCCCATCAGCTTTCAGGCGTCGTATCTGCTCTGCAATCGCACCATAAAGGGACGGATCACCAGAGTGGACACGCGCGACGTTTTCTCCACGTTGATGAGCCGCCAGTATCTCTGCATGGGTTTCGTCCAGCGTCATCGGCGCTGTGTCCAATACCCGGGCACCTTCCGGCGCACAGGCAACAACCTCTTCTGGAACCAAAGAGCCAGCATAAAGACACACAGGGCATTCACCGATGATCCGGCGTGCTTTGATCGTCAGCAGTTCAGGATCGCCCGGCCCAGCGCCGATAAAAAATACGGTCATATGTCAGACTCCTTAATTCGCGACAGCGCGGTCGCCGCTCAGATCACCATCAATCTTGCGGGCGTATCCGCGGGGTGTGAACATGCGTGGACCTTCGCCCAACTGCGCCAAACGGCTGTTAGACGAACCAACGAGCACAACGGTCAGCATATCGACTTCATCCACTTGGAGATCTTCCAAGCGACGATAACGGACATTCTCTTGCGGTCGACCGAGGTTGGACGCCAGCATGACCGGAGTATCAGCGGGTCGATGTTTCAGCAGGATGTCCCGGGCCTCAGCCAGCAACGTCCGCCGCGTTTTCGATACCGGATTGTAAAATGCGATTACGAAATCGCCTTCTGCTGCTGCATTCAGTCGCCGTAGGATATCTTCGCGAGGGGTCAGCAGATCGGACAATGAAATCGTGCAGAAGTCATGCCCCAAAGGTGCACCAGCCCGTGCAGCCGCCCCTTGAAGCGCGGATACGCCAGGAGAGCACACAACATCAACACGTCGTGCTGCATCCGACACGCCCAATTCTTCTTCGCTCCGGTCAAGCAATTCGAACGTCAGTGCGCCCATGGCATAAATACCTGCGTCTCCGGAACAAACCAAAGCGACGTTGCGCCCTTCACCCGCACGTTCAAGCGCATATCGGCAACGGTCTTCTTCACCACCCAAGGGGAAATCGCTGCGGATCTTACCGTGTGCAAGTGGGCCAAGAAGATCAATATACAATCCATATCCAACCAATTCATCGGCCTCTGCGACTAGTTTGGATACTTCTGGCGTCCGCCATGTCGATTGCCCCGGCCCAATCCCGACGACAGACAAACGACCACGGGCGCGTCCCTTCATCTTGGTGATGGGTGTATCGGTCTTTGCGATTGCACATGTCGTATTTGCAGTTTTTACCTTTTCAACGACCAGTTTCCCTTCGGAACCTGCCAAAGCGGCCCCTTCGGAAACCCCATGACAGCCAACCTCGGCAAAGACCACATCAGAGGGATTTGGTACCTTCTGAGCGTCCAGTTCTTCAGCTGTGAACAAACGCAGCGGTACGCCAAGTCGTTTTGCCAGTTGGTTCATCGCAGGTTCATCGGCCTTTAGGTCGATCGTTGCTACACAAGCGATCGATGCTTGCGCAATTCCTGCGTCTGAAAGCGCGCCTTCAACCAAAGTCCAGAGCTCTTCCGGATCAGCATTCCGTGCGCATCCAACGCCAAGAACGTAGGATTGCGGACAATAGACAAGCCGGTTTTCGCTGCCGTCGATCGGTTCATCGGTGACCGCCAGTTCAACTTCCCCGCCGTCGTCCGGCAAATCAAAGATGTTCTCGCCCGAAATTTTGACCCCTTTTCCAGCAAGCAGTGCAGCCATTGCCCCTTTGGCATCTTCAGGATTGGCCAGACGGTACCCTGCTGGGGGCTCATCCAATGCCACGCCAAGTGCAACATCTCCCGCGGTGGTAACTGCCGCTGTTGCTTCCAATGCTGTGGCAATTTCTGTTGCCAGACGGTTCGCCCCACGATGTCCGCCC
>JBNKUW010000170.1:0-4771 GCA_050298835.1 Marivivens sp.
GCGGGGCTCAGACGTTTCCCCGGGCGGCCTCCGCAAGTATCAGCTTGTCTAACGTCAGGTCCGACACCGCTTTCCTGAGCCGCTCGTTCTCCTTCTGAAGCCGCTTCAGTTCCTTGAGCTGGTCGGTTCCCATCCCTCCATACTGTCGCCTCCAGCGATAGTAGGTTTGCTCCGTTATGCGCACCTCACGGATCGCATCCACCCGCGCCATGCCTTGCCCCACCAGCACATCAACCTGCCGCAGCTTCGTGACAATCTCTTCGGGCTTGTGTCGCTTGTTCGCCATTCCTGGTCCTCCGTTTGCTAACAATAGCGGTGGACCAATTCAGTTGGGGAGGCTCATCTACCGCACGGACAAGCTGCTCCCGATGAACCGGGGGCCAAATTTGCCCTCAGTGGGTATTCGTGGAGGTCAAAGGAGTTTCGTGTTTGGACGCTCCATTTTGATCAATCAATCGGGCGCTTCACTTTCAAGCCAGCATCAACCTGGGCGGCCCAAGATGAGAGTTCATACAAATTCATATGCTACATCGGCGACGCCGAGCCGGTTGCTGCTGCCAAACAACGGCTGGTCGCGGTGCTCCGTGATCGGGGAAAGCTGAGTTCGGGTTCCCTGGATATGGAACCTTTCGAAGTTCTTCGAGACATCATCCGAAGCGGGGAGTTTGGAAGTGTTGGGGGTCCTATTCAACTGGTAAAAATATATGAGCATTCAAACGCCGTGCCTGTCGGCGTATACTGGCCTGACCGTGCCGCTGGGTCGATTTCAGTGCTTGGTCGTCCGCTCATGGAATATGAAACGACTGGATGGGGAGTGATCGACCCCGATAAACCTGATCGCGCGCGCCCGCCCGAGTCTGTTAACTCAGCTGAGAAGCCATAATGTCTGATGCCTCCTGCTCTAGAAACCGCCCACTAGACTGCCTAAGATCATTGGTCCGTTATTTTGCGTTTTGGAGGTCTGGCACAGACTTGAAGGTGCTATCTCTGCGAATTGTAGGTTTGACGGACTGCGCTGAAGCATCGTGACCCATCGATGAAAGCCGGCCTTGGGCCGATCGAAGATGCCCGAAGTGCCTAGCAGTCGCAAATATGATGGGTCGCCTCTGAGAAACGCTCTAAGCCCAAATCGATCAACCGCTGACAATCCCTGCGACGTCGGCGCTGGTGACCATTTCCTGGTCATCGACGAACTCGTACCCAGAGCGTGCGCGTGTTGGGGTGCCGCTCATCATCAGTTCGGTGAATGCAGCGCGGCGAGACGTTTGCAGAGAGTCCCACCAACTTGGACGAAGGAACATGTTGTCGGTCTGGAGGAACAATAGCCGGAGTAGCACATCAGCCTTTCGACCGTCAGCAACTCCCGCAAACGAACTCGCAAACGCGCCAGCCGGCCCAACTTCGCTACCAATCCAGCCAAAAACAGAAATTGTCTGGCCATTGAGCGACGTCACATTGACCGTAACGTGATCGTAATCTTCGCCGGTTCGGCCAAGCCGCTGTAACGGTTTGCCCTGAACGTCGAATTCGGGATGGAAGGCGCCGCAAGCCACGATAGGAAGGACGCGATTGAACCGGACCGCAAGAAAGTGAAAATCGTCTCGGGCGCCCGAAAGAAGTCGTTCGTCGAACTGTTTCTTCCATCGATCCACGTCGCGCATACCGATCTTCACGCCGTACTCAAAGTTCTTTAGATGGGTTTGGATCAGTCTTTGTTGAAGGAACGGGAGCCCGCGGTCCAAATCTCGCTGCACCGAAATACCCTTGAGTTGCGCCTCCTTCGCAAACCGCTCATAGGCGATCGCCCGGTAGCTAAAGAGAAAAGCTGTGTCCTTGTTCAGCGACACAGTTTCCCCCTCAATTGGCTTGAACAGCGCCGTATCATGCTTATTGCAGAAGCCGGGGAACACAGACGCTTTGTTAACGCCAACCCTTCGGGGCGAGGGTTTCCCCTGGGTGTCGATCATGTCCTTCATCGTGGGCTTTGCAGTAAGAACATGGCCGGCCTCCGAGATTTCGGCGAGTCCTCCTTTCTTCTGAATTGTATGGGCCTTGATGATCCGTAGGCTGCAGGGATCACTGTCAGGATCGGGATGTGAGCAATATCCTTCCCGTAGCAGAGCAATCATTTTTTTTGCTCCGCTTCAAATATGTTGATCGGCACCTGCCGCTGTCGGTCCGAATGGCACTTTTTGTATTTCAATCCTGACCCGCACCAGCACGGCTCATTGCGCCCCATCTTTTCTACTGGGTTGATCGGGTCGGTTCTTAGCGGAGGCGCGTTAAGGGAAGGATGAGAATCCATCCTTCGAGGCTACCAATCTCTCAAGGGGCAGAAAAGTCCGCGCATCGGGGTCCAGTTAACTCTCAATTTCGCAAACGCAGCGAATGTCAGCAATGCGGGCTGCGATCGCAGCATCTTGACCCAGTGGTGAATGGCAGGAAAGGGCCGTTGTAGTTCGGCTGGGTGACCGAGCTGTGCACGCCCGGTCACCCTTGCTCCCGCATGGGAGTGTCGTCAGGTCGTTTCTCGGCTATCCAGCCGTTCTTGAAGCCAATCCAGCACTTCGCCTTCGACCCATCCCACCCTGTTGGGACCGAGAGTTACCCGTTTCGGGAATTTCCCGGCCTTTTCCAGGCGTGCAATGTGTTGCGGCGAATACAGAACCAACTCCTTCAGCTGGGGCTTTGACAAGATCCTCATCGCGATCTCTCCATGGTTGAAGAGCATCGCGATGCCCTAGGGTTGACAAAAACCTAGGCAGGGTGAGGCTAGATTGAATTGGCGTATGTTCCAAGCTTGAACGTGGCAGCGAATTTCAGCGCGGCCTTGGACGAGGGGACAACGCCCAAGAAGGGACCGTCAATTTGCCTTGACGGCATTATATGCGCCACGCATCCTTGGTGCGAAAATTCGCTGTCTTCGGGGGTGAGGACTCGAACCTCCAAACCCAAATTGGTCCCCGGGTACCGTTGTGTATATTTTGCAAAATCAAAACTTGAATATGTACTTTATAACAGCGGCTTAAGGTATTGTTTGCGAGTCTCTCCTGCACCAAAACAGACTGCTTAGGCTGAGAATGCCCTTAACGCCTTGAAGGGAAAAGCGATTTCTGGAGTTCTAGCACCTCCATTTCGGCAGTATTGGATGCGGTCCTTGAAGGCCAGGTTGAGGATGGCTCGGCGGCGGGTGACGTTACCTGTTTCCTAAAGTTGCCAAGGGTTTGCGAGGAATGCGAGCGCTGGTTCTAGTTTTTCTTCCCAGGTTCCGTCGGGTTCTGCCTGATTAGACAGTCTTTCGGCGAGAAGAGCTTTCTTTCGCTCGTACTGGTTGATCTTCTCCTCGTATCGGGCAACCACTGTCGTGTTGCCTGACGCCACAATGAGGTCGAGCAGCGTGTCGATTTCCTTTTCAGTTGCAGCGCTCTTGTGTTTTCCACTGCGGACAATCTCAGCTGCCTGCTTGCGGCGGGTGTCCCAGATGTGGCTGAATATTGTTGTTGCGGCGGTCAAGAGACCCTCAGTCGGCTGCAGCGACTTGATGAGCTCGCCAACATCCCCTTCGAGTTGATCACGCTTGATCGACTTGCCATAGGCTTCACAGCCCTTCGTCTGACAAAGGTGGTGTGGATAATGGCCACCGTTGCCTTTGGTAATGGACGAGCGCAGCGGCACCTCACAACAGGCGCATACCACGATGCCACGAAGCGCAAAGGCGTCTCCGATGTTTTTTGCGCTTCGGTGCTTTGGCTTTGCCGTTACGGCGCTCTTGGACCTTGTCAAAGGTCTCAAGCAAGATCAGAGGCTCGTGCTGCGCTTTGAGCCAGTGAATGTCATAGGTCTCAGAGCAGATGGGCCCGGTGCAGATCGGGTGCGTCAGGATATCGGTGACACGCTGCTGCACGATCTCTCCGTTCTTGCTGCGCGGGAAGTGGGGAATGCCCGAAGCTGTAGCGAGCAATCCAATCGCGATAATGATCAACGCCAATGCGATGAGTTTGCGCGGATCGGAGGCGGACTCGCCCCAAAAAGCGATACCCACGAGATTGATAGCCAGAATGCCAGTCGCACTCATCAGGGCGGAAGCGATGCCGAGTTCAATTTCCTTGGACGCAGCAAACACAAACGCCGCCCCACTCAGAGACCACAATGAGCCCCCAAACCCTCAGCGCGTTGACGGGTGTCATGCACAGCGCCACACCTCCGCACAGGAGGCGAACATATCACTGTGTATACGACTTTTTCACGTTTTGAAGCGTGGTGGTGGAGCCAAGGGGGGTCGAACCCCTGACCTCTTGCATGCCATGCAAGCGCTCTCCCAACTGAGCTATGGCCCCGAACCTGTCTGGCGCGGCGGATGCCGCGTCGTCAGTGAGTTAGTGTCTTGCGGCCTTCGGCGCAAGCGAAAAACTGACTCAGTCGTCGTCATCCTTGGCAACATCGGCAATGTCATCGAGCGAGACATCGTCGTCATCGTCATCGTCTTCCAGCACGTCATCGCCCAGATCGACATCGGAATCGTCATCGTCATCTTCCAGAACAATATCGTCCTCGTCCTCGAAGGCCTCTTCTTCCTTCTTGGCCGAAGCAGCATCAGACTTGTCGGCGGTCAGGCTGCGCTTGCCCTTGCCTGTGTCAAGGCTCACGACCTCGCCCGTATAGGGGCTGATGATCGGGTTCTTGTTCAGATCGTAGAACCGCTTGCCGGTCGCCGGGCAGACCCGCTTCGTGCCCCATTCTTCCTTGGACATGGCACTTTGCTTCCTTGTTG
>JBNKUW010000171.1:0-4730 GCA_050298835.1 Marivivens sp.
CTCGCCTGTACCAACTGACGTGCCTGACGGTCGGCCAATGCTGCGCGCAACGCCGCGAAACCTTCGGTATCGTCCTGTGATTCAGGAAAATTCAGGGCGCGGATCAGATCATTATTTTCCAATGGGGGTTGGAGCTCTTCTGCAGTGGTCCCAAGGGCGAGGCTCGGTTGATCGTCTTGGGGTACACTCCTCGGAAGGGGGACTTGAACCTTTCCGCCTGCGCGCGAAGAGGTAAAGGTCGCGAGCACGGTTTCGGTTTTCTGAGCAGACTGAGCAATCGCAGACAGTTTTTCCTCAACATTCGGAGCAAGGCTTTTCGTCTTTGCCTCGCGTTCCGCAAGAAAGGACTGGCGCATGGCATCAATGGACTGGCGCAAGCGATCAGTCTCTTCTCTGAACGTCCGCGCATTGCGTGCCGCGATAACCGCCATCCAGATGACAGCAATCGGCATGAATATGGCGATCAGGGTGAAAACAAAGCGTAGGCTGTCAAAACTGGCGGATTCGTCCGACGGCAGCAGGAAAAAGAACACACCCACCCCAATGAGCCAGAGGAGCGTAAGCAGGACACCTGCAATCTCAATAGCCGAAAGGCCGCGGTCCGCGCTTTGCGTCACCCCAGCCTTGTCAGGTCCGAACGTCATGTGCCGCTCCTAAGAAGCGTTTCGTTAAATGAAGGAAACCTTCAGAATTTCGTAGCTGCGGACACCACCGGGTGTACGTACTTCTACGCTGTCACCTTCGTCCTTGCCAATCAAGGCCCGTGCGAGAGGAGACTTGATGTTCAATTTGCCAGCTTCAAGATCGGCTTCGTATTCACCGACAACTTGGTACGTTTTTTCTTCGTCTGTATCTTCGTCGACGAGTTCGATGGTCGCACCGAATTTGACCGAGCCTGACAGCTTTGCAACGTCGATAATGTCAGCCAGAGACAAAACACCTTCGAGTTCTTTGATCCGGCCTTCGATGAACGACTGTTTTTCCTTGGCCGAGTGATATTCCGCATTCTCGGAAAGATCACCCAAAGCGCGTGCATCAGCGATGGCCTGAATGATTTCGGGGCGTTCCACACTCTTGAGGTGTTTCAGCTCCGCATCAATCTTGTCAAAACCAGCCCGGGTCAGCGGGATCTTTTCCATCGGTGTCTCCAATAGCACATCAAGTTTACCGTCGTTCCATAACGTATCGGTCGGAACAAATGTCAATAGACGGTTCTATTTCAATTTCAGGCCGGCTGCCAGTCTGGACAAATAGTTTTGCTCAACCGCGCTTTGTTTGGGAGCGCTGTTGCTTTTTTAGCATTTTTTTAGATTCTCTAATTTGCTGTATCTATGTTTTATTTACTACCCTTAGTTGCGTCATGTGGCATTTGCGATCGTAGTCTTTGCTCTCTCAATCTATGCCGGCTGGCACTATGCGGCGGACGGATTGGCTTCAATCGTTGCGGTCATCACCATGGCGAGCTGACTTCGCCGGAAATCTGTTCGAAATGTCGCATTGCAGCAAAATTACGCCGTGTCGCGATTGCTCCAGCAGGTGGACTAGTTTAGTCCAGCTACGAAAGAAAGTTACCGGAACAATCCGTCCTACGAAAAAAGGGAACGCCATGACCGCCATCGAACGCGAAGCTATGGAATATGACGTTGTCATCGTCGGGGCTGGCCCTTCGGGTCTGTCCGCAGCGATCCGTCTGAAACAACTGGACGCCGATCTGAATGTGGTCGTGCTTGAAAAAGGCTCCGAAGTGGGCGCACACATCCTGTCCGGTGCGGTTCTGGACCCCTCGGGCCTTAACCGTCTGATCCCGGACTGGAAAGAAAAAGGTGCTCCGGTCACTGTTCCGGTCAAAGAAGACAAGTTCCTTTTCTTGGGTGAAGCGGGCGGTATCCGCATTCCGAACTTCACCATGCCCAAATTGATGGACAACCACGGCAATTACATCGTTTCGATGGCGAATGTCTGCCGCTGGATGGCTGAACAAGCCGAAGAGATGGGCGTTGAGATTTTCCCCGGCATGGCATGTTCCGAGCTGGTCTACGGTGAGAACGGTGAAGTCAAAGGCGTTGTCGCCGGTGAGTTCGGAAAAGAAGCCGACGGAAGCCAAGGCCCTGCTTACGAACCGGGCATGGAACTGCATGGCAAATATGTGTTCCTGTCGGAAGGCGTTCGTGGATCGCTGTCGAAAGAAATCATCGCCAAATACGATCTTGCGGCTGACAAGTGCCCGCAAAAATTCGGACTTGGCATGAAAGAAATCTGGGAGATTGATCCTGCCAAGCACAAAGAGGGCAGCGTCACCCACACTATGGGCTGGCCGCTCGGCTCCGAAGCAGGAGGCGGCTCGTTCATCTACCACCTCGACAACAATCAGGTCTTTATCGGTTTTGTGGTCCACCTGAACTACAAAAACCCGCACCTGTTCCCCTACATGGAATTCCAGCGCTTCAAGCATCACCCGATGGTGGCTGAACTTCTCGAAGGTGGAAAGCGCGTGGCCTATGGTGCGCGGGCGATCTCCGAAGGTGGTCTCCAATCGCTGCCGCAATCGGCCTTCCCCGGTGGCGCACTGCTTGGTTGTTCCGCGGGTCTCATCAATGTGCCGCGTATTAAGGGCAACCACAACGCGATGCATTCGGGTATCGAAGCCGCCGAAGAAGCCTATGCTGCGATCCAAGCGGGCCGTTCGGGCGACGTACTCGATGGCTACGACGCTCGCCTGCGCGACGGTGAGATTGGCAAAGACCTGAAGAAAGTCCGCAACGTGAAACCGCTGTGGTCCAAGTTCGGCCTCTACGCCGGTCTGGCGTTTGGCGGTCTGGACATGTGGACGAATGAACTCTTCGGGTTCTCATTCTTTGGAACGTTGAAGCACGGGAAATCCGACGCTGCCTCGACCGAAGAAGCATCAAAACACAAAAAGATCGACTATCCAAAGCCGGACGGCAAGCTGTCGTTTGATCGTCTGACCAACGTGTCGTTCTCATTTACCAACCACGAAGAAAGCCAGCCCTGTCACCTGCGTCTGGCCGATCCGAACATCCCGATTTCGGTCAACTTGCCGAAATTCGACGAACCTGCCCAGCGTTACTGCCCTGCAGGCGTCTATGAGGTGCTTGACGGTGAAAACGGTCCAGAATTCCGTGTGAACTTCCAGAACTGCGTCCACTGCAAAACCTGCGACATCAAGGATCCCAGCCAGAATATCACCTGGACCGTGCCGCAAGGTGGTGACGGACCGAACTATCCGAACATGTAAGCGTGTTTCGGCCATTTCCCCGATCACAAACGCGGGATATTGCTAATAGAGCCCGACCTCCGATTGCGGTGGTCGGGCCTTTTTATTACCGTGAGCCGGAATTCCGAGCAAAAAGAGGCCCTGAGTGCACTCCCGCTTAACGACTATCCTCACCGGAGCAGCTTTCGCTCTGACCTTTGTCACCTTACCTGCGCAGGCTGAAAGCTCTTTGGGGGCCTATCTTGCTGGAAAACAGGCTTTTGTCGAAGGTTCGTTCGAAGATGCGGCTGTCTATTTCAACCGTGTCCTTGAAGAAGACCCGAACAACTATGCGGTCATGGACGGGCTCGTATCAGCCTATGCCAGCACCGGTGATTTCGAGACCGCCCTGCCCTTTGCAAAGACCCTGACCGATCAGGGAAACATCAGCCAGATCGCCAATATCGTTGTTCTGACGAGCTTGATGCAATCCGGTGATTGGAATTCTGTCCAAAGTGAACTGGAAAAAGGTCTGTCCGTCAGCACCATGATCGACAGTGCCATTCAGGCTTGGGGTGCGCTAGAGCAAGGTCGGGTTGCGGACGCAATTAATGTCTTTGACGCGATGCAAGAGGACAACTCCTTTGCAAGCTTCGGGGCGTATCAAAAAGCGCTAGCGCTGGCACATGTCGGTGACTTCGAAGGTGCGATCGCAATTCTGTCCGATACTAGCATTGTTGGTGTGCGGCGCGATGAGCAGACAATCGTCGCAAACGCCGAAATCCTTAACCAACTAGGGATGACAGAAGACGCTATCACGCTTTTGTCCCAAGCTGATCCAATGGGGATTTCCCCTGCCATCCGCGATGTGAGACAACGGTTGGAGTTGGGCGAAACGGTCCCGTTCGACGTCGTTACTTCGCCCATGGACGGTCTTGCCAGCGTATTCCTCGCCGTTGCCGAAGCGGTTCAGGACGAGGTTCCCGAAGCCTACAGTCTTGCCTACGTTTGGGCTGCACATGCTTTGTCCCCTCAACGGGCTGATGTGATCGTGACAGCAGCCGGTATTCTTGAACAAAGCGGTCGACACGATTTGGCGAACGCCACCTACGCCTTGGTCTCTCCCGACAATCCACAGTTTGTTGAAGCAGAACTTGGACGGGCTGAGGTATTGCAGGCTGCTGGCAAGCAAGACGCCGCTATTGAGGTTCTCCAACAACTGCACCGAAGCAATCCGGACTCCGGATTCATTGCTGCAACTCTCGGCGATCATCTGAAAGCTGACCAGCAATACGGCGCAGCTGAGACTGCCTATAGCAGTGCTCTCGACCTTTTTGGCAGCGATCCCGTGAACACTTGGTTCATCTATTTCGCGAGGGGCATCACCCGCGAACGACAAGACAACTGGACCGCTGCAGAGAGCGATTTCCGCAAGTCCTTGGAACTGCAACCCGGTCACCCCTCTGTTCTGAACTACCTCGGGTATTCGTTGGTTGCACGACAGGAAAAACTGGAA
>JBNKUW010000172.1:0-4671 GCA_050298835.1 Marivivens sp.
TTCTGTCGACCACGATTGTCGAAAGCGGGATCGACATCCCCACCGCCAATACCATGGTGGTGCACAGGGCAGACATGTTCGGGCTGGCCCAGCTTTATCAGCTGCGCGGTCGGGTCGGGCGGTCGAAAACCCGCGCCTATGCCTATCTGACGACAAAACCGCGTGCGAAACTCACACCACAGGCTGAAAAGCGTCTGCGTGTGTTGGGGAGCCTCGACACGCTGGGTGCCGGTTTCACGCTGGCCTCACAGGATCTGGATATTCGCGGTGCGGGGAACCTGCTTGGTGAAGAGCAGTCTGGCCATATTAACGAGGTTGGCTACGAACTGTATCAGCACATGCTCGAAGACGAAATCGCGCGTATCAAATCCGGTGAACGGACGTTGGTTGAGGATGACAGCCAGTGGGCACCGCAGATCAACCTTGGCGTTTCTGTATTGATACCAGAGGATTACGTGCCGGACCTCGATGTGCGTCTGGGCCTCTACCGTCGTTTGTCCAGCCTCACGAAGAAGGTTGAGCTTGAAGGGTTCGCAGCAGAACTTATCGACCGTTTTGGCAAGCTTCCGAAAGAGGTCAATACGCTCATGCTTATCGTGCGGATCAAAGCGATGTGCAAACGGGCAGGGATCAGCCATCTGGACGGTGGACCGAAGGGCGCGACCATCCGGTTCCACAATGATAAATTCGCATCCCCCAAAGGTTTGGTCGATTTCATTCAGGACCAGAAAGGTCTGGCCAAAGTCAAAGACAACAAGATCGTCATCCGCCGCGATTGGAAATCGGACGCGGATAAGATCAAAGGCGCCTTTGCAATTGCCCGTGACCTTGCTGAAAAGATTGCCGAAGAGAAAAAGGCCCAAAAAGCCTAACGCTTTATCTGTCCCGTTGCGATGCTTGCCAGAAGGGCGAGTACCAAGCTCGATATGGCAGCGGGAAGCGGTGTGCCATCAAAAGCAAGTCCAATCGGAATGGCGAGAAGGACAGCCCCGATTGTTGCCAAGGACATGATCACCGAAGAGGCGAAACCTGCGATGTCACCCAATGGCTCCATCGCGAGCGCGTTCAGGTTGCCAAAGGTCAATCCGAACTGGAAGAAAATGGCGACGATCCAGACAAAATAGACACACAGCGCGATCAACGTTGGTGCATTCAGGATCACAGTCGCAATCATTGCTGTGGCAAAACCCATTTGAAACAGCAGGGCAATGAGGATCATTGCGCGCATGCCGATCCGTCCCACGAACTTTGCATTCACAAAGGATGCGCCAGCCCCGAACAGGGCAATCGCGGCAAAGTAATATGGAAAAGCCGCGCCCTGATTGAACGCGATATCGAAGGTCGGTTGAACGGATGACAGGGTTGCAAACAGCATCGTGTAGCAGAACACTTGGGCGAGGATTGACAGAACAACCGTCCGGTTGCCGAACATGAGGACCAGTGCGAGCTTTAGTTTGGAAAAGCTGAACGGGGACCGGCGTTCTTTGGACAATGTTTCGGGCTGTCGAAAAAGCATCCAGACGCCAATGGCGACTGCAAAGGCCACAAAGGCAACGAATAGCGACCGCCATCCCTGACTGTTGGTCAGTATTTGGCCGACTGCCGGGGCGACCGCAGGGATAAGGCTGAAAACCATCATGATAAATGACATGATTTGGGCCATACCCTGTCCGGCATACCGGTCCCGAACAATCGCTAATGTGACAACTCGAGGGCCTGCAGCGCCGATCCCCATGATTATTCTGGACACCATCAGCATCGTGAGTGACGGAGACACAAAGCACAAATAAGCGCCGATCATATAGAGGATAACACCGCCCAGAAGGATCGGTTTGCGGCCATAGGTATCTGACATTGGCCCAACGAATAATGTTCCAATGCCCATCCCAAAGAGGAAGGTCGTGACGATCAACTGGGCCTTGTTCGGTGCATCTGCTGACAGATCACCGGCAATCTGCGGCAACGCAGGGAGCATTGCATCGATGGAAAACGCCACAAGCGCCGTCAGTGCGGCCATACCAGCGATAAATTCGGTCTGACCCGGACGGGGCGTTGATGTCACCTGCGCGCCTTTTCTTTTGCCGATTACTCGGTTTCGGTCATCAGACCCTGAATGTCTTTGATGACCTGTTCCCAGAGCTCTGTCGATTGGGCGCCAGGGACCGCGTGTTTGCCTGCCACGATATAGGTCGGAACCGACCGGATACCCATCTCTTTGCTGTGGGCTTCGCGACGTTTGATGTCTTCTACGTCAGAGTCGGACTTCAACAGACGTCCGATCACAGACGCGTCGAGGCCGATGCTATCCGCGATGTCGCAGAGTACCTCGTGCGAGGAAATATCCCGACCTTCGGACCAATAGGCCTTCATCAGGGCAGACATTGCAGCGGTCTGTTTGCTTTCAAGGCCCGCCCAGAACACCAGACGGTGCGCGTCAAAGGTGTTCGGTGTCCGGTCGATGGCCTCAAAATCGAATTCTACCCCCGCTTTGTCCGCATGTTTCTGAAGCTCGACATGGGCATCAATTGCGTTGGCTTTGCTTCCAAAGATCGCTTCGAGGTAGCGCGCCCGATCCATGCCTTCGGCGGGCATGTCAGGGTTCAACTGGTAGGGATGCCATTCGATCACAAAGGGATGGTCCCCAGACCGTTCCAATGCGCGATCCAAGTAGGCCTTACCAACATAGCACCACGGGCAGGACGGATCGGCAAAAATATCAAGTTTGACCATTGTCGGTCTCCCAGTCGTGGCGCAGTTTCTGGCGCAGAAGTTTGTTGTTCGGACCCCGAGGAAGTTCGGCGACGTGAACGAAGATACGCGGGCACTTGTAACGGGCGAGCCGTTGGGCTGCAAACGCAGAAAGAACGTCATTCGGTATTGTGATCGCACCGGTATAGAACGCGCCGATAACGGTTGCGTCCGCTTTGATCCGGAGTTCACAGGCCGCAACTTCGTGAATGTCAGGATGGGCGGCTAGGGCGTCTTCAACCTCGACCGGTGAGACACGGTAACCGCCTGCATTCATCATA
Organism: Marivivens sp.; assembly: GCA_050298835.1. GTDB lineage: Bacteria > Pseudomonadota > Alphaproteobacteria > Rhodobacterales > Rhodobacteraceae > Marivivens. Next base: position 3,030 of record JBNKUW010000172.1, read on the forward strand.
TCATCGTTGCGACCGTCAAAGGTGATTGCACCGTCACGGGACATATGGCCGGTATCTCCGGTCAGGAACCAGTCGCCTTGAAAGCGTGCTGCCGTTTCTTCGGGCTGGTCAAGGTAGCCCAGCATCAAACCGGGGTCGCTCTTGTGGACGGCGATGGTTCCGATATCGCCCAGCGGCACCGGTCCATTTTCACCTATAATCGCAACACGTCGCCCGCGCTGCGGATAACCGAGCGTTCCAATAGGGGCAGGGTGATCGGGGCCGCCGGATAGAAAGGTAGAACACTCTGACATGCCGTAGGCTTCGAACAGTTTTGTCCCTGTTGCCTCGTTCCAGTGCAGCCGGATCGCTTCGGGGAGCTTTTCGCCAGCGGTCAACCCGTGCCGCAGGTCCGGCATCTTGGGGAGTGGATGACGGAGCATTTGCCGATACACACCGGGTGCCGCAGCAAAAATCGTCGCGCGTTCACGGGCAAGAAGTGTAGGCAACTCTTGTGTGGGTATACCCGCCGCGGGGATCAATGCGGTCGCACCGATGCTCCACGGGTCCATTAGTCCGGTACCGAGCGTATAGGTCCAATTGAAAGCGCCCGCGTGCATCAAGCGGTCATCAGACCCAAGCCCGACCCAATCGGTCCACGTCATTTGACGGGCCCAGACAGCACGATGTGCGTGAACAACCGCGCGGGGTTTTCCAGATGTGCCGGAGGTATAGATGATATAGGCGGCGCGATCCGGATCGCCCATGTCGAACGCTGCCGGAGGGAGCGCGTGGAACGGCTCTACCTCGGCGATGGAAAGAACGCGGGCGGGATGATCGGGCAGGGCGATACCATCGCCCGCAATCACGATGGCGGGGTCAATTTCGTTGGCGATACGGGTGATTTCCGGTGCCGTCAGTTGCGATGAGGTCGGAACCGGAACCAGACCGGCAGCAATCGCCGCGAGATAGCAGATCGGAAACTCCGGCGTATTTCCGAGCCGAAGAAGCACCCTGTCACCGGGTTCCAACCCTTGAGCCAGAAGCCCCGTTGCGACCCCGCGCACGGCTTGTTCAATCTCTGCATAGGTCCAGTCAATCCGGTCGTCATGACCGACAATCGAAAGCGCGACCTTATCAGGTGTCGCGCGACCCGCCGACAGAACATGATCCGCCATATTGAAAGGGGCGGGGCAGGGCTCAAAGGGGCTCTTGTTAATCTCACTTCGCATGGGGACTGGCTACGGTGCGCTGCTTTTCATTGCAAGAGACCGCGAGCAGCCTCTATATCGGCTGCATGACACAAAAAGATAACGGAAGCCTGATCCGCATCGCGCGCGAAAGCGGTGACGAAGAAACGGCAGCGCCTCTGGACCTTGGCAACCGCGTGCGTGAATTGCGCAAGGAACGGAGCTGGACGCTCGAACAGGCCGCGAAACAAGCGGGACTGGCGCGCTCCACATTGTCCAAGATCGAAAACGGGCAAATGTCCCCGACGTATGAAGCTTTGAAAAAGCTCGCCGTCGGGTTGGATATCTCTGTTCCGCAGCTTTTCACGCCCGCAGCGCAGACCCAGGTCAACGGCCGCATGGCGGTGACCAAATCGGGCGAGGGGCAGGCGCATCTGACCACGACCTACGAACATGAGCTTCTGGCGGGGGCC
>JBNKUW010000173.1:0-4565 GCA_050298835.1 Marivivens sp.
GCATCCGTGCTGTGCTGGACCATCCGTTCGCCCGAGGACGAAGCCAAAGCACGCGAATACGCCGACAACATCACTTTCGAACAGTATCTGGCTTGACCTCTCGGTCCGGCCAGCCACCTTTGCCCCATGAGTGAACCGATAGATGTCAGTATTCAGAGCCGGATTTCTGCGATTTCCGCCGCCGATTGGGATGCCTGTGCAAACCCGGATGGTGGTCGTCCTGTGGACCCGTTTACGACCCACAGGTTCCTGTCCGCGCTAGAAGACAGTGGTTCGGTCGGGCATGGAACCGGTTGGGACCCGCGCTACCTGACGGCACGAAAAGGTGACCTGCTGATCGCTGCAGCACCTCTCTATGTTAAAAGCCATTCGCAAGGCGAATACGTTTTCGACCATTCTTGGGCTCATGCATTCGAACAGGCTGGCGGTGCCTACTACCCAAAGCTTCAAATCGCAGTTCCGTTTACGCCCGCTTCCGGTCGGCGCTTTCTGACCCGACAAGGATATGAAATCGACGGTATCTCCGCCCTGCTTCAAGGCGCAGTCCAGATCACGGCAGAGCACGGGCTCTCCTCGCTCCACATTACCTTCTGCACCGAAGACGAAGCGCTCGCAGGTGTTGAAATGGGCCTTCTTCACAGAAGGGGGCAACAGTTCCACTGGGAAAATGGTGGCTACAGCACCTTTGACGACTTTCTCATGGCGCTCTCCAGCCGGAAACGCAAAGCCATTCGCAAAGAACGCAAGCAGGCACAGGAATTCGGCGGAGAAATTATCGCACTTACAGGGGATGATCTCCAACCGGAGCATTGGGATTATTTCTGGGAGTTCTATCAAGATACCGGAAGCCGCAAATGGGGATCGCCCTATCTGACGCGGGAATTTTTTGACATCGCTCAGGACACGCTCCGCGATGATATTCTACTCGTCCTTGCGACGAACAATGGGGTACCTATCGCTGGCGCGCTCAATTTCATCGGACGCGACACGCTTTTCGGTCGCTACTGGGGTAGCACCGAACACCACCCCTGCCTCCACTTCGAACTCTGCTATTATCAGGCAATCGACTACGCCATCGCGCATGGACTTCGGGTAGAAGCCGGTGCACAAGGCGAACACAAACTGGCGAGAGGCTATATGCCGACGCCCACCCACTCCCTGCACTGGATTGCCAATCCGTCTTTCCGCACAGCAGTTTCGGATTTTCTGGAACAGGAACAGAGAATGGTGGACGAAGAAATCGACATTCTAACGGACTACGGCCCGTTCAAACGCACTAACGAAGACGAGCACGACTGATGGACACTCTCCTGAACACGGTAATCTACAACGGCAACACACTTGGCGATTACCTGACGCTGAATTTCATGGCCGGTGTGGCTGCGGACATTCTCAAGATTATCGTCATCCTTGTCCTTGGCTTCATGATCTCCAAGTGGGTGCAGCGCCGGATCGTCGCCTTGGGGTTAGCCCACGAAGAGCTGGACGACACGCTGTTCACCTTCCTCGCCAACATCAGTCGCTACGTGATTTTGGCCTTTGCCGGTCTGTTCATCCTGAACACGGTCGGTATTCAAACGACCTCAATCGTTGCGCTGTTCGGGGCTGCCGGCCTCGCTATCGGGCTGGCCTTGCAGGGAACGCTTTCGAACGTTGCTGCGGGCGTAATGATCGTCCTCTTCCGTCCATTCAAACTCGGCGATGCGGTCGAGGTGAACGGCGTCCTTGGTTCGGTCAAAAACATTTCGCTGAACTACACTGAAATCGCAACTTTTGATAACGTGCAGGTCATCGTTCCGAACGCGAACGTTTGGGGCAATACGATCACCAACTACTCGGTCAACAAAACCCGCCGCGCGGAATGGATTTTCGGCGTCAGCTACGACGCCGATCTGAAAAAGGCCGAACACGTCATCCGTACTGTCATCATGTCCGACCCCCGCTCTCTGGCCGATCCGGAGCCTTTCCTGCAGGTGAACAACCTTGGCGACTTCTCCGTCGATTTCCTCTGCCGTGTCTGGGTCGCCTCATCGGATTACTTCCAGTATCAGGCCGATATGAAACGCAAAGTAAAAGAAGCACTGGATGTAGCGGGCATCGACATCCCGTTCCCCACGCGCACTGTGTTGTCACAAGCTGACTAGCGGGTTCTGAATTGCACAGCACTCAAGGGTCGATATAGGGTCAGTCGCACAAGGACGGGCCAAAAGTTCGAGGGAGGAACCATGCAGCATTACGTAGTCATCGGTGCAGGTCAGGCGGGCGCATCGCTTGTCGCGCGCCTACGTGCGGACGGGTTTGATGGGAAAATCACGCTGATCGGGGCGGAAACCGTACATCCCTACCAACGCCCCCCTCTGTCCAAAGCTTACATGCTGGGCGACATGGACCTCGACCGGCTGCTCCTTCGTTCGCCCGAGTGGTACGAGGAAAACAACATCAATCTGATGCTTGGCACCCGCGTTGTCGAAATCAATCCGGCGGCCAAAACCCTGATCCTTCAGGGTGAAGTCGAGATGTCTTATGACAAGCTCGCCATCTGCACCGGCGCAGACCCGCGCACGCTTCCCGGATCAATCGGCGGCGAACTCGACGGGCTCTACACTGTGCGCGACCTTGGCGACGCCGACGCGATGGAGCCGGAATTCCGTGAGGGCAAAAAACTGCTCGTCATAGGCGGCGGGTACATCGGGCTCGAAGCTGCGGCCGTTGCCGCCAAAAAAGGCGTCGAGGTTACTCTCATCGAAATGGCGCCACGTATCCTGCAACGGGTCGCGTGTGAGCAGACCTCGACCTATTTCCGCGAACTCCACCAAAGCCACGGTGTATCCATTCGCGAAGGTGTCGGCCTTGACCATCTGACCGGAACTGACCGCGTGACCGGCGCTGTCCTGACCGACGGCACGACAATCGAAGTTGACTTCGCCATCGTCGGCGTCGGCATCATGCCCGCCGCAATTCTGGCCGAGGCGGCAGGTCTGTCCTGTTCGAACGGGATCGATACCGATCTGCACGGCCGTACCTCTGACCCGAACATCTGGGCTGCTGGTGACTGTGCGAACCTGACCTTCAAAGGCCAACGTCTGCGTATCGAAAGCGTCGGCAATGCCATCGATCAGGGTGAAGTCGTTGCCCGCAACATGATGGAGAAGGACGTCGATTACGCTCCGAAACCGTGGTTCTGGTCCGACCAGTACGATGTAAAGCTCCAGATCGCGGGCCTGAATATCGGTTACACCAAGGTCTACGTGAAAACATTTGCCGACAAACCGGACGCTCGCGTTCACTGGTATTTCCAGGATGACACGCTGATCGCTGCCGACGCCATGAACGCGCCCCGCGACTACATGGTTGCCAAGCGTCTGATCGAGGCCGGAAAATCCCCCGCACCCGATGCATTGATCGACGAAGCAACGGACATGAAAGCGCTCTTGAAGTGAGGATAATCGGTGGTGCGCATCGCGGCCTCGCGCTGGCCTCTGTTGGCAAAGGCGATGCTGGCGCGCACCTCCGTCCTACAACCGATCGCGTTCGGGAAAGCCTGTTTAACGTCCTTTTGGGCGGCAAATACGGTGACCCGATCACCGACGCCCGTGTGCTCGACCTTTTTGCAGGGACCGGCGCACTCGGGCTTGAGGCGCTATCGCGCGGCGCAACACATGTCACTTTTGTTGACGACGGGCGCGTGGCGCAGCGGCTCATCCGTGAAAACATCGCCAAAACCCGCCGACAGGCCGATTGTACCCTGATCACCCGCGACGCCACACGACTACCACCGAATACAGGCGAGCCGGTCGACCTCGTGTTCCTTGATCCACCCTATGGAAAGGGCATGGGCCTCACCGCACTGGAACAGGCCCGCGACGGCGGCTGGCTGGCAGAAAACGCCCTGATCGTCTGGGAAGAAAGCACCCCGCAGATTGCGCCCGAAGGATTTACCCTCCTCGACCATCGCAAATATGGCGACACGCACATTACCTTTTTGGAACTCGACTGAATGATCCCTGATCTAGTGATTTTTGACTGCGACGGTGTCATCGTCGACAGCGAAGGCCCGACGTGCGACGTCATCGCCGCCAATTTGACGCGCCACGGAATGCCGTTGGACCGCTCCGGTGTTCATGACCTCTTTGTCGGCCAGACGCTACATGACATCCGTGATCTTGGTCGGGCACGCGGACTGGAGCTTTCGGACACTTGGATCGATGACCTCTACGCCGAAATGTTCGATGTTTTGCACGATGGTGTTGCTCTCGCCGATGGCTTTATCGACCTCATCGATGCGCTAGAGGCACAAGGAACCCGTATCGCCATCGCCTCGAACGGTGCGGATGCAAAGATGAGGGTTACGCTTGGTCCGCACGGGCTCTACGACCGCTTGGACGGACGGCTTTACTCCGGTCATACAATGGCAGGAAAGCCCGCCCCCGACATGCTTTTCGCCGCGATAGAGCAGGCAAACGCACGACCTGACCGCACATATATGATCGACGATAATCCGGCAGGGTTTGGATCAGCCAAAGCCGCGGGAACCGGGTTCTACGGCTATTCCGAATTCGGAGGAG
>JBNKUW010000174.1:0-4563 GCA_050298835.1 Marivivens sp.
CCTCGCCGACAATGGCTATGACGGCTGGATCGTGATCGAGGCCGAACAAGACCCCGACCAGCGCAATCCGCTTTTGTATCAAACCCTCGGGTTCCACACGCTCAAGCGTATCGCGAACGAGCTGGGGCTGGTGTGATGGGCAATTTCGACGATCCTTTTTACCGGCCGCTCTGGCTGCGTCTCGTGATTGTGGCGCTCTGCCTTGGCTGGGGAGGCGTCGAGCTGGTCACCGGCAGCCTTGGATTTGCGATCCTGTTCATCGCGGTGGGCCTCTATGCGGCCTACCGTTTCTGTGTGACATTCGACCCTGACAAGACAAACCCTCCGGAGGACTGACATGCCCGATCTACTCAAGAAACCCTTCGGCACCCACGGGAAGGTGCACCAGATCACCCCCGAGAGCGCTGGCTGGCGCTATGTCGGCTTTGGCCTGCATAGACTGCGCGCCGGTGAAAGCGTGGCTGAGGCGACCGGTGATAACGAGGTGATCCTCGTCATGGTCGAGGGTAAGGCGACGATCACCGCCGCAGGGCAGGACTGGGGCGAATTGGGCGAGCGGATGAGCGTCTTTGAAAAGACCCCGCCGCATTGCCTCTATGTCCCCAACAGTCAGGACTGGGTCGCCAGGGCGACCACCGATTGCACCATCGCAGTCTGTGCTGCGCCGGGCAAGTCCGGCCACGAGGCCCGCAAGATCGGTCCCGACAGGATCGAACTCACCCAGCGGGGCGAGGGCGTGAACACCCGCTACATCAACAACATTGCGATGGAGAACGAAGACTACTGCGACAGCCTGCTGGTGACCGAAGTGTTCACCCCAGCCGGCCATTGGTCGTCCTTCCCCAGCCACCGCCATGACGAAGACGATTTCCCGCGGATTACCTACCTTGAGGAAACCTACTACCACCGCCTCAACCCCGCAGACGGCTTTGGCATCCAGCGCGTCTATACCGACGACGGCCAAATGGATGAAACCATGGCCGTCAAAGATGGTGATGTCGTCTGCGTCCCCAAAGGCCACCACCCCTGCGGCGCCCCCTACGGGTTCGAGATGTACTACCTCAACGTCATGGCCGGCCCCCTCAGGAAATGGAGGTTCGTACCGGCGCCAGAGGTGGAGCATTTGTTTTGAAAAGAATGCGACAGCAGGAAATTTCACGAGAATCCTGATGCACTTTCGTTAAGCGTGTTGCGATGTGAATAGAAACACGTAGCCCAAAAGGTCGTTTTAAGACCTAAAACATGTCGCGAATGAATGACAAAGCGGCGTATTATTGGGAACAGAAGAAGGTTCCTGCCGTAGCGTCGATGAATACGCGGCACCGGCAGCTTGTCGGAGCAAGAACCGCAACACTCCAAAGACGGGGGAAATCTAATGTTCAAACAGATCATGGCACCTGTTGATCTGGCGCATAAGGCAACGCTAGCGAAAGCCTTGAAAGCGACAGGCGACATTGCCAAACACTACGGTGTTCCAGTGACCTATGTCGGCGTTACGGCGTCTACACCAGGTGCTCTTGGGCACAACCCGGAAGAATACTCTGAAAAGCTATCTGCGTTTGCTGCTGAGCAAGCCGCAGAATATGGGATCACTGCTGAGAGCAAAACCGTAATCAGCCATGACCCAACTACGGATGTAGACGATGCATTGCTCAAAGCTGTGAGCGACATTGGTGCGGACCTCGTTGTGATGGCGAGCCACATTCCTGGACTGACGGACTACATCTGGCCGTCCAACGGTAGCAAGATCGCAGCCCACTCGCGCGCATCAGTCTTCGTTGTGCGTCCGGACTAGCGTCCATTTCTGCGGACCGCATTTCAACAATTCAACTGGGAAAAGGGGAGAGCCAATATGGCTGACGATTCCGACGATCAGGGCATTCCGGCCCCGGAGGGGCACTCTGACGTTATCGATACCGAATATGAAATCGGTCAGGATAACATTACCACTCAAATTGGACCTTTCGGGGTCGATATTCACAATCCGGTCTTTCTGGTATCCGGTCTGACTATTCTGGCGTTCGTTTTCTACGCTCTCGCATTGCCGGATCAAGCGGCTTCGTTTTTTGGTTGGCTCCGGCCGGCACTGACATCGACGTTTGACTGGTTCTTCTTGATGTCTGCGAACATTTTCGTTCTGTTCTGTCTCTTCCTGATCGTAAGCCCTTGGGGATCGATCAGAATTGGTGGTGCAGACGCACGTCCGGACTATACCTACACGGGTTGGTTTGCGATGCTCTTTGCCGCAGGCATGGGTATCGGGCTCATGTTCTTTGGCGTGCTGGAACCCGTCTATCACATGGCGATTTCAGAGCCTCTGGGAGTTCCATCACCATTTGCGGCGGACGGCTCGATCATTCCTGAAAACGTGGAAGCCGCCAAAGAAATGGCCTTGGCCGCGACCATCTATCACTGGGGTCTGCACCCTTGGGCGATTTACGCCATCGTCGCGCTCGCTTTGGCCTTGTTCTCTTATAACAAAGGTCTTCCGCTCACGATCCGCTCTGCGTTCTATCCGATTTTCGGTGAACGTATTTGGGGATGGCCCGGCCACGTGATCGATATCCTCGCGGTTTTCGCGACGCTGTTCGGTCTGGCAACATCATTGGGTTTTGGCGCGCAGCAGGCGAATGCCGGTCTCGAACACGTGTTTGGCATTCCTTATAACACGACTGTTCAAATCGTTATCATCACGCTGGTTACATCCATCGCGTTGGTGTCGGTTCTGCGTGGTCTTGACGGTGGTGTGAAGATCCTGTCCGAAATCAACATGGTGATTGCTGCTGTTCTTCTGCTCTTCGTGTTGTTCGCTGCAGGGGCTGGTATGATCCTCACCGACTTCGGCAAGGGAATGGTCGCATATGTCCGGGATATCGTTCCACTTTCGAACCCGTTCGGTCGTGAAGACTCCGGCTACATGCAGGGTTGGACCTCCTTCTACTGGGCTTGGTGGATTTCCTGGTCACCGTTCGTAGGTATGTTTATCGCACGTGTAAGCCGTGGCCGCAGCGTTCGTGAATTTGTAATTTGTGTTCTCATCATCCCGTCCGTCGTGTGCGTTCTCTGGATGGCGACCTTCGGTGGCGCAGCGATTGATCAGGTCCTGACCGATCCGGTTGGAAGCGCCGTCAAAGCACAGGTTATCGATAGCTACAATCCGCCGATCTCCCTGTTTGCGATGCTTGAGAGCCTGCCGTTCTCATCAATCACATCTGTGATCGGGATCGTACTGGTAATCGTGTTCTTCGTTACGTCGTCTGACTCCGGCTCGCTTGTGATCGATACGATCACTGCTGGTGGCAAACTGGACGCTCCGGTTCCGCAGCGCGTCTACTGGTGCACGTTCGAGGGCGCGGTCGCAATCGTGCTACTCGTTGGTGGCGGACTCGGTGCATTGCAGGCAATGGTCATCTCAACCGGGTTACCGTTCACTGTGGTCCTGCTGTTGATGTGCTGGGCAATCATCAAAGGACTGCAGAGCGAAAAGAAGGGCCTGTAGTCTCTTAGTAAACAAAGAAAAGGACCCCGTTTCGGGGTCCTTTTGCGTTTCAAATCCTTGCTTTGAACGTAGCTACCGCATGACATGCACTGCGCAGTCCGCATGGCGGACAACACGCGCCGCGGTCGACCCGATCAAATAGTCACCCAAGCCGGGATGATGCGACGGCATGACAATCAAATCGACACTATGCTCTTCGGCCCAGTCCAGAATGGTGCGACCAGCGTGACCGTCGATCACCCAGATCTCTGCATTCGGCAAGTCTTTGGCCTTTTCGGTCATCTCAGCTCTGATGGCTTCGCGGCTTTCATTGCGAAAGTCTTCTGGCATGTAAGAGACCGCATAATTGGGAACCTCTTCCAAAACGTGAAGTAGGCTGATTTTGGTGTCGTCGTCGGCAAGTTTCCTTGCTACCGGAATGGGATCAAGGTGGTCATATCCGGCGTCAAAGGAGATCGGAATAAGGATGTGTTTGTACATTGTGGCCTCCTCGAGTGGCTACTATATGTCATCACCTTAGACCGTTTTTTGCATTGATCCACATCACTGTTTTCTGGAGGTCGCTCCGGCTTAGATTGAAGCTATGGTAACTGCGATGATCCTTGGAGCTTCGGTCGGTCCAAATGGACCTTCGCGAGCTTTGATTAGACGAACAGCCTGCGCGGCGCGGCTTTATCACATCGGCGAAGTGGATCATCTGATCCTCTGCGGCGGTGTGGTCGATGCTCCGACGTCAGAGGCCGAAGCGATGCGGGACCTTTTGCTTGAGTATGGCGTGCCTGAGGCCGCGATTTCACTAGAACCTGTATCGACGAATACGTTGGAGAATATCCAGTTTGGAAAGGAGTTACTTTTTTCAGAAAGCGTTACCATCGTTACAGACTGGTTCCACGCTCCCCGTGCCAAATTGATCGCAAAGAGTTTGGGGTTGAAACCCCGGATGCGGTGCCTTCCTGTTGAACGGAGCTCTATCTTCGTGCGATTCCGCGCCGCTCTCCGAGAGGTGGTCGCAATACCGATCTACCGACATCGGCTAAGGAAACTTGGCCGGTAGGCATAAATAA
>JBNKUW010000175.1:0-4563 GCA_050298835.1 Marivivens sp.
GCAAGCGCAACGCCGTAGCATTTTTCCATCGCCATATCGTCTGCCGAGGCCTGATGGGCCAGACCGGTCAATGCGGTCGCAACGGCCGAAGCCAGGAATAGAGATTTCGAGGTGGTGGACATGAGATAACCCTCTGAAAAGTTTTCAATTGAACCGATCTGCTTGACCGGCTCCTAGACCCTAGCGGCAGCAAAGGGTTGCAATCCATTCACGGCTCCGTTGGTGACGTGTCCGTGAGCGGATGTGAGATAGGGATTGTTCTGGTTGTGGGCGTAACCTTCTGGAAAGGGGAAGGTTTTTCGTTTTCTGCGCATGCAAATAGTTACAATCGTGACACTGATAGATCGCGGAAAACGGGAAACTGTTACAATTGGTGGCGGTCGAAATCTGGCCACTTCATCAAATGTTACAACGAAAAACGGCGGGGACATGCCCCGCCGTTACGTTCGGTTTCAATGATTTCAGGCCAGATCCGGCGGTGTTGCCGATGCCTTGAGCTCTGCCAAGATATCATCCAGCGACATGGTCGAGGTTTTGTTGTCCCCTAGACGACGAACGGAAACGGTGCGTTCTTCAACCTCGCGGGCGCCGATGGCAAGGATGACAGGCACTTTGCCTAGCGAGTGTTCGCGGACCTTGTAGTTGATCTTTTCGTTGCGGGTGTCCGCCTCGGCGCGGACGCCTGCGGCTTTGAGCGTCGCGACGACTTCGTTCACATAGTCGTCTGCGTCTGACACGATCGATGCAACGGCCACCTGACGCGGAGCGAGCCAGAACGGCAGTTTGCCTGCGTGTTCTTCGATCAGGATGCCAATGAACCGTTCGAACGATCCCAGAACTGCACGGTGCAGCATGACGGGGCGGTGTTTCTGACCGTCAGCAGCGATATAAGTTGCGTCCAGACGTTCCGGCAGGTTCGGGTCCACCTGAAGCGTCCCGCACTGCCAGTCACGGCCGATGGCGTCGGTCAGAACGAATTCCAGCTTTGGCCCGTAGAACGCGCCTTCACCTTCCTGAATTTCAAAGTCGTACCCGGCCGCTTTACAAGCGTCGCCCAGTGCGGCTTCGGTTTTGTCCCAGCTTTCCTCAGAGCCGATACGCTTTTCGGGGCGGGTGGACAGCTTGATCGTCCAGTTGTGGAACCCGAGGTCCGCATAGATCATCGCAAGGAATTCGATGAATTTCTTGGTCTCGGATTCAATCTGGTCATCGGTGCAGAAGATATGCGCGTCATCCTGCGTAAAGCCGCGCACACGCATGATCCCGTGCAATGCGCCCGACGGTTCGTAACGGGCACATGATCCGAATTCAGCCATCCGCAAGGGCAGGTCACGGTAGGATTTCAGGTCCGAATTGAACACCTGCACGTGGCAGGGGCAGTTCATCGGTTTCAGCGCGTTGATCGCTTTTTCGCGGGCGTGTTCTTCGTCCACTTCGACGATGAACATGTTTTCCTGATAGTTGTCCCAGTGGCCTGATTTTTCCCAGAGCTTTCGGTCAACAACCTGCGGGGTGTTCACTTCGACATAGCCGTCCCGTTCCTGCTGACGGCGCATGTAGTCTTGCAGCGTGGTGTAGATTTTCCAGCCGTTCGGGTGCCAGAAGATTTGACCGGGGGCCTCTTCTTGCATGTGGAACAGGTCCATTTCGCGGCCCAGTTTCCGGTGGTCGCGTTTGGCGGCCTCTTCCATCATGGTTTCCCATGCCTTGAGGTCTTTGCGGTTTTTGAACGCAACGCCATAGATACGCTGGAGCATCGGACGGGTGCTATCGCCAAGGAAATAGGCGCCGGCCACGTGGGTCAGCTTGAACGCATCCGCCGGAACCTGACCGGTATGCTGGAGGTGCGGGCCGCGGCAAAGGTCCTGCCAGTCCCCGTGCCAATACATACGAATGTCTTCGCCTTCGGGGATGCGGTTTACCAGCTCAACCTTGTAGGGTTCGTTGGCGTCTTCGTAGTGTTTCAGCGCGCGGGCACGGTCCCAGACTTCGGTTTTCACCTCGTCGCGGGCGTTGATGATCTCTTTCATCTTCGCTTCAACTTGGCCGAGGTCTTCGGGTGTGAACGGCTCTGCACGGTCAAAATCGTAGAACCAGCCCTGATCACGGATCGGGCCGATGGTGACTTTGACATCAGGCCAAATCTCTTGGACGGCGCGGGCCATGATGTGCGCCAGATCGTGACGGATCAGTTCGTTGGCCTGCGGCTCGTCCTTCAGCGTGTGAATGGCAATGCCGGCATCCTCCATGATCGGCCATTGCAGGTCCCAATGCTTACCGTTCACAGTCGCGCTGATGGCCTTCTTGGCCAGTGAACTAGCGATAGAGGCGGCCACCTCGGCAGGGGTCACACCTGCGTCGAAATCGCGCGAATTGCCATCGGGGAATGTAAGGGAAATCTGGCTCATTGGCCTTTCTCCTCGTCAGTTTGGCGCCCACGGAACGCCCGGTTGCGGGTTATATGTTCGCTCGCGTTTTGAGCATGTGGCGCTGAGGTGTCAAGCCATGTCATAATATCTGTTAGCGTATGACCTCTGGTTGATCCAAAGAGGCCACATGAACGGCCGCAAGCGACCGTTCGCGCGGGTGCGTGCATACTCTGTACCAGAACGGCGGCCCCCGTATTGTCGCTGACCCTTGTCTTTGAGCGTCGTATCCGTGATGTCTATAGCCTGAGCCATCATCGCCGCAGGACTGACAAAGGTGCAAACGTGACCGAATATCTGACCACACCACAAAACCGCCGGATCGCTTATGAACTGACCGAAGGTGCAGCGCCCTACGTTGTTTTTTGCGGTGGGCTGAAATCGGACATGGAAGGAACCAAGGCGTTGGCGCTGGAGGACTGGGCCAAAGCGCGCGGGCAGGGGTTCATCCGGTTCGACTACTCCGGCCACGGGATCAGTGACGGCGCGTTCGAAGACGGCTGCATCGGCGACTGGTTCGAAGATGCAAGCGCCGTCATCGACATGGTAGAGGGCAAGGTCATCGTCGTCGGATCATCTATGGGCGGCTGGGTGTCACTGCTTTTGTCGCGTGAACGACCGGACAAAGTCGCTGGCCTCGTCACCATTGCGGGCGCACCGGATTTCACCGAGGACGGCTACTGGGCCGGTTTTTCCGAGGAAGAACGCCAGACCATCATGAATGATGGCCGGATCGAAATTCCGAACGAATATGTCGAACCCTATGTCATCACCCGCCGCTTGATTGAAGACGGTCGCACCCGTCTGATCCTGCGCTCGCCGCTGTCGCTTCCGTTCCCGACCCGTATCCTTCAGGGCAGCGCGGACGACGTGGTGAAACAAGAGGTGGCAGAGCGGCTCTTTGCCCATGCAGAGGGTGACAATATCCAGATGACTGTGGTGAAAGGCGCGGATCACCGGTTCTCTGATCCGGCATGTCTGGCCGTCATTGAACACAGTGTTGCGGATATTCTCTCGGCCCTGTGATTGGCCCCTTTCCCTGCAGCCTGAGTTGCGCCATGATGCGCCTGTGAAAGACAGGCGCTAGGCCTGCGTTCGAATTGTGGGCAGTTCCGCGGCAATCGCGGGGGCGGGGTATATGACTGAACCGTTGGTGTTTTTACCTGGAATCCTGTCGGATATCCGGCTGTTTCTTCCGCAAATCACAGCGCTGAGCCGCGAACGGCCGGTGATGACTGCACCCACGACCATTGGAGAGCGGGTCGACGAAATCGCATCGGGTATGCTACCTAGCCTGCCGCAGAAATTCGCACTTTGTGGTCACGGGTTCGGCGGGATGATCGCGATGGAGCTTATGCGCCGTGCGCCAGATCGGATTACCCGCGTTGCCCTGATGTCCACCTCTCCTCTGCCGGAAACGTCACAAGATTCAGGCGATCGGGAAATTCGCATTGTCGGTGCCCGCGCGGGCCGTTTCGAAGATATCATGGCGCAAGAAATCCCGTTCGAGGCACTAGGTTCAGCGACCCGCAAGGATGTCTGGCCTAAACTGCAGGCGATGGCGAAAGCAGGAGGACAGGAAGTCTATGTCCGGCAAAGCCGCGCGATGCAGCGCCGCCGCGATCAACAGAGCACGTTGCGACGCGTAAAAATGCCCGCGCTGATCATCTGCGGTGAAGAGGACACGCTATATCCGGTCAAGCGCCATGAATTCATGGCGTCCCTGATCCCTTACGCGAAACTGTCCGTGATCCCCGGTGCAGGGCATTTACCCAGTTTGGAAACGCCCGCTGCATTGACGGACGTTCTCAAGGACTGGATGAAGCAGCCACTGGTGCTCCGCTAACCTCAGGAATTCGAAGCGACCACGCGGGGCTTTCTCGCCTTGGGTTTGTCGTGCGTGTCGATGAAATCGAGCACGAGCGGACGGATGTTGTTACGCCAGCTTCCGCCTGCAAAAATCCCGTAGTGACCGGCACCCGGTTCGACATGCCATGCCTTTTTCTCATCCGGCAGGTTTGTCAAAAGGCCCAAAGCAGCACGGCACTGGCCCGGAGCCGAAATGTCGTCCTCTTCGCCTTCGACGGTTTTCACAGCGACGGTTGTGATCTTGCTGATATCGACCTTGTGACCGTTC
>JBNKUW010000176.1:0-4552 GCA_050298835.1 Marivivens sp.
CCAACGATCTGCGCGACTGTAAGGCCGACGTTGACCAGAACAGCCCATGTAATCCGGGCGTCGCCGGTATCGGGATCGATATGATGGTGGTGGTGGTGATCGTGGGGCATTTCAGGTCCTTGACGTTCTGCCCTAAATCTAATTCCTCTAGTAACTAGAGGTTCAAGGGAAAAATGCTGAGCATCGGTGAATTATCCAGACAGACCGGAGTGAAGGTTCCAACCATCAGGTACTACGAGGAAATCGGTCTGATTGCGCCTTTCGACCGGACGCAAGGAAATCAACGTCGGTATGATCGTGACGGTCTGCGGCGATTGTCGTTTATCCGGCACGCACGGGAGTTGGGGCTTCCGCTGGATGCGGTGCGGGATTTGCTTGCGATGGAGGAAGAACCGGGAAAACCCTGTGACGGCGCGCATGAGATAGCGCAGGAACATCTGGAAGGTATCCGTGCGCGTATCAGGCAGCTCCTGCGGTTGGAGGCGGAATTGGCACGGATCGCGACAGCGCATGATCACGGCACCACAGAGAGCTGTTCGGTGCTGGAAGCATTGGCAGACCACACGGCCTGCCAAACGGATCATTAATCCAGCAGGATCGCCTCTACCCGCCGGTTTTCAGCCCGACCCTCTTCGGTCAGGTTGCTTGCGACCGGTGCAAGGTAGCCCATGCCGTTCGCTTCGAGCCGGTCGGGGGAAATTCCGTAGGCGTCGATCAAACGTTGGCGAACCGCCGCTGCCCGTCTGCGGGAGATTTCGATATTTGCCTCAAGTGAGCCGGAACTGTCCGTATGCCCGACGAGAGCGATAATACGTTCGGGGTTCGACGTCAGGAACGCGGCAAGACTTTCCAGAGACGGGTAGGGCCCCTGACCAAGGTTGGCTGACCCACTTTCGAATATCAGATCACCAAGGATGAGGTGCCCCGCGCTTTCCAGCGTTGCGGAATCTGTGTTTTCGACGACGGTGGAAACGGTCTGAGCAACCGGGACCGAGGCGTTGGTGGTCAATGTGTCGGGTCCGTCCACTTGGCCGATGCGAACAATCTGGATGAAACCTGTAGTGCTCGTTCGGCTGACAAATATCACGACCGTTTCAGAGCTGTCTTCAGCCGCGAGGTAGCGGTAATCGTTGAGGTTCACCTGCAACAGCGGGCTGGGCGCCAGATCGAGCGCAAAGCGGAAATCAAACCCGCCGCATTCATCTGTCCGGCATTCATACACGACTTCAAATCCGGACTCTTCCAGTTGTTGCCGGATCGGAGCAAGGAGTTGCAGCGTGGTCTGGTTGTTGCCGTCAATTTTCCAGACCTGTTTGGCAACGGGGCCCTCAACGCTACGCATCGGGACCAGCTCTCCGGTCCATGCACCCGTTGGCATGGAGTAGCTGTCGAATGCGGCTGATGACCTATCTGACAAAACAGCATTCGCAGGTAGATCAAGCGATACGGCCCCGCAGACAGTCGGAATTGCCAATAGTGAAAATGTAAGAGCCTTGAGGATCATCGATACTGGGCGTGGTATTCTTCGTTCGGTCGCATATCGGTGGCAGATGCTACGCGGTTCGACATGTTAAAAAATGCGGCGACATTCGCGATGTCCCAGATGTCACGATCTGAGAAACCGGCATCACGGAGTTCCTGACGATCGGTTTCTTCAATCTTGGCGCTTTCTACAGTGACCTTTTCCGCGAACAAAAGCATGGCACGCTGGCGAGTATCAAGTTCTGCTACGCGCCAGTTCATGACCAACATTTCACCAAGCATCGGATCACCCGAAAGTTCGCGAACGGCAGCACCGTGGGCTGTCAGGCAGTAGAAACATTTGTTGATCGAGGACACGACAACGGCGATCATTTCGCGTTCAAGTTTGCTCAGTCCGGAGGGGGCGAGCATGAGGTCATTATACAGGCCTGCAAATGCATCGAGCTTGCTGATGTCGAACGCATGAGCCTGCAAGACGTTGGGCACCATGCCCAGTTTGTCCTGACAAAGGTCGAAATACTTCTGGGTATGTTCTGGTAACGGATCGACCATCGGAAGGTTCAGGGCGGTGGGCCTAGATGTCACGTGTCACTCCTCCAACTGACGGTAGTGGTAATGTCCCACAACGTCGAAGCCGAGGGAAGCGTAGAGCGCATTCGCGCCGATATTCGCTTCGGTCACGACGAGCGCGATATGGTCAGCGCCATTGTTCTTTGCCCAGAATGCCATGGATCGGAGCATATGGACGGCGAGTCCGCGACGACGGAAACGCGAACAGATTTCCAAAGCATGAAACATGGCAATGCCATTGTGAATTCCTGCATAAACGGTTCCGGCCGGCGTGTCGTCCAAACGCCCCAGAATGGTGGTCTTGGGATGAGGGGCGCGATCCATCACCGCGAGGCGGGCAGGGCCGATTCCGCCTTGTTCCCATATTTCTTTCTGGGCGGAAAGCGGCGGCCAAATTTCGAACGTTGTGACCGGCGGTGGGCGATTGGTGGCGATCCGGTCTACCGGTGCCGAGTACAGCGTAACGGGGTCTTTGATCCTGTAGCCACGACGGGCAAGGAGGGCGTCAAAATCTGCTTCGCCTTCGCGGATCATAAAGAGGCAGGGTTGGTTGAGGTCGCGCATTGCGGCCTCTGCCGCTGTCACGTCATCGTCGTTTGCAGCGCCAGTAGCGGCGGAAACGCGGCTTCCTCCGCCTTGACCTTCACGAATGGTGACAGGACCGAGCTGACGTTTTGACGCACTGGGCCAGGTTGCTTCGATCACCTCATAGAGGTCTTGCGCAGTGGGATGAGGCATTAGCGGAACAGTCCTGCGAGTTTGATCATGGCCGCATCCACGCGCGGACCGTCGGTCCCTCGGACAACAATGTTGGAGCCGTAAACGCCATTCTGGATAAAGGGATAGGAGCCGATAGACAGGTCGGAAAACTCATCAGCGAGTGCGGAAAGTGCCTCGGCCAGTTCACCTTCGCCGGTATCCACCCTGAGGTTCTGAGACAAGAGCGGGGAACCACCCGTGAGGGTAGGAAGAACCGAAGCGACCATAGCTTCGAATACGGCAGGGACACCGGCCATGACGTGCACGTTTTCCAATGAAAAGCCCGGAGCGGTCGAAACGGGATTATCGATCAGCGTTGCTGTGTCAGGAATGCGGGCCATACGCTGGCGGGCGTCGTTGAAATCTTGCCCGCGCGCATCGTAGTGCGCCTTCAGCAGGTCATAGGCATCCTGACGGATACTGATACCGAGCCCAAACGCAGCGGCGATGCTTTCTGCTGTGATGTCATCATGTGTCGGCCCGATCCCGCCAGAGGTAAAGACGTGGTCGTAGCTGCCCCGAAGTGCGTTGACGGCCGCAATGATGGCGTCCTTGCTATCGGAAACGACGCGGGCCTCCTGCAGATCAATACCTGCTTCCGTCAGTTTGCCGGAAAGGTAGTGCATATTGCTGTCACGGGTGCGGCCGGACAGGATTTCATCCCCGATCACGAGGATTGCGGCGGTGGGGTTCGGCATCGTCTTCTCCACAGGCTTTGATAAAGGTATAGGTCGGGGTTATGCAGTTTACCACTCCTCTCATCCCCGCCCGATTGATCCGCCGCTACAAAAGGTTTCTTGCTGATTGCAGGCTGGAGGACGGGACCGAGGTGACAGCGCATTGCGCCAATCCAGGGAGCATGATGGGGCTGGCTGTGCCGGAGAGTAAAGTCTGGCTGGAGCCGAACGATGATCCCAAGAAAAAACTGAAGTTCGGCTGGCGGCTGGTCGATCATGAAAACGGGCATTTTACCGGCGTCGATACCTCGGTTCCGAACCGTGCGCTGAAATCCGCGTTGATGGGTGGAGAGGTCGAACGCCTCCAAGGCTACGATTTGGTCCGGCCAGAGGTGAAATACGGGGAAAATAGCCGGATCGATTTTCTGCTGACGGGCGGAAAGCCCGATTGCTGGGTGGAAGTGAAATCCGTGACGCTTTGCCGGAGCGAAGGGTTGGCAGAGTTTCCAGACAGTGTGACGGCACGCGGTGCAAAGCATATGGCCGAACTGGCCGCCAAAGCGCGCGAAGGTGATCGAGCGGTCGTGCTGTTTTTAGTCCAGCGAACCGATTGCGAACGCGTAGCGCCCGCAGTGGATATCGATCCGAAATATGCGCAAGCTTTGGCCGACGCGATTGACGACGGAGTCGAGGTGATCGCTCTATCGACACGGATTTCACCTACCGGAGTCGAGGTCGGCGGTGAAATCCCCTTTTCTCTGATCGCCTGAGGTCTGGCCCTTTCCACCAATCCGTCCTAAATAGGCGCGGATTAAAAGGAGCATGACAGTGACCGAAGACCTGCGCGGACGCCTCACCAAGGATGGAATTCGTATTTACGAGGATGCCGACTTTGCCGGTATGCAGAAAGCAGGGCAGGTCGCGGCGCAGATCCTTGACGACGCACTTGACCGCCCCGCTGGCCAGCGCCTTCTTCTTGATCCCGGCCAATTCGTCCCCCTGGCCCAGTTCGGCCGCGAAGGCAATCACTTCGTACCCATACGTCTCTTTCAGCCAGGGCAAAA
>JBNKUW010000177.1:0-4548 GCA_050298835.1 Marivivens sp.
GCGCACGACGAATGTCCTTGCGAATTTCGCGTTTGGACGGTCGGGTGACGCTTACTTTGCCACATCGGGCGAGCGAAAGAGAGGGCGTTGCCTTTGTTCGCGACCGTGAAGAGTGGCTTCGCAGCCACCTGACCGACATCGGAGAGGACGTTCGTGTCACCATTGGGGGGGTGATTCCCTTGCGTGGAGAAGAGATTGCCGTGGTTGCGGGATCAGGTCGGCGGGTGCGTTTTACTGGATCTGTACTGGAGGTGCCCGAAGAGCCGGATCGCGTAGGTGCCCGTGTTCAAGCGTTTCTCAAAACTCAGGCGCGGGATGCACTGGCAGAGGCATCGGACCGCTATGCCGCAAAGCTCGGGAAAAGCTACGGGCGGATCACGTTGCGCGATACGCGTTCCCGTTGGGGCTCCTGTACTGCGCGCGGAGATCTGATGTTTAGTTGGCGGCTGATTATGGCCCCGCCCGAGGTGCTGAATTATGTGGCGGCCCATGAGGTGGGCCACCTACAAGAGATGAACCACTCTGATGCTTTCTGGGCGGTTGTAGAGCGGCTCTATCCGGAGTTCGAAGCCCCCCGTCGCTGGTTGAAGCACGAAGGGCAGGCGCTTCACCGACTTCGTTTCGATTGACGGGCCTGAAATTTGTGATCACATAAGGCGCATGATACCTTCTCAACGCTCCACAGAGATTACCGGCGCCGCCCATGAACGGGTTTATCGCACCCTGCGTGCGCAGGTCATGCACGGGGAAATCCTACCCGGTGAGGCGCTGACCCTTAGAGGAATCGGCAAGCAATTCGGGGTTTCCATGACCCCAGCGAGGGAAGCCGCGCGGCGGTTAGTGGCTGAAGGCGCATTTTTTCTTTCGTCTTCGGGGCGGGTATCCACACCGGAATTGACCAACGAACGGATCGAAGAACTCGCCGCTGTTCGGGCGCTTTTGGAGCCGGAGTTGGCAAGCCGCGCACTGCCACGTGCGCACTTTGCGTTGATCGAACGGCTGGAGACCATCAACGCAGGTGTCAGTCAGATGGTCGCCCGTCAGGATGCTTCGGGCTATATCCGGATGAACCTCGAATTTCACAGGACGCTTTATTTGCGGGCGCAGGCTCCGGCAATCCTTGCGATGGCCGAAACCGTCTGGCTGCAGCTAATGCCGACTATGCGGGCGCTCTATGGGCGTCTGAACCGGAAAGAACCGCCACCCCATCACAAGCTGATCCTGTCCGCGCTAAAAGCCGGAGACGAGCCGGGGTTGCGGCTCGCCGTTCGGGCCGATGTGACCCAAGGTCTCAGGATGTTGCGCGGTTAGGCAGGATTCAGCGTGTTGCCCCGCATTTGTGCGGCGATGTCCTGCAGAATTTCGCGAACAGCTTGACCCTGCATCCCCAATTGTTGGGCAATGCGTGTCACCGCATTGTATTCCGCAGGGTCGATCCTGCCGTCAGCGGTCGCAATGGCCATTGCTGCTTCCATCACGATGCGGCGATCTTTTTCGGTCAGGTTCACACCGATTGCGTCAATGGCAGACGGATCGGTTGCTGTGTAGTCAAGCATGTCCTTGATCTGATCGGGAGAGTAGCTCTTGCCGGTTAGTGCCGCGAGTTTCGTCGAAATCTGCCTAATCTCATCTGGATGCTGTTCGCCGTCGCATGTGGATACGATGCACATTGCAGCGAGTGTCTGGACGGCTAGATCGTCTTTTCGGCGCCGCAGAGAGCCCTTGCCAGAATTGCCAAAGACTTTGCGAAGCGCTGACCGCAGGGCAAATAATAAGAGGAACGCAAATACACCGTAAGTCACCCAGTTGAGCATCCGATTACGGTCAGGTGTGACGGCCAACGGTGGAAGATCAGCCGGAAAATCACCGGCGGTCTGTCCGATCGCAAAGGCTTCGTCCGTCAGAGCGAAGTATTTTTCGGAGTCACATCCGTTCGGGGCAAGCGCATAGGATTGGACCTCATAGGTCAGGAATTGTCCGAAAACGGTGATCCCCTCGACCAGATAACATAGCGATAACGGGCCGTCGTCATCGGTCGACATTGCGGTGCCCGCAACAAAGTCGAGTCGTTCGGACGTGCCGCCGACGTGTGGAATTGACATCCGGCGGGCCTCTGCCGCGGACGGTGTTACGGTTAGAGTGGCAGAAACAAATGCCAGAATAGTTAAAACTTTACGCATCGCACAAATCCCTTTGGCGGACTTACCCCGAAATCGAAAATGATTGGAAATCATGGCCAAGATTGGGCGGCACTCTGGCGTATCGCGGGAAATGCAGGCTCTTTGCTGTGGAAGCTGGTGCGAGAGTTGTCTCCTAAAGTATGCGAAAATCCTCATAAATTAGGATAATATCTGAAATTACCAATATTTCTCAGTGGGTTGAAGACGTCGATCCAGAGAGCGGAGGTGGCGTTTCTAACGTAAAGTAAGGCAAACGTTCTAGAAAGCAATGTGACTGGGATGTCGTGTGGGCGACAGTCAAAAGAAAAGGGCAGCCATCAAGGGCTGCCCTCTGAAAAACCGGATTATTGATCGATCAGCTGTGGATCGGGCCGTCACCGCAGGCCAGTGCTGCTTCGCGTACCGCTTCGGAGAAGGTCGGGTGTGCGTGGCAGGTGCGGGCGAGGTCTTCGGCAGCGGCTCCGAACTCCATGGCAACACAGATTTCGTGGATCAGATCGCCGGCACCGGGGCCGATCAGGTGTGCACCAAGGATACGGTCGGTGTCTTTGTCCGCGAGGATCTTAACGAAACCGTCACCTGCAAAAACAGCTTTTGCGCGACCATTCCCCATGAAGGAGAATTTGCCGACCTTGTAGGCGCGGCCTTCTTCCTTGAGCTGCTGTTCGGTTTTCCCGACCGAAGCAACCTCGGGGTGGGTGTAGATCACGCCGGGGATCACGTCATAGTTCACGTGACCCGCTTGGCCTGCGACGATCTCTGCCACGGCCATGCCTTCGTCCTCGGCCTTATGCGCAAGCATCGGGCCGACGATCGCATCACCGATGGCATAGACGCCCGGAATGTTGGTTGCATAGTGACCGTTGGTTTTGATCTGACCACGTTCGGTCATTTCTACGCCAATGGTGTCGAGGCCGAGGCCGTTGGTGAAGGGGCGGCGACCCGTGGCGACCAGCACAACATCCGCGTCGATTGTGGCTTCGCTATCGTCCTTACGGAGTTTGTAGGTAACGGTGGCCTTGGTGCCTTTCTTGGTCGCGGACTGAACGGCTGCGCCCATGACAAAGTTCAGTCCCTGTTTTTGCAGCAGCTTTTTCAGGGATTTCTGAACGTCCTTGTCCATTCCAGGGGTGATATCGTCGAGGAATTCGACGACGGTCACTTCTGCGCCCAGACGTTTGTAGACAGAGCCAAGCTCGAGCCCGATCACACCCGCGCCGATAACGACCATGGAGTTCGGAACCTTGGACAGTTCGAGCGCACCGGTCGAAGTGACGACAGTTTTCTCGTCGATCTCAACACCGGGGAGGGAGGTCGGTTCAGAGCCGGAGGCGATAATGATGTTCTTAGCGTCAAAGGTGTCGTCGCCGACTTTCACTTTTCCGGCTTCGGGGATGGATGCCCAGCCCTTGATCCAGTCAATCTTGTTCTTTTTGAACAAGAACTCGATTCCTTTGGTGTTTCCGTCGATGACGTCCTGTTTATAGGCCAGCATCTGTTTCCAATCGACAGAAGGCGATTTGCCTTTCAGGCCCATCTTGGCAAAGTTCTCTTCAGCTTCGTGGAGCTGGTGGGACGCGTGAAGGAGAGCCTTGGATGGAATGCACCCGACGTTCAGACAGGTTCCCCCAAGGGTTTCGCGTCCTTCGACCACGGCGGTCTTGAGACCCAGCTGGGCGCAGCGGATTGCGCAAACATAGCCGCCGGGGCCGGCGCCGATTACGATAACGTCATAGCTGGACATGAAAGACTCCTGTGTGAATTCGCGCGTAACAGCACGGTAGTCGGAATATGGGTGCCGGTGCAAATAGGCCGGTTTGTCAGGTCTTGGTTCCTTCGGGGATTTCGGCAATTTGCCAAGTATCCCGAAGGTTTTGTAGCAAGATGAAACGGGGGCGTGACGCCCCCGATCAAAAGCGGATTACAGATCCATCAGCAGGCGACGCGGATCTTCGAGCGCTTCTTTGACGCGCACGAGGAAAGTCACGGCGCCTTTGCCGTCCACGATGCGGTGATCGTAAGACAGGGCCAGATACATCATCGGGCGGATTTTGATTTCGCCGTTGATGACCATCGGACGGTCCTGGATTTTGTGCATGCCGAGGATACCCGACTGCGGGGGGTTCAGGATCGGCGAGGACATCAGCGAACCGTAAACACCACCGTTGGAGATCGTAAACGACCCGCCCTGCATTTCTGCCATGGACAGTTTGCCGTCACGGGCACGGGCACCTTTTTCGGCGATCGCTTTTTCGATGTCAGCAAAGGACATGGTATCGGCATCGTTGATGACCGGAACCACGAGGCCGGTCGGCGTGCCTGCTGCGATGCCCATGTTGACATAGTTTTTGTAAACGATGTCCGTACC
>JBNKUW010000178.1:0-4540 GCA_050298835.1 Marivivens sp.
GATGCAGATGCTGTCGCAACACTCACCGCATGTGCCACGATGGCGGTTGTACAAGGGATGGAGCATTGTCCGACGCCACCCTCCCGCGTGCTCGTCACTGGTGGTGGTCGCCATAACAAAACGCTCATGGCGATGCTGTCCGCCGGCATGGATTGTCCAGTTGATCCGGTTGAGGAGGTTGGTCTGGACGGAGATATGCTCGAAGCGCAGGCATTTGCGTTCCTTGCTGTTCGTGTGGCGCGCGGCTTGTCCACCTCTTGTCCGGCAACAACAGGGGTTCGGGCTGCCGTCGGGGGTGGGATAGTCAGCAAACCGAACGCTGCATTAGGAGATGCAGGCTGAATTTCAAGCCATCGGAAAACACCAATCAGCGGGCTTTGGCTCAGGCCCAGACCCGCTTTCGCAATATTGTGCCGATCACGAACGACTACACGCGTCTGTGAGTTAACTCTCTGAATTCTTTCCTATCTCTATGCGGGAGAGGGCCGCTTCGGGCCCGATCCAAAAGCTAGGATTGTAAGAGATGAAAATGAACAAAGTGATTGCAGCCTCCGTATTGGCGATGGCCGTTACAGGCCCCGCACTAGCAGGCGGTATGCCTACTGTATCCGAAGAAGTTCCGATGCAAGCAGAGGTCGTTGAAGTCGTAACTCCGATGTATTCCAGTGACTGGAGCGGCTTTTACGGCGGTGCCAGCCTTGGACACGGTCAAGGGAATTCCGGCGCACAGATCGGGGATGCCGAAGGTATGACCTATGGTGTGTTCGGTGGCTATCAGACTGATCTCGGAAACGTCGTCGTGGGCGGGGAGCTTGAATACTCCGCCACTGACATGTCCGACGCGGGCACTGGCGTGGACGTATCTAACGAAGCTTTGGCAAAAGTGCGGGTCGGTTATGATGCCGGACAATTCTTGCCGTATGCCGTTGCTGGCGTGTCGCAAATGGATCTGGGTGGCGCGTCTTCTGACAGTGACAACGGGTACGTCTATGGCGTCGGCGTGGACTACCAGATGACCGATTCCCTGCGCCTTGGCGCCGAAGTTCTTGACCACCGCTATGACGACTTTGCCGGGTCCGGTTCAGACGAAGGATTTACCAGCGTTGGCCTTCGTGCGTCGTTGAGTTTCTGATTCTTGTTCCCCCTGATCCCGTCATTGCCCTGGACGGGATCTCGCCTCCACCGTACCTGTCCCTTGCGGTGGAGGCGATTTTTTTAGACTGAGTGTGTCCTATTCAGGGATGTCGGGCAGTAGTTGAGGACCGATACCGTCCTGTCCTTTGATGTCGTCCGGGTTATACAGCGAACACTTGTCGAGTGAGAGACACCCGCACCCGATACATCCATCCAATTGATCCCGAAGCGCCTCT
Source organism: Marivivens sp. (assembly GCA_050298835.1). Taxonomy (GTDB): domain Bacteria; phylum Pseudomonadota; class Alphaproteobacteria; order Rhodobacterales; family Rhodobacteraceae; genus Marivivens. The sequence goes on from JBNKUW010000178.1 coordinate 1,371, forward strand.
AGCGCGTTGATCCGTTGGTTGATGTCATGACGGATACCTTTAGATATTCGCTCCCAATCCTTTTTGTTCGGCGCTTTGTTCGGGGGAAGCCCCTCCATGTGTTCCGCAATTCTTGCGAGCGACAAACCCAGTTTTTGCGCGGCCATCGCAAAAGACAACCGCCTGATATCCGACCGGTCATACCGTCGATGACCACCCGCATTGCGGAGCGGCTGAACAATTCCATGCGTTTCATAAAACCGGATTGCTGACACCGCCAAACCAGTGCGTGTAGCCAAATCCCCGATGCTTAATCCCTGTGACATTTTCCGCTTGATCTAAAGTTAACTTGAGAAATTACAAACGAGTCGTACTGCAGAGAACGGAGTGAATGCAATGGCGATAATAACCTGTGATAGCCGTACCGAATCCGCTCTGGTCCACGATGGTTTGGCCTACCGGAGTGGCGACTCGTTGATCCTGTTTGACGAGGTCACCAGAGCTCCGCGGCGGAAAAGGAAGAAAATCTATAAATGGAGGATCATGAAATGGCTCGTTTGGAACACGCAAATATCACTGTGGCGGATGCAGCGAAGACCGCAAAACTATTAGATCAGTTATTTGGTTGGAAAATCCGCTGGCAGGGAGAGGCGATCCACGGCGGTCACACCATCCATGTCGGGTCAGAGGACGATTATCTTGCTCTTTATTCGGGACCGGATGGTGCGTCAGAAAATCAAGGAAGTACCTATGAAACAAAGGCTGGTTTGAACCACATCGGGATCGTGGTGGATGATCTTGATGCGATTGAAGCCCGCGTAAAGGCCGCCGGCTATGAACCAACCAGTCATGCAGACTATGAACCGGGCCGCCGCTTTTATTTTTCGGAAGAAAACGGTTTAGAGATCGAAGTCATCAGCTACGACTAGGGCTTGAACAAACGGTCCCCTCATGTCCCAATACGGAAAAGAGGGGGCCGTTATGACCACATGGATTGCACTGCTTCGTGGCATCAATGTCGGCGGAAAAAACAAACTGCCCATGGCGGATTTGCGCAAACTGGCCGAAGGGTTGGGATGGCAGGATGTACGTAGCTACATCGCCTCTGGCAATCTGGTGTTTACAGCGGATGGTGACACCCGTTCGCTGGCAGATGCACTATCTGCCGCGATTTCCGACTATGGATTGACTGTGCCAGTCCTTGTTCTGTCTGCCGACACTTTGACCAATGTGTTGGCTGATTGCCCGTTTGATCGAACCGCAGGGAAAGCCGTTCATGGCATGCTGCTATGGTCCGAACCGGAATTCGATGCGGACCTCTATGAAACGCTCAAAACCCCGACCGAAGAGATCGTTCTCAAACCCGGTGTGGCATGGCTCCATGCTCCTGACGGCGTTGGCCGCTCCAAACTGTTCGAGAAAATCGCCAAGGTGGTCAAAGGCACGGAAATGACGGGCCGGAACCTCAACACCCTGAACAAACTGGCGGAAATGCTGGACTAATGTGGGGCGCGATGCTACGGATCGTCCCCATGAAGAGCATCGCAATCATTATTTGCTGCATTATTACCTGCTGACATAGTCTCGCGGGCCGCTCTTTCACGTTTCCATTCATACGGTAAGTTGCTAAGCCCGCGGGCGTAAACCGCGTGCGAGAGAGCGTATGACAACGATCCGACTACATAACACCAGAACCCGCAAGAAAGAGGTCTTTGAGCCCATCGACCCGACGAACGTGCGCATGTACGTCTGCGGGCCGACCGTCTATGACCGCGCCCATCTGGGAAACGCACGTCCGGTTCTGGTTTTTGACGTCCTGTTCCGTCTTTTGCGCCATGTTTACGGCGAAGATTCCGTGACTTACGTGCGGAACTTCACCGACGTGGATGACAAGATCAACGCGAAGTCCGCCGAAACCGGCCGCCCGATCCGCGAGATCACGGATGAAACCATCGACTGGTATCACCACGATATGGACGCTCTGGGTGCGCTTCGGCCTAGTCAGGAGCCCCGCGCGACAGAATGGATCGACGCGATGGTGACGATGATCTCGGATTTGGTCGCCAAGGGCCACGCCTATGCCAAAGAGGGCCACGTGCTGTTCCGCGTCCGGTCGTATGAAAACTACGGCTCTCTCTCGGGCCGGTCGGTGGATGATATGATTGCCGGCGCTCGGGTCGAGGTTGCTCCGTTCAAAGAGGACCCGATGGATTTCGTCCTTTGGAAACCCTCTGACGACGCGACCCCTGGTTGGGATAGTCCCTGGGGCAAAGGCCGACCTGGTTGGCACATCGAATGCTCGGCCATGAGTAAAAAACTACTCGGCGAGTCATTCGACATCCATGGTGGCGGACTCGACCTGTTGTTCCCTCACCACGAAAACGAGGTCGCGCAGAGCCGTTGCGCTCACCCCGAAGGGGGCTTTGCGAATGTCTGGCTGCACAATGAGATGTTGCAGGTCGAGGGCAAGAAGATGTCCAAGTCCTTGGGCAATTTCTTTACCGTGCATGACCTGCTCGGACAGGGCGTTCCGGGCGAGGTGATCCGTCTGGTCATGCTCGGCACGCATTACGGCAAACCGATGGACTGGACCGAAAAGAAACGGTCCGAAGCAGAGGCGACGCTGCGCAACTGGCGCAAGCTGACCGAAAACGCAGAGCCCACGGGGCCGGACGCGGAACTGGTGGATACACTGGCCGAAGACCTGAACACCGCAGGAGCGATCACGCGATTGCATGCGCTGGCCAAGGGGATCGCTGCCAATCCGCAGAAGGATTGCTTCTATGAAAAGGGCACTTTCCTTGCCTCCGCGCAAATGCTCGGCCTGTTGTTGCCGGAGATGGGCGATTGGGCCAAAGGGATCGACCTGTCACCCTTGGCCGACAAACTCGCCGCGCTGCGCACCACCGCGATGGAGACCAAGGATTTCAGCGCTGTCGATGCCTTGAAAACCGCCCTGACCGAAGCAGGGGTCGAAGTGCGTATGTCCAAAGCGGGCGTAGAGCTGCAACCCGGCGCCGGTTTCGACGCCTCAAAACTGGAGGGTCTGTGAGATGACCAAAGACCGGCTGTATATCTTTGACACCACGCTCCGCGACGGCGAGCAGTGCCCGGGAGCCTCGATGAACCTCCGCGAGAAACTCGAGGTGGCCCGCCAACTGGCACGGCTGAAGACCGACGTGATCGAGGCC
>JBNKUW010000179.1:0-4482 GCA_050298835.1 Marivivens sp.
CAATGGTCATTTTGACCACTTTGTCAGCAGGCTTCTGCATGGTTTCACCAGTTGCAGGGTTGCGAACCATACGCTCAGGACGCTCGCGGCAGTAGATTTTGCCAACGCCCGGCAGGGTCACAGCGCCGCCGCCGGAAACTTCTGCGGTGATGATTTCGATCAGAGCATCGAGACCAGCAGATGCGGTCTTTTTGTCGGTGCCGGATTTTTCGGCCAGAGCAGCAACGAGCTGCGCCTTGGTCATCGGTTTTGCCATTTCCATGGTCTCCCTTGTTCTGCCCGGTCTTGGGCCTCATGTCCCGTATAATAACGGTATATAGTAGATCACCACTATGAAATGTGGGTTATTGCAAGCAAAAAAGGCAGATTTCAACCCAAATCGGCGAAATCAGAGGAACGCTGTTTCCTCAAAGCTGCGTAGTTTCCGGCTATGTATCCGCTCTAGTGGCATTTCACGCAGGGTTTCCATCGCACGAACACCTATCATGAGGTGACGAGCCACCTGTGTTTTATAGAAATCAGACGCCATTCCAGGCAATTTCAGTTCGCCGTGAAGCGGCTTATCAGACACGCAGAGGAGCGTTCCATAAGGAACCCTGAATCGGAACCCGTTTGCAGCGATCGTCGCACTCTCCATGTCCAATGCGATCGCTCTGGATTGGGAAAGACGTTGGACCGGGCCAGACTGATCCCTGAGCTCCCAGTTGCGGTTGTCAATTGTGGCAACGGTGCCGGTCCGCATAATACGCTTCAAGTCAAAACCTTTGAGCTCTGTGACCTCTGCAACCGCTTCTTCAAGAGCGATCTGGATTTCCGCGAGCGCCGGAATCGGTACCCAAATCGGAAGATCGTCGTCCAGAACATGGTCCTCGCGCAGGTAAGCATGCGCAAGAACGAAGTCCCCGAGGCTTTGGCTATTCCTCAAACCAGCACAGTGTCCGACCATCAGCCACGCGTGCGGACGGAGAACCGCGATGTGGTCCGTTGCCGTTTTTGCGTTCGAGGGACCGACCCCGATATTGACCAGCGTAATCCCCGAACCGTCTGGCCGCTTGAGGTGATAGGTCGGCATCTGAGGCAGCTTTGCCGGAAGGGGCAGATGCGCGTTTGCCTCGGTGATTTCAGTATTCCCCGGCGCGACAAAGCTGGTGTAGCCGCTATTCGGATCGGACAGAACATGGCGGGCGTAGGCTTCGAATTCTTCTACGTAGAATTGGTAGTTCGTAAAGAGAACGTGGTTTTGGAAATGGTCCGGCGCAGTCGCCGTGTAGTGGGACAAACGGGCGAGCGAATAGTCAACACGCTGCGCTGTAAACGGGGCCAGCGGATGCGACCCATCGGGGTAGGTAAACCCCGTACCGTTCACGATATCGTCGTGTGTCGTTGACAGATCGGGAACGTCAAACGCATCACGGAGCGTAAATTCGAGCGCACCCTCTTGCGGGATCGTCACAGCAGAATCACTGGCAACCGCAAAATGGACCGGGATTGGCGTCTCGGACGGTCCGATCTGAACAGAAACACCGTGGTTCTGAATCAATAGATCGATCTGCTGGCGCAGGTAGTTTTCAAACAAACGCGGGCGGGTGATCGTCGCAGAGTAGATCCCGGGCACTGGCACGTGTCCAAAAGACAAACGGCTGTCCGAAAGCGCGAAGCTTTTCGTGATGATACGGATCTCAGGGTAAAATGCGCGGTAGCGAGCCTCGGGCAAGCCACCGGAAACAGCGGTAGAAAAGTTCTCGCTCAAAAAAACTACAGCCTGATCGTAGAGTTCGATCAATCTATCAACGGCTGCTTTGGCGTCAGTAAAATCTTCTGCCTTCTGCTGAGTAGGTGAAATGATGTCGTTCATTTTTCTTATCCTTTTATTTGGATGCTTTGCGTAATCGGCCTCCTTGGCCGAAGCACCCTTTCTTGTGATTTTGATTCCGTGATCTGACACTAGTTGTGCAACGCCTTCAAGACGTCACAGTGACTTGTCGTCCCGAGAGGTTTGATGGCAAATGGCGCAAACTGCTGGGGGTAGGCATGAAACTTTTGAAAAAACTCTTCAAACCCGAAGACAGCAAAGCTCTGATTTATCAGGCCGGCGCCCAACTCGAAGATGTCACCCTTCGCTGGCCAGTGATCGAATGTAGTGGTGAACAAGCAGCTGCCGTAATTGCAAAAGAAGCCAACAATCGTGACCACACACCCGTAATCCTTGGCCCAACCAGATCACTTCAAATGATGATGTCTGTTGAACAACCGAGACCGGTTAAGGACATCCTGCAACGTGCATCCAAATTCGACTTTGACGCCTATATGCGGCAAGCCAAACAGGAATGGGCTGAACTTAATCTTCCTGTCAGAGGTTCCTTTGCAGAGTTTTCGGTCGTTGCCGACGCGATTGATGCTGCATCGATAGATGTAGTCCGAAATGCCCCATATAAAAAACTCTATATCGGATTAGTCCCGACTTCGGACCCGACCGAAGTTCCCGCCTATCTTGATTGTGGTGCTTGGAACGCCTTTCCGGAAGCCGAAGTACATATAGGGCTGATGCGGCGCTGGAGGGACCGATACGGCGCTCGCCTTATCGGCCATAGCAACGACACCTTAACCTTTCATGTCCTTCGCCCCCCACTCAGTCAGAATGAGGCACTCGCGCTCGCAGAAGAGCACTACGCCTATTGCAACGATATTGTTGATCAGGGATATGGCACCCTCGATGCCCTCGCTGGTGCTTTGATAGGCTCTGAAACTTGGCAATTTTGGTGGGATTGATGGGTGATCCTACGAACATCGAACGTTTCGTTGAGGCACAAGCCCGGAACTATACAGACGCAGAGGCAGAGATTTCGGCGGGACGTAAGCAGACTCACTGGATGTGGTACATCTACCCTCAGCTTCGCAGTCTGGGACGTTCGGGGACGGCGTACTTCTATGGAATCACAGGACTGCCAGAAGCAACTGCATACTTATCTCATCCCGTTCTTGGTCCCCGCTTGGTGCACATGAACGAACTCATTCTAAAGCATCACGAAGAGACTGCCGAAGAAATTCTTGGACCGGTTGACGGTCTAAAACTCAGATCCTCAGCAACACTCTTTGCCGCTGTACCAAACGCTTCTGAAGTGTTTTCCAAAGTACTTGATGTATTCTACGCAGGTGTACGCTGCGATCTGACACTCGACGCTTTGTCCAAAGGTGATCCTCGATGAAAACATTACTGTCTTTTGGTCACGGATACTCCGCCCGCGCACTGGAGCGAATCCTTCCGCCAGATTGGTCTGTCATCGGCACAACGCGACGTACGGACGAAGCCCGCAACTTGCTGTCAAACGGGATTGAACCCATTCTCTGGCCGGGTTCGGATATGCGACCCGCGTTGGATAAAGCCACGCATATTCTGATTTCAACTGCACCAGATGAAAACGGCGATCCTGTGTTGGCGGCGCTACGCAAGGAAATCGTTGAACGTGCCGACCAATTCGAATGGGTCGGCTATCTTTCGACAACCGGAGTGTACGGCGATCACGGTGGAGGATGGGTCGATGAGACAACGGCCCTGACACCTGCCACAAAACGTGGCCGGTATCGCGTACGTGCCGAAGGACAATGGCAGGATGTCGGTCTACCGCTTCATATCTTTCGTCTCGCTGGCATATATGGCCCCGGTCGCGGTCCGTTTGCCAAAGTGCGAAGCGGCAAAGCACGACGGATCATCAAGAAAAACCAAGTGTTCAGCCGCATCCATGTGGAGGACATCGCGCAAGTTCTGTGGGCGTCTATTCAAAAACCCAATCCTGGCGCGATCTACAACGTGTGCGACAATGAAGCCGCCCCGCCCGAAGATGTCATCGCCTTTGCTGCCGAGCTACTGCAGCTCCCGATTCCACCGTCCGAAAACTTTGATACGGCCGACATGACCCCCATGGCCCGTTCTTTCTATGCAGAAAGCAAGAAAGTTCGAAATGACCGGATCAAGGACGAACTGGGGGTGGTTTTGAAGTATCCGGACTACCGAAACGGCCTCAGGGCGCTTCTTTCACAAGTCGACGAATAACCCACGCCGCAGCGCCAAAAACGCATAGAAGGATTATCGCTACAACAATGTTGGTTGCGTAAAACCCGGCACGCTCTCCAAACTCTAGGTTATTGAGAAACCGGTAGGGTAAACCATTTGTCACCGTACCGGCTGGTGTGTCTGAAAACCGCTGCACAAAGAGTTCCACCCACAGCATGTAGGCGACGATAATTCCGACAAACCACGCGACCGACGCGCCAAGCCTGCGAAAACTTCGGTGAATAAACAGCGCATCAATCCAGAGCAGCAGTGGCCCCACGCCATGCACGTAGTATTCAAGCCACCAGTCACCGAGTGATCCGTCCCCTGTTACGGAGGTTGGGTCTGCGAAGTAGAGGCGCCAATACATCATCACCACCATCGCGTTTTGGACGGCAGCCGCACCGATATACCCGTCCCAACGCTTGGTC
>JBNKUW010000180.1:0-4298 GCA_050298835.1 Marivivens sp.
GTTGCCTGCGCCGCCATAGACCGTATCCGCCCCGTCGCCGAAGAGGATATAGTCATCGCCAGCGCCACCGTAGATGGTGTCGTCACCTGCGCCGCCGTCGATACTGTCGTTGCCGTCACCCCCGTCGATGAGATCGTTTCCGGTGCCGCCGGTGATGATGTCATCACCCCCCATACCGTAGACAACGTCATTGCCTGCGCCACCATCAATGGTATCGACGCTGCCCGTATCGATCATCGTGTCGAAGTAGACGTCAGAAATATAGATGACGTTGTTGGAGTAGTTGCCGCTGATCTGGTTGAACTCGATCTCAATGCTGTGGACCGGTCCGGCAATCTGAACCAGAACCGAGCCGCCAACAGTAAAAAGATCATCCGCGCCATCAGCCGCGTCAACATAGCCACCGGGGCCATCGGTGACAAAGTCACCACCCGCAGCGGTCAGATCGACAGGAATTAGGTTTCCGTTTGCGTCATAGGCACGGATGATAACCTGATCCTGCCAACCAGTGGCGTAGTTCGCGTCAATGTCATTGAGACGGAAGGTGACGTTCTCTACCGTATTGGCAAGGCCGGAACCGTCCTGCGCATCAAAAGTGATCGTACTGGTCGAAACGTTCAGGCCACCGTTACCACCAAGCCCGAGGTTGGAGGTTGCACTGAACGGGTCGCCAGATTCGGTGTAGGCAGAAGTTGTACTCGCAATCGTAGCGTTGAGCTCACCGTCGTTCTGCTGGTCAAAGGACACCGACATACCGCCGGTATCCTGGGTAAACCCGGACTGAAGGTCAGTGCCGTTTGCCCAAGCCCCGTTGTTTGTCCAGCTCAGGTGTTCGGTCGATGTCGTTGCGGTCGAAGTCTCGTCCCCAACGATGTAATCATCGCCGTCCCCACCGGAAATGGAGTCAGCCCCAAAGCCGCCGTCAATCGTGTCGTTGCCAGCGCCGGCGTTAATGGTGTCATTCCCGCTGCCGCCGTCGATATAGTCGTTTCCGTCGCCTGCAAAGACGGTGTCATTGCCAGCACCCGCAAAGATCGAGTCCGATCCTGTGCCGGTGGAGGAGGTGGTGGTGTTCGTGTCGTAGATATAGTCGCTAGAGCTTGTACCGTTGATTGCGGCATCGTTGCCGGTTGTCCCCATGACAACCCCGACATCGGGCGATGTATTGACGGCAAAACTCTGCTGTCCCCAACCGGAAAGCCCCGTGCTTGGAACAAAGTACACGCTGCCGGTCGTATCCAGATAATAAGTCCCGTTGACGTATCCGGTCAGCCACGTCCAACCGTTCCAGTACTGATAGCTAAGTGAACCGTTGCCCAGAGAGGCTTCGGTTGTGAAAAAGGTAGTCGTGCTGCTGGCTGCATCCCCAGCGCCCAGCACAGAGTTCCCAAGTGTAATTTTATATCCCGATGGCATTGAACGCCTGCCCACCTTGTTATTTTTCGCGCGCCGAATCTGCACGCGGCACTACTCCAAAGCAGTAATGACTGTTCGAATGGGCGCGAATGGGGGCGCAAGGTGTCAAAATCTTGGTTAATTTGGGCAGGAATGTGGCTGAATCTCAACCCAAAGGCGGGTGGATTCGATGCGTATTCTCAATATGTTAGAGTGGGGACTTAATCGTTAACGCCAAAGGAGGCCGATCCTAGGTCACAGCAGCACGTTGACGGTATTCAGGGCGATCCCATAACCGGTTCGTCATCACGTCAGCGAGGATATCGACTGCGGCGTCGATGTCGTCTGAACTCAGATACAGCGGCGTGATGCCGAACCGCATAATATCAGGCGCACGGAAATCGCCGATGACACCACGATCGATAAGCGCCTGCATGGCTGCGTAGCCTTCGTCAAAGGCAAAGGAGACCTGTGAACCGCGTGTTTCCGGCGTGCGTGGACTGACGAGTTTCAGCGCTGGGCAGCGGTCTTCTACGCCTGCTATAAAACGCTCTGACAAAGTAATCGATCTCTGGCGAAGGTCCACCATGTCCACAGAGTCCCAAACGTCTAGGTCTGCATCCAGCGCTGCAAACGCCCAGACGGGTGGTGTGCCACAACGCATCCTGTCGATCCCGTTTCCTGCGCGGTAATCGAGGTCAAACGCGAACGGGGCTTCGTGTCCCAGCCAACCTGACAACGCAGGGCGGCAGCGGTCAATCAAATCGGGATGGACATAGATAAAGGCGGGGGCGCCCGGACCACCGTTGAGGAATTTGTAGGTGCAGCCCACGGCGAAATCCACGTTTGTCCCAGCTACGTCGACCGGAACTGCACCAGCGGAATGGGCAAGGTCCCAGATCACCAACGCGCCTTTTTGGTGCGCGCGTTCTATAATCGCGGGCATGTTGTGCATTCGGCCGGTCCGGTAGTCGACCTCTGTCACCATCACAACGGCGGTATCATCCGTGATGCTGCCCAAAACCTCCTGCGGTGCTACGGTTTTGAGTTCATGGCCCTTGTCGAGCGTTTTGACCAAACCCTGTGCCATATACAAATCAGACGGAAAGTTCCCGCTGTCTGACAGTACGATCTTGCGATCCGGGCGAAGCTCTAGCGCTGAGGCCAGTGCCTGATGCACCTTGATCGATAGGGTGTCGCCCAGAACGGTCGTCCCTTTGGGGGCGCCGATCAGCCGACCGACACGGTCCGCGATCCGCCGCGCATCCGCCATCCACCCCGCACGGTTCCATGCGGTGATGAGCATCTCACCCCATTCGTCGAGCATGCGGTTCTGCACACGCGCAACTGCGGCGCTGGGCAGGGGACCAAGCGAATTTCCATCAAGGTAGATCACGCCCTCGGGCAGATCGAACATTTTGCGTGTAGCATCGAAATCAGTCATGGGCAGAGCAAAAGACGCTGTGCAGAAAAACACAAGAGACGAAAGCAATTTGTCGCATCAAGGATGTGATTTTGAGGATGACACTCCCGCAAAGGCGCGGCAAGCTGATCCCATGAAAATGATAGACATCCCCCCCGTTTGGCTTTTCCTTTTTGCTGCGCTCGCATGGTGGTTGGGGCAGGTCGATCCCTTTGGGTTGAGCCTCCGCATGCCGGTGACAGATCTATTGGCAGGTTTGTTGATCGGGGCAGGTGTCATTCTGATGCTTCTTGCCGTGATAGAGATGCGCAAGTGGCGCACGACCTTTGTTCCGCACAGGGTTCCCAGCCACTTGGTTCAGTCCGGAATATTCAAGCGGAGCAGGAACCCGATCTACCTTGGGGATACGCTGGTTCTGTTCGGAGTTATCCTCTGGATTGATGCGCCGCTTGGTCTTCCGCTTGTGCCAGTTTTCGTCTGGTGGATCGAAAAACATTTCATCATTCCAGAAGAAGATCGCATGCGTCGGGAGTTCCGCGCAGAGTTCGCACGCTACTGCAGCAAGACCCGCCGCTGGCTCTGAGTGACCTCATTGCCGCACCGCAGCGGTATACAACTGTATACGTCGAAAGCATCGCTTGTGAAATATTATTGCTTTGGATATGCCATCTTAGGTAAGGAATTTTTAAGGGGGATTGCCTGTGAAAATCGGCTCACCTAAAGAGATACTTGAAGGCGAAAACCGGGTCGCGATGACGCCGGCGTCTGCCAAGGATCTGCAAAAGCTCGGATATGAGTGCGTGATCGAAACCGGAGCTGGCGCAAATGCCGGTTTTTCCGATGAGATGTACAAAGAGGCAGGTGTCGAGGTTGTAAAAACCGCCGCGGCTCTTTTCAAAGCTGCCGATATCGTTGCCAAAGTACGCATTCCCACAACTACCGAACTCAAGCGTCTGCGCAAAGAGCAGACACTGATTACCTTCTTTAATCCCGGCGCGAACGAAGAAGGCCTCAAACTGGCTGCCGAAAAGGGCGCTAGCGTTATCGCAATGGAAATGGTGCCGCGTATTTCGCGTGCGCAGAAAATGGATGCCCTGTCGTCCATGGCGAACATTGCTGGCTATCGCGCTGTTATCGAAGCGGGTAACAACTTCGGTCGTTTCTTCACCGGTCAGATCACGGCTGCCGGTAAGGTGCCGCCCGCAAAGGTTCTTGTCGTCGGTGCTGGTGTTGCGGGTCTGGCCGCCATTGGTACGTCGACATCCCTTGGTGCAATCACGCTCGCATTCGACGTTCGCCCAGAAGTGGCCGAGCAAGTTGAATCTATGGGCGCCGAATTCGTCTATCTGGACTTCGAAGAGGAACAGCAGGACGGTGCTGCGACTGGCGGTTATGCCTCTGTTTCTTCTCCGGAATTCCGCGAAGCCCAACTGGCAAAATTCCGCGAGCTGGCCCCTCAGGTTGATATCGTCATCACCAC
>JBNKUW010000181.1:0-4253 GCA_050298835.1 Marivivens sp.
CGCCAAAAGCCGTCCCTGAAAGCGCGGCCACCCCGGCCTTCTCGAGCAGCTGCTTCGCAAGCTCCCTGGAACCCATCGGCACCTCCTTTACGTTCGGGAACACGTAGAACGCCCCTTTTGGGCTCTTGCAGGAGACACCGGGATGCATCGGTGGTGAGATCGTAAATGCTGTCGGATTGGCCCAATCCACAGTTTCTGAACACCTGCGTATCCTGAAATCTGCCGACGTAATCGTCGGCGAAATTGATGGCCCGCGGATTTGCTACGCCCTTAATCCCGAAGCACTAATGATGCTTGCGGAATTTATTAACGGGCTTGGTCCCGCACCCGATGGCGCGTGCTGCGTCCCAGACATCAAGGATCAATCATGAGCATTTTCGAACGTTGGTTAACCCTTTGGGTGGCGCTGTGTATTCTTGCTGGGATCCTGTTTGGGAATGCCATTCCGGGGCTTTTCGCACTGTTGGCAAAGGCGGAATATGCGTCGGTCAACCTCGTCGTAGCTGTTCTAATCTGGGCTATGGTCTACCCGATGATGATCGGTATCGACTTCGGATCGTTGAAGTCGGTGGGACAGAAGCCGAAGGGGTTAGTGATTACCCTGGTGGTCAACTGGCTTATCAAACCCTTTACGATGGCAGCACTTGGCGTCCTATTCTTCAACCACCTGTTTTCTGGGTTCATTGAGCCTGAAAAGGCTCCGGAATATATTGCCGGGCTCATCCTCTTGGGGGCTGCCCCTTGCACCGCAATGGTGTTTGTTTGGTCACATCTGACCAAAGGCGATCCGAGCTACACGCTGGTGCAGGTTTCGGTAAATGACCTTATTCTGGTCGTAGCTTTCGCTCCGATCGTTGCGTTCCTTCTTGGCGTGACGGATATCATCGTTCCGTGGGAAACACTGATATTGTCAGTTGCCCTATTTATCGTGGTCCCGTTGATCGCAGGTGGGCTCACGCGTCGTGCCCTGTTGGTGCGCGGCGGAGAGAACGCAGTCAACGCATTTACCACAACGATCAAACCTGCATCTGTAGTGGGCCTGCTTTTAACTGTAGTGTTGTTGTTTGGTTTTCAAGGACAGGTCATTCTGACCAACCCGTTCCTGATCGCCCTAATCGCCGTGCCGATCCTGATTCAGTCCTACGGTATTTTCGCGCTCGGCTATGCATGGGCATGGGCGTGGAAAGTGCCGCACAAGGTGGCTGCACCTTGCGCTCTGATCGGTACCTCCAACTTCTTTGAATTGGCAGTAGCCGTGGCGATCGGATTGTTCGGGTTGGGATCGGGTGCGGCACTGGCAACCGTTGTTGGAGTACTTGTCGAAGTGCCGGTGATGCTGTCTTTGGTGGCTTTTGCAAATCGAACGCGTGACAGATTTCCGCAATAGTATTCGCGACGTCGTCACATCTCATTCCCAAGAGAGACCTGTGATGGCTCATGCGCTCTGGCGTCAATAGGGATGCACCGGCGCAATCCGACTGCCAGAAATGAAAAACGGCTGCGATGTTCTCACCGCAGCCATTTCGTTTATTAGGAGGCGCACTCGAGCAGCAATGTGCCCGCAGCCGTATTCGAAATCGGAATATGGTAGTTGCGCGTCAGTTCAACGATGTCGTCGCCCAATGCGCCACGCATCATCATCCACATCAGGAATTCTGTTCCCTGAGCGCCGGCTTTTTCGACCAGCTCCATGCGTGTGACCTTGGTCAGTTCGTCAGGATTGTGAACGATGTTATCGAGGCAATATTGATCGAACTCTTTGTTGATAAAGCCTGCGCGCTGACCATCCAACTGGTGTGACAGACCGCCCGTACCCAAAATGACGATCTTGGCGTCTTCGGGGAAGGAGCGGAGCGCTTTGCCCAGTGCACGACCGAAAGCCAGTGCGCGTTTTAGCGTCGGGATCGGGTGTTGGACAGTGTTTGCCGAAATCGGAACCGCACGCGGCAAATCCGGATTGTTCGGAGCACCCGGCCAGAACAACTGCATCGGGACGACAAAACCGTGATCCACAGCCAGTTCCTGACAGGAGGTAATGTCGAATTCGTCAGCGACCATCGATTCAATGATGTGCCAGCTCAGTTCCGGTGCGCCGGGGAACGGGTCGAGCTTGGGCAGGCCCCAGCCTTCGTCTTCGTTCTTGTATTCGTGTGCGGCACCGATTGCGAAGGTCGGCATCTGATCAAGGAAGAAACCGAGGCCATGGTCGTTGTAGATGTTCACAACGTAGTCCGGCTTGTTCTCTTTGATCCATGCGTGGACCTTGGGATAGCCGTCAAAGAACGGTTTCCAATACGGATCATCCTGAAGCTCGTTCTGGATGGCGTTGCCTACCGCGGGAATGTGCGAGGTCGTGATGCCTCCGAGGATTTTTGCCATTGGTCGCGTCCCTTATGCCTGATCCAGCAAGTGCTGTTTGAATTCTTCTGTGGTCATGCCGGTTTGCATGCCGCCCACGTCCTGAACGCTGAGCTTGAAGATGCCAGCGAATTTGGCGAGGTAGTAGATGTTCCCACCTGCTTCGATCATGGCGAGGATATTGCGGTCTCGAACAGCTTGCTTCTGCTCTTCGTTCAGGCCGAATTTTTCCATGTAAGCTTCTTCATCTGCCGAGAAGGCCTCACGACCTGCTTCTCCGTTAAAGGAGTAGCACATCTTGTTCAGCGCATAGCCTTTCATGGCCATTTTGCCGTCAAAGATTGTCGTGCCAGGAATGTCGATATGGTAGTCGTAGCCCGGTTGATCCATCGGGATGTCCTCCGTGTTATGGTGCGCCCGCCCCCATTCGGACAGGCACTCCGGTTACGCCCAGTAAAGGCGCATTGGGTTGTCGACGAGCAGCTTCTGCTGAAGTTCTTTCGTCGTAGCGATACGCGGGATGAAATCGACCAAAGCACCATCGTCGGGCATATGTGATTTCATGTTGGGATGTGGCCAGTCAGTGCCCCAGAGCACGCGGTCGGGAAACTGGTCCACAATCGCTTTGCAGTAGGGAACCACGTCGTCATACGGCGGGCCCATCTGCGACAGGCGCTCGGGGCAGGTCACTTTGGACCAGATGTTTTCATTTTCGGCCATCAAGCGGGCGAACCGCTGGAAATCGGGATGATCGACGCCTTTGGTCACATCAGGGCGGCCCATGTGATCCACCACGATTGTCGTCGTCAGTTTCTTGAGGAAGGGTTCAAGCTCTTCCAGATCCTGTGCTTCGAAATAGACAACGATGTGCCAGCCGAAGGGTTTGATTTTCTCTGCGATGGAAAGGAACACCTCTTGCGGGGTGGCATCGACCAGACGTTTGACGAAATTGAACCGGACGCCACGAACACCAGCTTCGTGCATGTCGCGGATTTCTTCTTTGGTGATGTCGGCACCGACCGAGGCAATCCCGCGGGCCAGATCGCCAGCGTTGCGGCAAGCATCGACCATCGCACGGTTGTCTTTACCATGGCATGTCGCCTGAACGATCACATTCCGGCTGAATCTCAGATGATCGCGCAGTGCATAGAGTTGATCCTTGCCTGCGTCGCAGGGTGTATATTTCCGTTCGGGAGCAAAGGGGAACTCTGCCTCGGGCCCAAAAACGTGGCAATGTGCGTCAACAGCCCCTTCGGGGAGTTCAAAATCCGGTTTTTTCGGATCGGGATGAAAGACCAGCCAATCGGCGTCCATAGCCTGTTTCCTTATGCGTATGCGGTGCCATCCATCAGCTTGCGTGCGGTCCTTAGGATCGCGGCAGAGCGGACGTCACCGGTTTCATTCAATGTTGCGACAACGGTCATTTCACCGGTTGGATGCTCGACTGCGAGGCTGCGTTCGGCCCCTTCGCCCCGTTGGGCGAGGTCATAGGCCGGTGATCCCTCGAGCAGGCAGGCCGTCGCCACGCTCACCGCGCCCAGAACGCCGATGGTCTTGTGACAACGATGGGGGATAAACGTTCGGGTCGAAATGGCACCGCCGTCGCGCGGGGCACTGACCATGGTCATTTTCGGCACCGATTTCTCGGTCACGTCACCAAGGTTCATCATAGGGCCACAGGCCAGACGGATCGCCTCTAGCTTTGCGCGAACTGCCGCGTTGCCTTCGAGTTCCTCCGGCGTTTCCTCACCGGAAATCCCCATGTCAGAGGCCCACATCACGACACAGGGCATTCCGTTGTCGATCAGCGTGACCTCAACGCCTTCGACAACATCGCTGACATTGCCAGTGGGTAGCAGCGCGCCGCAGCTTGATCCGGCGGTGTCCTTAAATTC
>JBNKUW010000182.1:0-4220 GCA_050298835.1 Marivivens sp.
CTTCAACCGCAACTGTGGCGTATAACGCGTCGGACACTGCTTCCCCTTTCAATGAAAGACCCGAATATGGTCAGTCAATGTTCTAGGGACCAAGCCTGCGCCCGTCCAGAGGGCGCCCGTTCGGTTTATCCGTGAGTGGCGGATACGGGCGCCCGATTACGCGCTAACAGCAAGCGGAGCGGCCACTTCGGCCGGGTCAGGATCCCTGAGCACATAGCCGCGCCCCCAAACCGTATCGATGTAGCTTTCGCCGCCAGTCGCCTGCTGCAGTTTTTTGCGCAGCTTGCAGATAAAGACATCAATGATCTTGAGTTCGGGTTCGTCCATGCCACCGTAAAGATGGTTCAAGAACATCTCTTTGGTGAGCGTGGTTCCTTTGCGCAACGAAAGGAGCTCAAGCATCTGGTATTCTTTACCAGTGAGGTGAACCGGAGACCCGTCCACATCGACGGTTTTAACATCCAAATTGACGTTTATCTTGCCGGTTTTGATGATGGACTGTGAATGCCCTTTGGAGCGTCGGATAATCGCGTGGATACGTGCGATCAGCTCTTCACGGTGAAAAGGTTTGGTCAGGTAGTCATCTGCCCCGAACCCGAATCCTTTGACCTTGCTTTCTGTTCCGTCCTCTCCGGACAGGATCAGGATCGGTGTTTCGATCCGGGCCAGACGGAGTTGGCGTAAAACCTCATGTCCCGTCATGTCCGGTAGGTTGATATCAAGAAGTATCAGATCGTAGTCATATAGTTTGGCTAGATCGATCCCCTCTTCCCCCAAATCCGTCGCGTAGACGTTCAGGTTCGCATGGGTGAGCATCATTTCGATGCTCTTTGACGTGGTTGGATCGTCTTCCACAAGCAGCACACGCATATGCAGCCTCCGCTATTGTTCCTGACACCACCATGAAACCAATTGGTTAATTACACGTTACCAGCAAGGCCTATAATTCACATTCTCCCTTGGGTTGTCTATAACGTTGTAGTCGCGTCGTCTTGAGAGCCTTTTCTCCGAAGCGGGCAACCGCGCGTTCCCAGCATTCGAATTCTTCCTCTGTTAAACCATAGCGTTCCAACGCGTCTGACCGGCTGATCAATCCGGCGTTTACGCCCCTGACCACAGCGGCCTTGCGCGATGCGACCCAGCGGCTTGTGTTTTCAGGGGGCAGGTCTGCGCGCGTCATATAGTGACCATCTGGTAAACGAACCGCGCGGGGGCCATCGACTTTCTTAAGGTACATGCTAGATACTTTGCTTGGTTTCGTACTGGCACATAGAATGTGCGCCATCTTCTTAATGTCTGGTGAAACCGCCCCTTGAGAGTAGTTCGCATTTTCATATATTCCCTCGGACTTCTCCCCCGCGAACGGAGGCTGCCATGCCGCTCGACCAACCGCTGAACTCTTTGGGCTTTGCAAAGCCCCCGTCCGAAACCCGCGTTGTTGTGGCAATGTCTGGCGGAGTCGACTCCTCAGTCGTAGCCGCCCAGTTGGCCGAAGAAGGCTATGACGTGGTTGGCGTGACACTTCAGCTTTATGACCACGGTGCGGCGCTGGCGAAAAAAGGGGCCTGTTGTGCGGGTCGGGATATCCATGACGCCCGTCGCGTGGCCGAAGAAATGGGGTTCCCGCATTACGTGCTCGACTATGAAAGCCGCTTCAAGGAACAGGTCATGGACCGGTTCGCCGACAGCTATATTGCCGGCGAGACGCCGATCCCGTGCGTGTCCTGCAACCAGACCGTCAAGTTCACCGACCTGCTGAAGACCGCGAAGGATCTCGGCGCCGACGCCCTGGCGACCGGGCACTATGTGCGCTCCGCGCAACAGGGCAACAAGCGCGCGCTCTACCGCCCGGCGGATCTCGACCGCGACCAGAGCTATTTCCTGTTCTCGACCACACCGGAACAGTTGGATTATCTTCGGTTCCCTCTGGGCCACCTGCCCTCCAAGGACGAAACCCGCAAGCTTGCTGCGAAATACGGGCTGGCTGTCGCAGACAAGCCGGACAGTCAGGACATCTGCTTTGTACCGAACGGAAACTATGCGCAGGTCATCGAAAAGCTGCGCCCCGGCGCTGCCGAACCCGGTGATATCGTCGATCAGGACGGCACTGTTCTGGGACAACACCGTGGCGTGATCCACTACACCATCGGCCAGCGGCGCGGGTTGGGGATCGGCGGGCTTGCCGATCCGCTTTATGTTGTAAAGCTGGACGTCGACAACAAACAGGTTGTTGTCGGCCCGAAAGAGATGTTGGCCACGCGGACGGTGCCTGTCCGTGAAATCAACTGGCTGGGCGATGACGGATTTACCGACGTTGCCGAACGCGAGATCGAGGTCAAAGTCCGCTCAACCCGTCCGCCGGCCCCCGCGATCTTGCGCGCGATTTCCGACACCGAAGCCGAGGTAGAGCTTCTGACCCCCGAAGAGGGCGTCAGCCCCGGTCAGGCCTGTGTGTTCTACGATCCTGACAGCAGCCGGATTTTCGGCGGCGGATGGATCTGGAAAGGCCGGTAACCGCCTCCGGCGGGAGTATTTTCGGGAAAGATGAAAGACCTTAGAGCCGTTCGAGCACTGCGCGGGCGGCCCTGAGACCGGGGGCTTCGCCGCCCTCGCCAAGCCGCTCCATTGTCATATCCATCGCATCACGCTGGATCGACGGATCGTCCAGAAGCGAAAGTATGGCAGGCGCGATATTTTCTGGACGGCACGCAGGGCCGAGGAATTCGGGCACCGCGCGGGTATCGGACACAAGGTTCACCAACGTAAACGTATCAACAAGCGCTAAACGGTGCATGATCTGCCATGTGAGCCATTTGAAGTCATAGGCAATGACCATCGGTGTCCGCGACGCCGCAAGTTCGAGCGACACAGTCCCGGACGCCGCAAGAGCCACATCGGCAGCCCTGAACGCCGCCCGTTTGTCCGCTGGCGTTGTTTCGCTTGGGTCGAGCACGATCGGTGAAGACCCCCATTGGCTGGTCAGGTCACGCACAAGCGATACAACAGGCCCCGCAGCCGGTACGACGAAACGGGCCTCGGGTTTCTGTGCCAGAACCAGATCAAGCGTTTCGCCAAAGCGTTCGCTCAGGCGCGTGACCTCCCCCCTGCGGGAACCGGGAAGCGCGAGGATCAGGGGCGCGTCACCGATCCCGTAGACATCCCTGAACGCCTGCGCTTCTGCGTCGGTGGCTTGCTGTTCTGTCGTCACCGGATGCCCGACAAAATCACACGCCATCCCCGCCGCTTCCATATAGGGCGGTTCAAACGGCAATAGCGCCAGCACGTGGTCGATGACCTTGGCCATCTTCTCGGCCCGTTTCGGACGCCATGCCCAGACCGACGGGGCGACGTAATGGACAGTGCGGATATTCGACGCCTCTTTCACCAGCTTTGCCACACGGAGCGAGAAATCGGGGGCATCAATGGTGACAACCACATCCGGTTTCAGGTCGACGATATAATCCGCAGTCTGGCGGATACGGCGTTTGAGGTGGACATACTTGGGCAGAACCTCGACCAGTCCCATGATCGACAGTTCTTCCATGGGGAAAAGACTTTGTAGCCCGTGGGCCTGCATCGCCTCGCCTCCGATGCCGAAAAATTCGACATCATCGCGCAGCTCTTTCAGGCCCGCCATAAGAGCCCCACCCAGCCGGTCGCCCGAAACTTCACCGGCAAGGAGGAACACCTTCATTCCCCGCGCTCCCTGATCCAAAGGAACATACCCTGAGAATCCAAGGTCGAAACCACCTGTGGCATGTCCATCACCATGACACCGCCCGCTTCGATGACGATACCGGCCAGACCAGCCTCGGCAGCGCGCATTGCAGTTTCCGGACCAATGACCGGCAAATCAGCGCGACGGTCCTGATTGGGTTTTGGCCCCTTATAAAGGATGCCATTGTCGGCGGGTTGGCGTCCTTCTGGCGTGCCGCGGATCATTTGCGATATTCCTTGAACAAGGTCGACTAGAACCTGGCCTGTCATTGGTGTGCGGTCATATTTTGGAGCGATCGCCGCCAGCATCGCGTCCGTTCCGTCTGGTCCTTCGCGTGTGATTTCCTCACCACCGGCGATGACACAGGCCTGACCGCTATCGTCGCGTCCCATCTCGGCCAACCGGGCCAGGCGCTCTTCGACAAGGTCCTGGCCGAGCGCATCGGCCGTTCGGCGCTCCAGGGCGAGAAGGACCTGGAACGCGACCTCGCCGAGCTCGAGCA
>JBNKUW010000183.1:0-4206 GCA_050298835.1 Marivivens sp.
CAGACCCTCTTCTTCTGTTGCGTAGCGGCGCAGAACGTTGAGTTCATCCACCTCTGACCGGTTGTCCCAACCGTCAAGCTCTGTCTTGATCGCACTGGCAATCGAGGCATCCTCTTCGAGCTTTGCAGCGAGAGCGAGGCCGAGGCTACGCGGCAAGGCAGCCGGATAGTTCAGGATCGGGCCCAACCGGTCCAGCAACCGGATAAAGCTGCGGACGTAGCTGCGCTTGGAATAGTTGGACGACTTGAACAGAACCTTCACGGCCTTGTCCGGATCGTTGACTTGCGTCATCGGGTCGGCGGCATAGTCCATGGCAAGGCGGGCCATCTCGGCGAAAGAGATGTCTTTGCGGACGAGGTTTTCGTCCACCATCTTGCGGTACAGATCTTCAATCGTGTCACCCGGTTCAGAGACCACGGCGGGGATCAAACCCCAGCGGTCCGCGTCACCCGTTTCGGCAAGGTGTTCCTTGAACGCGGCCAGACGGCGGTAGCCTTGGATCAGTTCGAATTTGCCGTCGTCGCGCGCCTCAAGCCGGATGGGGTTGGACAGGCCGAGTTCGTCGATGGACGACTTGAGTTCGGCCAGTTCCATATCCGGTCCTTTGATCCGGTCACGGACGAGCTTTTGCGTTTCGATGTCCCCGAGGGGGATCAAGCTCACCACCAGCCCGAGCTTTTTCAGGCGGACGTGTTCATGGGCGAGCGCATCGTTTTCCGCGCGGATCTGCGCCTCTACCTCGGCCCGTTCCCGCGTAGAGACGGCGGTTTCCGAAATGGCGGTTGCCATCGGTCCGCGCCGCCCGCGTTCTTCTGGAACCTTTTCCGCGGGGAAGGATTCAGAGGTAACCTCTGGCGCTTCCTCCGGCATATCGATGGCGAACATGCGACGTTTCTTGCTCATGGTTCACTCCTCAAATCTGATCCCAAGAGGCGATGATGCGCTCTTTGAATTCCAGGTAGGCGCGGTCAAAACTGGTGCGGGCACGGCGCCAGGTTTCACGCGTCATTTCACGGTAGTCGATTTCATAGACCGACGACAGGAAGCGGCCCGACTGTTCGACAGCGCGCGTCATTTCAATCGGGTGCTCTGATACATGATCACCAAAAACCTTACGAAATGCTTCAAACATCGCACGGTGCAGATCGTTGCCCGGTTCATAACGGGTCATCAGGAAGCGGATATCGACGAACGCCTTGGGCAACGCGATCTTCCCCGCGGGGAAGGTTTTGTCGAACCCGTAGGCGAGGTCTTCGAGCGCTTCGGCAAGCTGCCCGATGAACGACGTGGTGGAGTCATATTCCCAGTAGCCGGGGCCAGACGGGATATAGAGCATGTCTGCCGCAAAGACCGCGTTCATGGATTGATACCCGATCGCAGGCGGGCAGTCGAAGATGATGAGGTCATAATCATCGTCGCCAAGCTGGTCGAGGTAACGGCTCACCGCGGCAAAGAACGACCACTCGGGATTGAGGTGGCGGTACTGGGCCGAGGCGAATTCGACAAAGGCCGCGTTGGCACACGACGGGATGATATCGATGGTCGGCCATGCGGTCGGCTTGATAAAGTCCTGATGGCGCAGCTCACCAAGGCCGAGGTCACGGATAGACGCCGGAAGTTTGCGGTGGGGCAGGGCGGTCCCGCTGGCCGCGCCGACGGCAGTGCCATTCATCCGGTCGGTTTCGCGGATCAGGTCACGCGCCATGATGCCCCAGACGGTGAAGTCTTCGGCCACGTCGTTGAGCCCCATAGAGTGGGAGAGCGTGGCCTGCGGGTCAAAGTCCACGACGAGCACACGGTAACCATCCAGCGCAGCCGCATGCGCGAGGTGGAGCGCGACGGTGGATTTCCCAGCGCCGCCCTTGAAGTTGGCGACGGCAGCGCGGAACGCCCGCTTGCCCGCCGGACGTTCAGGAAGGAGCGACTTGCGGTTCACCTTCATCCGGCGGCGGAGTTCGTTGATCTCTTCCAGAGAGAACCAGCGCTGACGGCCATCGGGCTCAACCTCGCCCCCGGGGAGGGACGGGTCAGCGGCAAGACGGCCGCGGAAAGTGGACTGGTTGATGCCAAAGATCAGCTCACTGACTTCCCATGACGAGAAGCGGCGGAGACGCTTGGTGTTTTCGGGTGAGAAGGTCTGCTGACGGATCCAGCTCTGCATCTTTAGGGACTGCGCTTGGAGCCGGGAGAGGTCCTCGTGGGTGTACATTTGAATTAGCCTCAACGTAAATTCCTGCTGTTTTCGGAAATACGCCCTATTTGCCAAAAACGCAAAACATTGTTTAAGGTAAAAGCGAACTTACCCGCGGAAAAGGTTTTCCCAAGTTTTTAAGGGGCAAAGCGATTCGCGGGGGAGGGGCAGAGATGCGGCCTGTATGTGGTGGAAACACCCCTTTATTGGGGGACACGTTTGAGGATACCACAACATATTAGGTGACATTTCTGATGGAATAGGGGACACCTATAGAATGTCCCCCTTAACCAATTAAACCTATTTCTTTCGAAATGGGTATTAGGGCGCAAACAGCCACCGCTTGACAGAATCGGAAAACTGGACGCAAATGGCGATCAGTCGGGCAAAGGCGTTGTATTCGACGCAAAGCACTGAAAGTTCCGAAGAGAACACGGGCCCCGATCGAGGCAAACACGGCAGAGCAAATCTGCCGAACAGGTAATGAGAGGACCCGGCAGTGGAGATCGCCAAACCAGTCGGCCCGGCGGCGGCATCACGAAAGTACGATATACTTTCTGCGTTGATGGCCTACGCCTTGGACAGTGACAAGGCTGTTCAGAAGCTGGTCCTTCGAATGACCGTTCTGATTACCACCCGATACAACTGGCAACGCGATGAGCTTTCTATGGGGCAAGATGCGATTGCCGCGCTGTGGTGCGTGGACAAGCGGACGGTCAAACGCGACCTTGCCAAGCTGCAAGCGCGCGGATGGTTAACCCTGAAACGGCGCGGCGCACGGGGGAGGGTGAGTGTCTATGGCATCGACCTTGACCGGATGATGGAAGACACGCGCCCCGTTTGGGGACATATCGGTGAGGATTTCATCGAACGGATGGACCCCGCCGCCCGTCCTGCCAAAGCAACGAATGTTGTGCCGCTCCGGGCTGTTGCTGCGCCAAAGTCCGACGGCGGGCTTTGGACGACCATTCAGGCGGTTCTGTACGAAGAGGATCAGGCGACATATGGAAACTGGTTCCATGCGTTGACCGAAGTGGGTCACGAAGACGGGGCGCTCATCCTTGCTGCGCCGTCGTCGTTCCATGCGAGCTATGTCGAAACCCATCTGAAAACACGATTGCTGGCGGCGGTGCGCCATGTGGACGGCACCATCGGCAACGTGCGCGTGGAGGGATAGGAGGTTTAGAAACAGCGTGACCGGGCAGGAATAGTGTCTATTTTCCGGTGTCGAGCGGAATGGAGAACCCCGTTTTGACGCGATCCATGACAGCGCTCGTCCGGAATTTGGCGACGTTGTCTTCGGCAAAGAAGTGGCGGCGCGTGAAATCATCGTAGTCGGCCATGTCACGGGCCGAGAGGATCAGGACAAAGTCCGCGTTTCCGGTGACGTAGTAACACTGCATGACCTCGGGAGCGTCGCGCATCCGGTCCTTGAACCGGTCGAGATCGGCGGGGCGTTCGGTCTGGAGCGACACTTCGACCACGAGCATCAACCCGCGACCGAGCTTTTCGGGGCGGAGAATGGCGACTTCGGCTTCGATCATATCGGAGGCGCGGAGCTTTGCCATCCGTTTGCGGCAGGCATCGGGGGAGAGGCCCACGCGGTCTGACATCGCCTCGGCTGTGAGGCGGGCGTTGGATTGCAGGGCGTCGAGAATACGAGAGTCAAACTGGTCCATATGCGTGATGCTAGACGAAAACCGGATGAGACGGCACGTGAAATCGGTGAATGGGCCGAAAAGCGGACAGAGTCATCGATGCGAGGGCCGAAAACCGGACCATCGCCTGTGAACATTGCCGAGAAGCGGCAGGAACGGCGCGCTAGTCTGCGGAAAACAGATAATCGGAGAATTCTTATGGTGGTCAGTTTTCAGAATCCTCATCGTGGTGTCGGCCTTTCGGACAGCACGCTTTTCCCGTCAACGGATAGCGGAGCGGTCGGGCAGCTTTTGGGGCAATGTCCGATGCATGCACAGACGCCGTTGCTTGACCTGCCAGACGTGGCCGAACGGGCA
>JBNKUW010000184.1:0-4200 GCA_050298835.1 Marivivens sp.
ATTGCGATGCCGATGACAACGCCCAAAGCGACGTTGGAAAACCAGAACGCCGCGACGACGCCCATCACAACCGCAAATATGCCGCCATTGATGATGCCAACCAATGTTTCGCGAGTGATCAGCCGGATCATGTTGAAACGGCTTACCTCCTGAGTCGAAATGGCGCGTACGGTCACTGTCATGGTCTGCGTGCCTGCATTGCCGCCCATGGACGCCACAATCGGCATCAAAACCGCCAAAGCGACAAGACCAGAGATCGTGGTTTCGAAAAGGCCGATCACCATAGAGGCCAGAATCGCTGTCACGAGGTTCACGGCCAACCAAGGCAGACGCTGTTTCGCGGTGTCTAATACGGTATCGGTCAGGTGCCCTTCACCCACACCAGCAAGACGCAGGATGTCTTCTTCGTGTTCTTCGTCGAGCAAGGTCATCGCGTCATCAATCGTGATGACACCGACCAACCTGTCGTCATCATCGACGACGGGTGCAGAAATCAGGTGGTAGTGGTTAAACGCATAGGCCACGTCTTCTACATCGTCTTCAACGTGGAACGATCTGAAGCTTTCTTCGACCAAATCGCCCAGTTTCACGTCGCGGCGGGCTGACAATACCCGACCGAGCGTTACGTATCCGGACGGCTTTCCACGGGGATCAACAAGGATCACATGGTAAAACTGGTCGGGCAGTTCGATATCTGACCGCAAGTAATCGATAGTTTCGCCAACGGACCAATGCATCGGGGCGCGAACGACCTCCACCTGCATATGACGTCCGGCCGATTCCTCGGGATAGGAAAGCGCTTTTTCAACAGCGACCCGTTCGGGACCTTCGAGAACATCAAGGACGGCTTCTTGTTGGTCTTCGTCCAGATATTCTACCAGATCGACAACATCGTCTGATTCCAGCTCCCTGACCGCTTCGGCCAGTTCGTCAGGGGCAAGGTTTTCAAGGATGTCTTCACGGATACTTTCATCAAGTTCCGAAAGAATGTCGCCGTCGACCCCGCCCTTCCAGACATTCAGAAGATCGCGCCGGTCGCGCGATGTCATCTGCTCCATCAGGTGGGCGACGTCAGCAGGGTGGAGCGGATCAAGAAGCTCATCAACAAGGTCAGAGTCGAGCGCCTCAACGGCCTCGTTCACCTCTTCGACAAGATACGAAGTTACACCAAAGGCTTCTTCTTCGTGCTCTTCTACAGTATCCGCCATGGCACCTCCTTTGGATTTGGCCTCACCATACAATTTCCGCAACAGGTCACAACAGCCGAGCGGAAATTTCACCGATTTACGCTGCCGATTTGGACCCGTAGGTTGAGGATATGACAAAGCATCTCCTCTTGGGCCAAACGCTCTCTTTTTCAGGTAATCCTTTTGTGACGGACTGGGCGTCTGTTGCACATCATTCTGCGCATGGTGGCATTCTGGTTGATGGCGACCGGATCGCAGAGGTTGGAGAGGCGGACGATCTGCGTCGCCGCCATCCTGATGTTCCAGTGACAGACTACGGCAATGCGTTGATAACGGCGGGATTCGTTGATGCGCATATGCACTATCCCCAAACAGGGATTATCGCGTCTTGGGGCAAGCAGCTTATCGATTGGCTGAATACTTACACGTTTCCTGAAGAATCCCGTTTCGGTGATCCGGCCTATGCTGCTGATGTGGCAGGACGGACGTTGGACCTCGCGCTTGCGCATGGCACGACGACGCTGACAAGCTTTTGCACGATCCACCCGGAGTCTGTGGACGCGTTCTTTGACGCGGCGGCTGTTCGGAGGATGGCGGTCGTTGCAGGCAAAACCTGCATGGACCGGAACGCGCCTGACAATCTGCGTGACACAGTGAAAAGCGCCTATGACGATAGCAAAGCCTTGCTTGAAAAGTGGCATAGGCAGGGAAGGGCAACCTACGCAATTACGCCGCGGTTCTCACCGACTTCGACGCCAGAACAGCTCGACGCTTTGGGAGCCCTGTGGGCTGAACACCCAGACGTTTTGATGCAGACCCATCTGAGCGAACAGACCGACGAGATCGCCTGGGTCAAAAGCCTCTACCCGCAGGCGCGGGACTACCTCGATACCTATGAACGCTTCGGGTTACTTGGAGAACACGGTCTGTACGGGCACGCGATCCATTTGACGGACCGCGAAATCGCACGATTGTCCGAGGTTGGCGCATCGGTCGTACATTGCCCGACATCGAATACATTTATCGGGTCCGGCCTGTTCGACCTGATGGGACTGTCCAAAACCGCCATGCGGATCGGGTTGGCAACGGATACCGGCGGCGGCTCGAATTTTTCGATGCTACGGACGATGGCGGCAACCTATGAAATTGCCCAATTACGCGGTGTGGCCGTCCATCCTGCACAACTCATGTGGCTTGCGACCGAAGGGTCAGCCAGTGCGCTCCACATGACCGGTGAAATCGGTCATTTGGGCGCGGGCGCGATGGCAGATATTGTTGTCATCGATCTGGCGTCGACCGATGTTATCACGCAGCGCAGCTCACGGGCGGATGACATTTGGGATGCAGTGTTCCCCACCATCATGATGGGCGACGATCGCGCAATCACTGCCACATGGGTTGCGGGGCGTCCGCACTAGCAGGCGGTGCCGATCAAGAGAACCCAATAGGTGCCGGAGTTGCCAAGCCCGAAGCGGTGGACCCGCGGGTTCAGGATGTTGTCCCGATGGCCTTCCGAATTCATCCAGTCACGTAGAACCTGATCTTCGCTGGTTTGTCCCCAAGCAAGGTTCTCTACCACGTAGCCGGAGCAATATCCGGCCGCAGTGGCACGATCCCATGGCATTTTTCCTTCGGCATCGCGGTGAACGAGTCCGTTGTTATCGGTCGCCAGAACCTTAGCGTATTCGCGAGCCACGTTTTCAAGGATCGGACTCTTTTCAACCGGACCCAATCCGTATTGCGCCCGTATCTGCACAAGTTTCAGTCCGAACCCCGAGGTGGCTGGAGTGATGTGGATATTAACTGGTGTGGGTTGCGTGCTGATTGGGATCGGGATCGGCACCACAATACATCCGGCCAAGGCCGCAAAGGCCAGTCCTATCATCCAACGCCACATTTTCCCGTCCTATACCGTTTCTGCCAACAGTCTTGCCAACCGGTTCTGCCGGTCGATCATGTCCGGCAGGTCTATGGAGACGAGTTGGTATCCGTCCACAATTTGCCTGCCGTTTACAAACAAGTCCCTAACACGGGTCGGACCCGCGAGGAGGATTGCAGCTTTGTCCCAACTGCCCGCCGATTCAATACCGGTCATGTCCCAGATGGCAATATCGGCACGTTTCCCCGCTTTGATCTGACCGCAGTCGTGTCTTCCCAGCACCTCAGCGCCTCCTCGGGTCGCAATCCAGAGCGCTTCGCGGGCGCTCATGGCGTCGGCTCCTTTGGACACCCGCTGGAGCAGCATGGCCTGACGCGCTTCGGCGATCAGGTTGCCAGCATCGTTGCTGGCTGATCCATCGACACCCAGCCCGACCGGCACACCTGCATCGCGCATTTCTCGTAGCGGTGCGATACCGGAGCCAAGACGGCAATTCGAACACGGGCAGTGGGCAACACCGGTACGGGAGCTCGCGAAAAGGTCGATTTCTTGGCTGTCCAGTTTTACGCAATGTGCATGCCAGACATCGGGGCCGGTCCAACCCAGGTCTTCGGCATATTGCCCTGGGCGACAGCCAAAGTTGGCGAGCGAATAGGCGATGTCCTCATCATTTTCTGCCAGATGAGTGTGGAGCATGACGCCTTTGTCTCGTGCCAGCAGTGCCGCATCACGCATCAGATCTCGACTGACCGAGAACGGAGAACAAGGGGCGATACCAACACGGACCATCGCGCCTTCGGTCGGGTCATGAAATTCGTCCACGACGCGGATGCAATCGTCGAGGATGGCTGCCTCGTTTTCGACCAGACTATCGGGGGGGAGGCCGCCATCGCTCTCTCCGATGCTCATTGCGCCGCGGGTCGGATGAAACCGCATGCCGATTTCCTGAGCCGCAGCGATGGTGTCATCCAGACGAGAGCCATTGGGATAGAGATACAGATGGTCAGAGGTCAGCGTGCACCCCGACAAAGCCAGTTCTGCTAGTCCGATCGCAGCCGAAACGAACATTTCCTCCGGTCCGAACCGTGACCAGATCGGGTAAAGCGTTTTCAACCAGCCGAACAGCAACGCATC
>JBNKUW010000185.1:0-270 GCA_050298835.1 Marivivens sp.
GGCGATCTTTACAGTTCTTCTGGCCGCGACGGTCTTTGCGGACGAAAAGCTATCCGTGAACAAAGTCACAGGCATTCTGATCGGTCTGGTTGGCGTAATCACCGTCATCGGCTTTGATGCGTTCAGATCGATCAATCAAGGATCGCTCGGTCAATGGGCGGTGGTGGCAGCGACGATCTGCTACGCGATCGGAACAACCTCGGCCCGTAAATTTCTGCGTGGCGTGCCGCCTCTGGTGTCCTCGGCAGGGATGCTGACAGGGGCCGCAGC
>JBNKUW010000185.1:280-4187 GCA_050298835.1 Marivivens sp.
ATCCCGATGGCATTGTTCGTCGAAGGCACCCCCGATTTTGCCTACAGCGGAGAAGCCCTGATCGGTGTTGTGTACCTTGGCTTGATCGCCTCCAGTGTCGCCTATTTCCTGTACTACACGCTTATCGCGCTGGCGGGCGCCGGTAACGTGAGCCTCGTGACGCTGCTGGTAACTCCGGTTGCGATCATCCTCGGAGCGGTCATTTACGGCGAAGCACTGCCGTGGAATGCCTATTTCGGCTTTGTTATCCTCGCTTTCGGGCTCGCGGTGCTTGACGGGAGGGTCCGCATCAGCAAAACCCGCTAAGACGGTAACGCAGGCAAGACCCGAAATGATCTACTCATCTGCCCAAGACTGGCGCGACGCGCCTAACAAACATGTTCTCCTGTTCGGAATGTCCGGACTGGGCAAGACCCATGTGTCCAATCTGCTGCGCGCTCAGGGCGAATGGTTCCACTACTCGGTCGATTACCGGATCGGAACGCGGTACATGGGCGAATACATCGTCGACAACGCCAAAGCCGAAGCCATGAAGAACCCGTTCCTGCGGGACCTTTTGATGTCGGACTCGATCTACCTCGGTTCCAATATCACGTTTGAAAACCTCGCTCTGGTGTCGAGCTACCTTGGCAAGCCTGGCGATCCGGCAAAGGGCGGTCTGCAGATCGACGAATACCGCCGTCGGCAAAACCAGTTTCACCGCGCGGAAATCGATGCGCTGCTGGACACGGGATATTTCATCCGCCGGTCACAGGCGATCTATGGCTATCCGCATTTCATCTGCGATACGGGTGGGTCCATTTGCGAATGGGTCGACATCGATAACCCGAACGATCCGATCATGACGGAATTGTCCCGCGAATGTCTGTGCGTCTGGATCGAAGGGTCGGACGCCCATATCGACGAACTTTGCCGCCGCTTTGACAAGGCACCAAAACCGATGGCCTACCAGCCGGAATTCCTTGAGGCCGCGTGGGCCGAATATCTGGCGGAAAAATCTATCGCTCCTGACGCGGTAAACCCTGACGATTTCATCCGCTGGACCTATCGGCGTGCGCTGGATCACCGTCAACCACGGTATCGCGCCATGGCCGAGAAATGGGGCGTGACCGTAAAAGCCGAAGACGTCTATGCCGTTCAGTCTCCCAAAGACTTTGAAGACCTCATCGCCCATGCCCTTGAGGATCGACAGTAAACTACCTATCTAAAGCACTCTGAAGTAACAGGAAAAAGCTAATGCCCATCAAACTTCCCTCATCGCTCCCCGCCTTTGACGTTCTTTCGAACGAAGGCGTGATGGTGATGTCGGATGAGCGGGCAGCCCGTCAGGACATCCGTCCGCTGCGGTTCGGGCTTTTGAACCTGATGCCCAAGAAAATCCAGACCGAGAACCAGTTTGCGCGGCTCTTGGGGGCGACGCCCTTGCAGATCGAACTGTCCCTGATCCGCATGAGCGAACACGAAACCAAAAACACCGCCTCCGAACATATGGCCGAATTTTACCGCCCCTTCCGCGAGGTTGCGGACTCGGGCGAGAAATTCGACGGTCTCATCATCACCGGCGCACCGATCGAACACCTTCCGTTTGAGGACGTCACCTATTGGAAAGAACTCCAGCAGGTATTCGACTGGACCCAAGGCCACGTACAATCCACCTTTGGCGTTTGCTGGGGCGCGATGGCGATGGCCTATTACTTCAGCGGCGTGAAAAAACACATCTTGGACGCCAAGGCTTTTGGGTGCTTCTCGCAAAAGAACCTCGCACCCTCCTCGCCGTATCTGCGTGGCTTTTCCGACAGGTGCGTGGTGCCCGTCAGCCGCTGGACCGAAATGCGCCGTGACGAGATTCAAGCCCGCGACAGCCTAAAGATCCTGCTCGACAGTGATGAAACCGGCCCCGCGCTGGTCGAAGATCCGGCGCACCGTGCGCTCTATATCTTTAACCACTTCGAATACGACAGTGGCACGTTGAAAGAGGAATACGACCGCGACGTGGCTGCCGGTAAACCGATCAACGTTCCGGCGAATTACTACCCTGACAACGACCCAACCAAGGCACCGCAGAACCGGTGGCGCAGCCATGCGCATCTGCTCTATGGCAACTGGATCAACGAAGTTTACCAGTCCACGCCTTACCACTTGGAAGATATCGGAAAATAACGCGTTTGTCGGGCGGATTGCACTGTCCGCCCGCACCCTCCATAGTGCCAAAAAGACGGAGAGCCATATGGACCTGCCATTCGACGGTGCGATCAGCGATTTCTACAAAAACGACGCCCCGAAAGAGATCCGCAAAGCGATCAAGGACGCGGGTAAAAACGATATCCACGATCCCGATTATCCTTACAGTGAAGTGATGGACAAACACGTCTATCAGGATGAACTGGATGCGCTTCAGGTCGAACTTGTCCGTCTGCAATCCTCGGTCAAGGAACGTGGGGATCGTGTCGCGATTGTTTTCGAAGGTCGCGATGCCGCTGGCAAGGGCGGCACGATCAAGCGGTTTCGCGAAAACCTGAACCCGCGCGGTGCGCGCGTCGTGGCGCTTTCCAAACCGAGCGAAGTCGAACAAGGCCAGTGGTATTTCCAGCGCTATGTGGAACGCCTCCCCTCTGCCGGTGAGATCGTGTTCTTCGACCGGAGCTGGTACAACCGCGGTGTCGTCGAAAAGGTCTTTGATTTTTGTTCCGACGAAGATCGGGAAAAGTGGTTCCAACAGGTTCAACCCTTTGAACAAATGCTGGTCGACGAAGGGATCAAACTGTTCAAAATCTGGCTGAATGTCGGCCGCGCCGAACAGCTTCAACGTTTCCTCGCGCGTGAGAAGAATACGTTGAAACAGTGGAAACTATCGTGGATCGACGTCGAAGGATTGAAACGTTGGGACGCCTATACCGATGCGATCAAAGAAACGCTCGACCGGACGCACACCGATACCGCGCCTTGGACCGTTGTCCGCTCTGATGACAAGAAACGCGCCCGCCTGAATGCAATCCGTTCGGTTCTGTGCAAGCTCGACTACGACCGCAAAGACGCAAAGGCCTTGGGCGAGGTTGATCCCCTTATCGCAGGAGGCCCCGACCTCTGGCATGGCTAAACGCGGCTACCATCACGGAAATCTGCGCATCGCGCTGATCGACGCCTGTCTCAATCTGATCGAAGAGAAAGGCCCAACCGGCTTTACCCTCTCCGAAGCAGCCAGAGAAGCAGGCGTGACCCCTGCGGCCGTCTACCGTCATTTCGACGGTCGGGAAGAACTTATCGCCGAAGCGGCCCGACAAGGTTACGAAATCTTCGGCGACCTGATGGAACACGCCTACAACGGCGGCAAACCTACGGCCCTTGGCGCATTCGAGGCAACAGGTCGCGCCTATCTTGCCTTTGCCCGCAAATTCCCCGGCCACTACATCGCGATGTTCGAAAGCGGCGTTTCGATACAACGCTCGCCAGCGCTCGCCACGGCTGCAACCCGCGCCCTTGGCGTCATGGAAAAAGCTGCCGTAGACCTGAGCGAACATATCCCCGCTGACAGACGCCCGCCACCGCAGATGTTCTCTGCCCATATCTGGGCGATGAGTCACGGCGTGGTAGAGCTGTTCGCCCGCGGCTCTCCGGGCACCAAATCACCCTTCCCGCCCGAAGACCTGCTCGAAGCTGGCATCGGCGTTTATCTGCGCGGGCTTGGATTGATACCACCGGACGATTGAACCTGACGGTTGTGGCCTCCCCGTCGACCAGAGCGTTGATCGATCTGCTCCGTGCGGTGGGGATTGGACGATCCTGCCGACTTTTCCGGTCTCATTGACCGTATGCCGTCTTGGATGAACATTAACTATCGGGATTTCCTTGTTCGACGGGCAAGCCGTATCCTGCCGCCCTACGATGTTGCGCCGCCGCCATTCGTGAT
>JBNKUW010000186.1:0-4092 GCA_050298835.1 Marivivens sp.
TTCAGAAAGGCCCTGAGCGTAGGCTGTTTCCACATAGGGTTTGCCAAGTTCGTCCAGCATATTTGCCCGCATCACGCGGATCAGTCCGGCAGCCCCGCCCGTAGCGAGCACAACGATCGGAATCCAGATATGGCTCAGGACGTTGATCGCTTTGTCCCAGCTCAGCGGTTGTCCTTCGAATTGCGGAGAGACAAGCCCACCGACATCGATGTGCATCCAGGCAAAGCCGATCCACATCAGCACAAGCGCGAGCAGGAAGTCGGGAATGCCTTTCCCAAGAAAGCCGAACACGGTGAACAGGTAATCGAGGAACGAATACTGTCGCGTTGCAGAATAGACGCCCACCGGAATGGCGATAATCCACGTGAAAATCAGGGACAGGGTGGAGAGCGTCAAAGTGATGCCAAGACGGCCCCAAATCAGATCGGCAACCGGCGAATTCCAGTGGAATGATTGGCCAAAGTCACCATGAAAAACAATGGACGTGATCCAGCGCCAATACTGGATAAGTATTGGATCGCTTAGTCCCAACTGCTGACGAATTACCGCCTCTTGGGCTTCGGTGACATATTCGCCGGAGTGGCGCAGCTCTGCGACATAGGCAGTCACGTAGTCACCGGGGGGAAGCTGGATAATTATGAACGAAATGAAAGAGACGACGATTAACGTGGGGATTGCCCACAGCGTCCGTCTCAGAATGAAGCCCGCCATCTGTTTCTCAGTCTTTTAATTGTTACTGGCATTGCCAACATGCCGACTGGATGCAGTGTAATCCAGCGTCATGGAAAGGGCCCGCATCAGCATCCCTAATGCGGGCCCCGAAGAGAGGATTATTGTTCAATCCACATTTGTTGGGTGCGGCCCAGACCGATACCACGCGTGATGTCGTCCTGAACCAGTCCGTCACGCATGCCGTGGAAATCGTCTTTGACGACGGCGAGGACGGATTCTTCACCCACAAGACCGATCACCCAGCCCTGATTGACGAAGGTTGCGATCATGTCGTTCAGGGCTGCATCAGCCTCTTCGATGCTGGACGCAGTTGATGCGATGTCCCAAGCGGCCCAAACGTCACGGATCGGGTTGTCAGCCGACGGTTCGATACCGCTTTCGCCGTTGGTTTCGTACCAGATAAAGTACTGCTCTGCGTAGCTGTCGTTACCCATCATGTTGCGCGGGTCAGCGGCAACAACGGACAGGCGGTCGAACGGATAAAGCTGCATCTGGAAGTTGTTGTTGTCGCGGTTATCGTCCCACTGTGTGCGGTCGATGATGCGCGGCAGCAGTTCAATGCCGATATCACGATAGTTGTCAGCCAGAAGTTCCAGAACGTTCGACAGGTTGTCATGTTCTGATTCCACAACGATCTGGAGGCGTGCGCCATCTGAGCGCAGGCGGAAGCCATCGCTGTCACGTTCTGTCAGGCCAGCCTGATCAAGAAGCTCGTTGGCCAGATCCGGATCGTAGTCTGTCCAGTGGCTTTCCAGTTCCGCGTTGAAGTACGGCGACCCCGTAATCGGTGAGGTCTGGCGAGCTTCGCCAAGGCCCGAGAAGCCGAGTTCATTGATGAGTTCACGGTCAACACCAACAGACAGAGCCTGACGGAAGCCTGCGTTCTCGAACAGGCCACGCAGAATATCGTCTGTCGTGTTCATGTTCGGCAGAAGCGACCAAGTCGTGGCGCCCTTCCAACGGGAGATGTGGTAATCCCCTTGCTCTGCGTTCTCCATGTAGAACGTAAAGTCGTTGGTGTTCAGATACCGCTGCTGCATATCGATCTGACCCTGAACGATCATCAGGTTGAACGCATCCTGCGCTTCGAACAGGCGGTGTTCGATACGGTCGATGTAGGGCAGTTGGTTACCTTCTTGGTCAACCGCGTAGTAGTACGGGTTACGTACCATGGTCACGACATTGCCCGGAGCCGGAACTTCGATCTGCCAAGCGGTAATAACCGGCAGGTCAGGGTTCATCCACCAAGAGGTGATCGGCCCTTTGGAGCCCCACAAACCGGTCCAATCCTCAACGCCGTGTTCCTCTGCAGCGGCGGCAAGCGAGTCTGCGTCAGCATAGTGGTCGTTGAATTGTTCCAGATAGTGACGCGGGAACAGGAACGACGGACGGTCAAGGCTCGGTTCGCCAGTAGAGTCTTTTGCCAGAATGGTCAGGAAATAGACGTAAGGCTGTGCGAATTTGACGGTAAAGGTACGATCGTCTTTGACCTCCAACTCCATCGGAACGCCGCCGGGGGCGAAGGTGGGGTCGATCGAGGGAACGATAGCTTCGTTCATGAAGACGTCATTGTACCAGAAGGTGACGTCATCGGTTGTGACGGGGTGCCCGTCAGACCACTTCAGTCCTTCAAGCAGGGTAAAGGTAAACTCGGTCGCGTCTTCGTTGACGGAGTAGTCTTCGATATAGGCGGGTGCCAGTGTCAGATTCCCGTCTGCATCTGCCGACCAGCGCAGAACACGTTCTTCAAGAAGCTTGGTCGGGCCCCAACGGTCACCCGGTCCTTTGAACGCGCGGTGCCAAACGCCACCGTACTGACCAACCTCAACCGCATCTACGACGCGCGGGTTCACCGGAAGGCGCTCTTCGACGGGTGGCAGGGTGCCTGCGTCGACCATCTCGGTGAGCATGGGGGCTTCTTGATAAGCATAGGCAGCTTGGCTCAATGCGGTTGTTGCAAGAAGTGCAACCCCAACCATCTTTGTGCTAGCTGACCGTAGCGATGCAAAATTTTTCATTAATACTTCCTCTCTCCCTTTCGCGTCCTTCCTTCATGGTTTGAAAATCATGAAAGTTTTTCAGCGGAAATCTGCGATATACGTAAGTTATTTTGGGTTTATGGGTAAACGCAATAGAAAAATATTTGCATTTTCACCAATGCCGCGACGTTATGGATTCATTGAAAAAAACAATAAAAATATTTTCACAATATTGATCGATCGCGCCGACTCGCTGAAAACACTTAGTCTTGGGGTCTGGGATTTGCGTTCCGTGGGCGGGTAACACTCGCGCGTTCGACGATGTCACACCCCAGTTCGAGCCGGTGCGCTGCACGGCGAGAAGCGCCACTTAACGCTCGCTGTTCGAGCAGGCCGAGCGCGGCCGACCCGAATTGATCGAGCGGGATTGAAACCGTTGTCAGGGGTGGAACGTGCAGTTCTCCTAGGGCTACGCCGTCGAACCCCATAACCGAAATATCTTCGGGGACTTTGATGCCTGCCGCATGGAGTGCCTTGATCGCACCAAAGGCAAGGTTATCTGCCGCACAGAAGATCGCAGTGACACCGTCGAGGTCGGGGTGTTTGTCCAGCCATTTGACAAGGGCGGCCTCTCCATCCTCAGGGAGGAAGCCATCAGCCATCAGGACGACAGCATTGTCCAGCGACAGGCCTTGTTCTGAGTATGCATCCATAAAACCGTCGAGCCTGCGCCGTACCGTTTTCCGTCCACGCCATGCCAAATGCATGATCTTGCGATGGCCTAACGAAATCAACCGCTTCGTCGCCTTTTGGGCGGCGAAACGATTGCCGGGGGTCACGCTATCCACGTGCATGTCGGGGTCTTCGCCATTGATCAGAACAACTGGAATGCCTGTGTTGCATATCTCTGCCAATAGATCGTCCCGATCATCATTCACGAGCACAATTCCATCGGCTTTGGTCTCTTTGGCTGCTGCGATGATTTCGGCAACCGGTTGGTCACGATGGATCGAATAGGGAATAACTCTTAGACCCCGTTCCTCGCAGTCGCGGGTCAGCGCGCTGAGAATAGTCCAGGACACGAGGTTGACATCACTGTCCTCAAGCGCGCGTTCCGGAACGATGATCATTACCTTGGACAGGGCGGCAATCGCGCCCTTTGCTTGCCTTTTGGCAAGGTACCCCATTTCTTGCGCGATCTTACGTACGCGATCGCGAACTTCGTCAGAAATGGGCGCGGTTCCGTTCAGGGCGTGCGAAACGGTCGACATGGCGACCCCAGCACGTTCCGAAATATCGCGTATACCAACTTTTTTCCGCGCCATGGGTAACCTCCGTTTCACTTCGTTTAAGCTGAGTAATGGGGGTTCGCAAACAATCG
>JBNKUW010000187.1:0-4025 GCA_050298835.1 Marivivens sp.
TGAAACACCGGATGGCTTGATTTTGTCCTATGGGGAGGAAACGCTCTACCTCAACACCACCGCACCGATCGCGGCAGAGATGCTCTCAATCGACGATATTGCGATCGTATCGCGCTACACAAACATGACGATGATCGACAACACGCCGCCAGAAGATCCCGCGCTCATTCTTGACCCGCCGTTCTTCTTTTGCGGTACAATTATAACCACCGAAGCGGAAAAAACGCTCGGCCTGCTATAGGCGGCTATACGTCAGCGTTCCGCATTGGGATTTGCAGAGATGCGCCGCAGTACCTACACTCTACACAAAGGGATCGTGCAATCAGGTCACACCCCCCTCTGGATGAAAAGTCGTTATTCGGGAAATACTTGCATGCACCAAACGGTCACAATCGCGGGCGCTGGACTCTCTGGAGCGGTGGTTGCGCGACAACTGGCTGATGCGGGGCATCCCGTCACCGTCTACGAAGCCCGTGACCATGTCGGTGGCAATTGCCATACCGAACGCGACCCCGAAACCGGCATTCTGCTACATCGTCACGGGCCGCACATCTTTCACACAGACAACGCACGCGTCTGGCGTTTCGTCCAACGTTTCGCCACCTTCAAACCGTCCCGTCATACCGTCCGAACAACGGTCAAGGATCGCGTGTACGGGCTTCCGGTTAACCTCCAAACCATCAATCAGTTTTTCGGCACTCACATGGGAAGCGACGAAGCCCGTGCCTTTGTCGCAGGTCAGATCGTTCCGGTTCCCGAACCCGAATCCTTTGAACAGGCTGCGCTGTCATCCATAGGTCCGGCCCTCTACGAGGCGTTTTTTGAAGGCTACACCACGAAACAGTGGGGGTGCCCGCCATCAGAAATTCCAGCCAGTGTTTTCAAACGCTTACCCGTCCGCTTCAACTATGATGACAGTTATTTCAGCCACCCTATGATCGGCATTCCCGAAGGGGGTTACACCGCGATGATCGAAGCGATGCTGGATCACCCCTTGATCCGGCTCGTGCTTGGTCAGCCGGTTACGTCGGCCGTCGCTGCCCGATCGGATCATTTGTTCTGGACCGGTACACTCGACGGGTATTTCGACCACCGGCTGGGGCGGTTGGAGTACCGCACGCTCGAATTCGAAGAACTCCGCGGGACAGGGGATTGGCAGGGGTGCGCGGTGATGAACTACGGGGACAAGGACGTACCCTTCACGCGGATCACCGAGCACAAACACCTTGCCCCGTGGGAAAACCACAATGCCACCGTGCTCTACCGTGAAACCGTGCGCGATTGCGGGCCGGATGACATCCCCTACTACCCGACGCGCCGCCTGTCCGAACGGGCAAAGCTGGATGGATACCTTGAACTGGCCCAAGCCGAACATAGGGTGTCCTTTGTGGGCCGTCTCGGGACCTATCGCTATCTCGACATGGACACTGCCATTCAAGAAGCACTCGACACCGCCTCGGCCTACCTGTCCACGCACCCTTCGATCCGGACGGAGGCACGCTTGTGACCAAGCTTACCGCCGTCATCGTGACCTACAACAGGCTCCCGAAATTGCGGGTTACTCTGCCTAAGGCACTGGCGGCAGGGTTCGACCGGATCATCGTTGTGGACAACGCGTCCACTGACGGAACGGCGGCCTATCTGGAAACGCTCGCTTCCCAGCAACTCACCGTTATCCGTTCTGTACAGAATGTGGGCGGCGCCGGCGGATTTGCTCGCGGGATTGGTGCGGCACACGGGGCAGACTGGATTGTTCTGTTTGATGATGACGCTTGGCCTGACGACGCTACCGTTGACCGGTTTCGCGCCATGGCTCCAGAACTGCCCAAAGACGCAGGTGTCGTAGCCGCAGACGTTCTCCTGCCAGACCACACGCCCAGCGATCTGAACCGCGTGATTATCAACCCGTTCTGGAACCTGCGCAAACGCGCGCCAGAGGTTGTGCGTCGCGGTCGTCGGGGTTTCACCGTATCAGACGGTCGCGAAGCCGAAGTGGATGCCGCAATTTTCGTCGGGTTCTTCCTAAGGGGCAAAGCCGCAAAATCGGTTCCTTTGCCGGATTCAGGCCTCTTCATTTATTCGGATGATATCCTCTATAGTCTCACGCTCCGCAAAGCGGGCTGGCGTATCCTCTACAAACCGGATTTGCGGTTCATACATGATTGTGAGACGCTCGCATCACAGGACATCTACCGGCCGATGTGGAAGAATTTTTATACTATCCGCAACGGGGTTGAGGTTGCGAGACAAGCCGCAGGCCCGTTTTATCCCGTTGCGCTGGGCTATCTGGTGTTCATCTGGATCAGACGTGGCGTGACGTTAGGCGGGGTCGAACGGCGCGAGTATTTCCGGCTGTTTCGTCGTGCACTTTGGCATGGGGTGCGTCGCAAACGCGGGACTATGCCGGACGACCTGAACCGGAACGCAATTCCCGCGCACAGCGGGTAAATAGACTGGCAACGAATTTGCAGCAGGTTAAACCCATGAACCAGCAGTCCGCAATTAGGCCACCCGCCCCCGCTGCACGTCTTCGCAGGCGGCACGCCGGCGTGATCCTGTCGTTCGTTCTGCTCGTGCTTTTGCCGACCGTACTCACCACCGGCTATCTCTACACCTTTGCCAAAGACCAATACGCCTCGACCCTCGGCTTCACTCTCCGGAAAGAGGACGAAGCCGTTTCAGGCGATATCTTTGCCGGTTTCAGCCGCAGCTTGGGCGGATCGACCTCCACCGAAAGCGAGGTGCTCTACGCCTTTATTCGCAGTCAGGACATTGTGGCCAAGGTCGACGCACGTTTGAACCTGCGTGACCTGTATGGCGCTTCACGCGGAGCAGACCCGCTTTTGTCTTTTAATCCTTCTGGCACGGTCGAAGATTTAACCGACTATTGGCACCGGATGGTTATGGTCGATTTCGACAGTCAGACCGGCCTGATCGAAGTCACTGCACGGGCCTTTTCCCCCGAAGATGCGCGCGCGATTGCGAGCGCGATCTATGAGGAAAGCACCGTGATGGTGAACGCGCTCTCCGATCAGGCGCGCAGCGACGCGACGCGCTATGCCCGCGATGACCTCACACGCACCGAAGACCATCTTCGAACCATCCGCGAAGAATTGACGGCCTACCGTGTCGCAAATCAGATCGTTGATCCTCAAGCCGACGTCGAAGGGCAAATGGGGCTGCTCAATACGTTGCAAACCCAACTGGCCGAAGTTTTGATCGAACATGATATGCTTGCCACCACCGCCCGCGACGGCGACCCAAGGCTTCAGCAGCTCTCCCGTGAAATCGACGTTATCCGCAACCGTATCGATGTTGAGCGGTCAAAATTCGGATCAGCAACGACAGACGATGCCGTTTACGCGGAAACTCTGGCAGAGTTCGAACGCCTCTCTGCAGATCGGGAGTTTGCAGAACTGGCCTACGGAACGGCGCGGCAGGCCTATGAACTCGCTTTGGCAGAGGCGCAGCGCCAATCGCTTTATCTTGCGACCTATATCCAACCGACATTGGCGGAACGCCCGCTCTATCCGCAACGTGGTTTGCTGATCGGGACGGTGTTCGCGATTTCCCTATTGATCTGGTCCGTGATCGCCCTTGTGTACTATTCGCTGAGGGATCGCCCATGAGCACACAATTCAACGTCCTTGATCTGCTGGGCGGCAGTGTCCGCTGGCTCGGCGGTAAACCGGACCAGTCCACAAAGGACGAAACCGTTGTCCGGCTCGAACATGTCAGTAAAGCGTTCCGGACCCGCAACAGCCAAAAGATCGTCGCTGACGATATCAGCTTTGCTTTGCCCAAAGGGCGATCTGTCGCGCTAATCGGGCGAAACGGTGCAGGGAAATCTACCCTGATGAAGGTTCTCAGCGGGGCCTACATCCCCGATGGAGGTGATATCCTCATCGAAGGTGAGCCGGCCCACATTACCGATCCTTTACGAGCGCGTCAGTTGGGCATAGAGATGGTGTATCAGGACCTGGCCCTGGTCAACAAACTGAACGTGGCCGACAACGTTTTTCTGG
>JBNKUW010000188.1:0-3998 GCA_050298835.1 Marivivens sp.
GCAAGTTTGCTGGCGAGCGTTTCGGCCAATTCCTGCGCTGCGGCGTCAAGCTCCTCATGCGGAACAGCCTTGTTGATGAGGCCATATCTCTGCGCTTCGTCACAGTCGATGAACCGGCCGGTTGTCAGCATTTCAAACGCTTGTTTGCGGTGGATGTTGCGGGTGAGGGCGACCATCGGGGTCGAACAGAACAGCCCGATATTCACTCCGTTCACGCCAAACCTTGTGCCTTCGGCAGCAATAGCAAGGTCACATGTCGCGACGAGCTGGCAACCCGCAGCGGTGGCAATGCCATGTGGCTTGGCGATCACTGGCTGCGGGATCTGCTGGATCGTCATCATCATATGTGCGCAGCGGTCAAAGAGGTCTTTGAAATAGGCCGCGCCATGATCGTCAGCCTGACGTCCTGCCTGCATTTGCTTCAGATCGTGCCCTGCACAAAACGCTTTGCCCGCGCCCGCAAGTGTCACAACGCGGATCGAATGATCAGTGGCGATTTCTTCGAATGTCGATTGAAGTTCAGCCAACATTTCGTCGGACAAGGCATTCAACCGTTCAGGCGAATTCATCGTCAAATTCATCACCGCGCCCGTGACGCTACGTTCTACAAGGGCCATCTTGTTTCCTCCCGTTCCCTGAGGTCACCTTAGGGGAGGACAGATGGGGAGGGAAGCATGGCCTTGATGATGGACAAGGACGCGTTGACGCAGTTCCTGCATACGGATTTCGCGCAGGTCAAAGACATGTTCGAAGTGGATGAAATCCATGAAATGGGTGGAACGATCCGGATGAAGGTCGGGGATACCCATCTCCGTCCGGGGGGGACGATTTCAGGGCCGACGATGTTTACGCTGGCCGATGTGTCTGTCTATCTGACAACCTTGGCCATGATCGGCCCAAAGGCGCTGGCGGTAACGACCAATTGCAGCATCGATTTCATGCGCAAACCCAAAGCGGGTGTAGACCTGTTGTGCGAAGTGCGTCTGCTCAAGCTCGGTCGGGTGCTGGCCGTCGGGGATTGTTTGATCCATTCCGAAGGCGAAGATGCGCCGGTGGCCCATGCAACACTAACCTATTCGATCCCGCCGAAATAAAAAAAAGGCGGGGAACTTGTCCCCGCCAGTTTCAGGAAGAGCCGGGGATAATCAGGCCCTCCAAAAGTATTTCGACGCTTCGGTTCTGGCCTCATCGCGGGTCAGGCCGATATCAAACAGCATATGATCGGGAATGTCCTTCAGGTGCTTTCGGGTTCGACGACGCAAATTCCATGCTTCCACAGTCACTGCCGCTGTGACCAGACCACGGGCGACGACGGTGGTCGGTGCAGGAATGGAAATCATTTGCGGGGCGGTGGAAACGATGTCGGTCATCGGAAGTCCCTTTCTAACTTGTGTTGGTACAATTTGTGGTGTAGACCGTAACAAAGGGATACAAAGCGAATCTTAATGTGTCGAGGATTACATTGTTATGGATACAATTTGGCTACCTGACCTGAATAACGTAAGCGGTCCTAAGTACCGCGCGCTTGAAACAGCAATACGACAGGCGATCCATGACGGAACGCTTGAACCCGGTCAAAAGCTACCTCCTGTCAGAGAGTTAGGGTGGCAGGCCAAGGTTACACCTGGAACTGTTGCCCGCGCCTACAAAGAACTTGTCGATAGCGGTGTTCTTGAAGCTGCGGTTGGTAGGGGTACATTTGTACCGGAACGGGTACAACCTGTCGCCACGCCGACACTTGATCCCAATACAACGCTCCTTAGCCCGCGATTGCCGGACATGGGGCAGGGTGATCTGATCCGTGAGGCACTGCACAAATATGCTGATACCGCCGGATCAGAAGAATTGATGCGGTATCCTGTCCGCGATCTCCATCATCCGGCACATGTTGCCTTTGCCAATTTTCACAAAGGGGCTCCGATCGGGCCATTCACTGCGGATGACGTGATTATCACGCATGGAGGCCAGAACGCGGTCATTATGATTCTGCAGACCATTCTGCGTGGCACGTCTCCGGTGATTCTGATCGACGAGCTGACCTATTCTGGGTTCCGGCGCGCGGCAGAGCTGTGTCGGGCGCGGGTTGTCAGCGTGGCTTGGGACGATGAGGGCCCCGATCCTGTTCAATTCGAACAGTTGATCCGAGATCACGGGGTGCAGGTCTATTGTACCTCTGCCGATGTGATTAAC
Source organism: Marivivens sp. (assembly GCA_050298835.1). Classification (GTDB taxonomy): domain Bacteria; phylum Pseudomonadota; class Alphaproteobacteria; order Rhodobacterales; family Rhodobacteraceae; genus Marivivens. The sequence continues at coordinate 2,191 of JBNKUW010000188.1, forward strand.
CCGACAGCGCAAAGCGCGACATTGGCGCGCCGCAAGGAGATCGCCCAAATCGCCGCCCGCCACGGAGTCCATGTGATCGATGACGATTGTTACAGGAACGGTCCGCACGAAGGGCCGAGCTACCGTCAGCTTCTTCCGGAACTGGGGTGGTACACAACGTCGCCCTCCAAATCTGTGAGTGCAGCGTTGCGGATCGGTTTTGTCGTTGCGCCGATTGGTTGGGTGAATGCGCTGGTCCGTACCGCGACCTTTACTTCTTTCGGAGTTCCGGTGGCTATCACGTCTGTTTACGCACATGTGCATTCGCACCCAAGGCTGCCTGCGGTCCTAGCGGCTGCACGGGGGCACATGAACGACATGCTGAAAACGGCGGTGAACTACCTTGGTGCGTTTAACATCCGTTGGCGCTCGAACGTCCCATTCATCTGGTTGGAACTGCCCTATGGCTGGCGCAGTGGCGAATTCTGTCAGGCATCGGAAGCGCAGGGGATTTTCCTGAAATCCGCCGAAGAATTCGGTCTGAGGCAGAGCCGGACCGTCCATGCGGTGCGGATTGCGCTAAACGGAAACCTATCAAACGACCAGTTTGTGGACGCATTGCGGACCTTGAGGCATCTTTTGAACCATCCGCCCGAGAAAATAACGGTCTAAATGTGGGGTAAAATAATACCATAATTATAAGGTATTGTTTTGTAACGGATATTACGTGTAAATGCCGCTTGACTGTGGTGTTGCGGGCTTTATAACCCGCCCATCGAATTCAACGGGGGCGTTTTGCCCCTCAACCGATCTTGGTGATACATGAAAACCTTCTCTGCTACTCCGGCAGACATCGACAAGAAATGGATCCTGATCGACGCCGAAGGCGTTGTTCTGGGCCGTCTTGCTTCGATCGTTGCCATGCGGCTGCGCGGTAAGCACAAGCCGTCCTTCACCCCCCACATGGACATGGGTGACAACGTTATCGTAATCAACGCTGACAAAGTTCAGCTGACCGGTAACAAGCGCGAAAAGCCGAACTACTGGCACACTGGCCACCCGGGCGGCATCAAATCCCGCACCACCGGCCAGATCCTCGAGGGTGCACACCCCGAGCGCGTCGTCATGCAAGCTGTTAAGCGTATGCTGCCGGGCAACCGCCTGAGCCGCAAGCAGATGACCAACCTGCGCGTTTTCGCTGGTGCCGAGCACGGCATGGAAGCCCAGAAGCCCGAAGTTCTCGACGTTAAGTCGATGAACAAGAAAAACACGAGGGTCTAATCGATGGCCGATCAAATCAACTCGCTCGAAGAGCTGGGCGCAGCCGCCGGTGAAACCGTCGTTGAAGTTGCTGCTCCGCGTGAACCCGTCCGTGACAACCTCGGCCGTTCCTACGCAACCGGCAAGCGTAAAGACGCTGTCGCTCGTGTTTGGGTAAAGCCCGGTTCCGGTAAAGTCACCGTTAACGGCAAAGACATGCCCGAGTACTTCGCTCGTCCGGTGCTCCAGCTGATCGTTAAACAGCCGGCACAGGTTGCAGGCGTAGAAGGTCAGTTCGACGTGATGGCGACTGTTAAAGGTGGCGGTCTCTCCGGTCAGGCTGGTGCGGTTAAGCACGGTATCTCCAAAGCTCTGCAGCTTTACGATCCCTCGCTCCGTTCGGCACTCAAAGCCGCTGGCTTCCTGACCCGCGACAGCCGCGTTGTGGAACGTAAGAAATACGGTAAGCGTAAAGCTCGTCGTTCGTTCCAGTTCTCGAAGCGTTAATCGTTTCGTTCGGAATATCGAAATGGGCGTCCTTCGGGGCGCCCTTTTTGTTTGCACCTTTG
>JBNKUW010000189.1:0-3988 GCA_050298835.1 Marivivens sp.
AATGGAACGGCGGCAGAGAACCTCGAACTTCTCGAAGTAAACCTCGAGGATTTGAAGGGCGGAGCAAGCTGGTAGGTCGGATTGTCCTCCCACTTCCGAACTGATCTCTCCCTTTAAATGGCGACCGCTGGCTTTGACTGGCGGTCGCTCCCTAAATAGGTGTCTCCATGCCGAATTCCATGACCCGAAGCCACGGATTGTTGCGACAGCGGCAGCGCGCGGCGTTTTGGTTTCTTGCCCCGATGATCGTGATGCTTTTGCTGGTGGCGGCCTGGCCGTTGGCGCGATCCATCTGGTTTTCATTCACCAACACATCGCTCTCCGATCTCTACGGAGGTCATTGGGTCGGGATTGATAACTACATTCAGCGCAGGGTGCTCGGCTCTGGTCGGGTGATCTGGCGCGGGACGTTGGTCGATCCGGTCTGGTGGAATGCCGTGTGGAACACCGTCCGCTTTGCTCTGGTTTCGGTCGGGTTAGAGACCTGCCTTGGTCTGATCGTGGCACTGGTGTTGAACGCAGAGTTCAAAGGGCGCGGTCTGGTTCGGGCGGCTATTCTGATCCCTTGGGCCATTCCGACGGTCGTTTCTGCCCGCATGTGGGGATGGATGCTCAATGACCAGTTCGGGATCATCAACGACATGCTGATGCAGATCGGGCTGATCTCGGAAAAAATCGCGTGGACGGCAAACACGGATACCGCGATGGCCGCCGTCGTGTTGGTGGATGTGTGGAAAACCACGCCGTTCATGGCGCTGCTCATTCTTGCGGGGCTCCAGATGGTGCCGCGCGATATCTATGAGGCCGCCAAAGTGGACGGAATTCCGCCGCTTCGGGTGTTTTTCCGCGTGACCCTGCCGCTGATCCGTCCAGCGGTGATGGTTGCCGTAATCTTTCGGACGCTGGACGCGTTGCGAATTTTCGACCTGATCTATCTGTTAACACCGAATTCCTCGGCCACGGAAACCATGTCGGTGGTCAGCCGCGAAAACCTGATCGAGTTTGACAAATTCGCCTATGGATCGGCGCAATCAACGCTCTTGTTCGCGATCATTTCGGTGTTTGTCGCGCTCTATATCTGGATCGGCAAAGTCGATCTATCGGGGGAGAAATCACAATGACCGCAGCTTTTGTCCTAAAAAGAACGGGCTTCTACTTGCTGGTGGTTGCTATCGTCCTGTTTGCGGTTTTCCCGTTTTACTACGCTGTCCTGACCAGTTTTGAACGCGGCACCGACCTGTTCAAGATCAACTATCTGCCGGTGTCGTTCGACCTTGAAAACTATCGCGCTGTTCTATCAGGGCGCAACTTCATCCGTTCGGTTTTGAATTCCGTCGGGATTGCTGCGGGGACGGTGGTTTTTGCGCTGCTACTTGCTGTGACTGCGTCGTATGCGCTGTCGCGGGTGCGGTTCCGCGGACGCGGCCTGCTGATGATGACCATCCTTGGCGTGTCGATGTTCCCGCAAATTGCCGTCCTCGCCGGTCTGTTCGAGATGGTGCGGTTCCTCGGGATTTTTAACACGCCTTGGGCGATGATCCTGAGCTACACGATTTTCACGCTGCCCTTTACCGTCTGGGTGCTGACGACATTCATGCGCGACCTTCCGATAGAGATCGAAGAGGCAGCGATTGTCGACGGGGCAACGCCATGGACCATCGTGACCAAGGTGTTCCTGCCGCTTTTGTGGCCAGCACTGGTGACGACCGGCCTGCTGGCATTCATCGGAGCATGGAACGAATTCCTGTTCGCACTGACCTTTACCGCGTCGGAGACCCAACGGACCGTGCCCGTTGCAATCGCATTATTGTCCGGAGCGTCCCAGTTCGAAACCCCGTGGGGCACGATCATGGCTGCGTCGGTGCTTGTCACCGTTCCGCTGATCGTCCTCGTCCTCATCTTTCAACGTAAAATCGTCGCGGGTTTGACCGCTGGCGGGGTCAAAGGATAATCCAATGGCGCACATTCAACTCAGCAATATCAAGAAAACCTTTGGCGCTGTGAACGTCATCAAAGGGGTCGATCTGGAAATCCAGAAGGGCGAGTTCATGGTCTTTGTCGGTCCGTCCGGCTGTGGGAAATCCACGCTTTTGCGGATGATCGCGGGACTGGAGACAATTTCTGACGGCGACCTGATGTTCGATACGAAACGGATGAATGACCTCGTGCCGTCAGAACGGGGCATTTCGATGGTGTTCCAGAGCTACGCTTTGTATCCGCATATGTCCGTGTTCGATAACATCGCCTTTGGCCTCAAACAGGCCCGCGAAACCAAGGATGCGATCCGCGAGAGGGTCGAAAAGGCTGCAGAGCTGCTTCAGATCGGGCATTTGCTGGATCGGTTGCCGAAACAGTTGTCCGGCGGGCAACGTCAACGGGTGGCGATCGGGCGGGCGATTGTCCGCAATCCCCAAGTGTTCCTGTTCGACGAACCGCTATCGAATCTGGACGCCGCGCTTCGGGTCGCCACACGTCTGGAAATTGCCAAACTCCACCATGATATGAGCGATACGACGATGATCTACGTGACGCACGATCAGGTCGAAGCGATGACGCTGGCTGACCGTATCTGCGTGCTGCGCGACGGGCAGGTCATGCAGGTCGGCACGCCGATCGACCTCTACGAGCGTCCTAACTCGGTATTCGTTGCCGGTTTCATAGGATCACCCAAGATGAACTTTCTCACCGGTGATTTTGCCAAAGCGCAGGGCTGCGATACTCTTGGCGTGCGGGCGGAACATATCGAATTGACGGCAGAGGAGTCTGCGGTATGGCACGGGACAATCGTTCACGCAGAGGATTTGGGTTCTGACCACTATGTTTTTGTCGATATCGGCGCGGACGAACCCGTCGTGGTCCGTCACGCGGGAACGTTCAAAAGTACCTATGAGGAAACCGTCCACTTGCGTCCGACCACGCTTCACCGTTTTGGTCCTGATGACCGCCCTCTATCGTGAAAGACAACAGCATGCCTTTTGAAATGACCAAGGACTGGTGGAAATCGGCCACCGGATACCAAATCTATCCGCGCAGTTTCGCGGACAGCAACGGGGACGGGATCGGCGATATTCCGGGGATCATTGGCAAGCTCGATTACCTTGCCGATCTCGGGATCGGGTTCATCTGGCTGTCGCCGGTGTACCGGTCACCAATGCGGGACAACGGGTACGACATTTCGGATTACTACGACATTGCGCCGGAGTTCGGAACACTCGAAGATATGGACCGGCTGATCGACGAGGCGGGCAAACGGGGCATCGGCATTGTGATGGACCTTGTTGTCAATCACAGCTCGGACGAGCACGCGTGGTTCCAGAATGCTCTGACCGGACCGGAGGCAGAGTTCCGCGATTACTACATCTGGCGTGACCCTGCGGCGGATGGCGGAGCCCCCAATGATCTGAAGTCGTTCTTTGGTGGTTCGGCGTGGAGCTATGACGAAAACAGCGGACAGTATTACCTGCATTTCTTTGATGCAAAGCAGCCCGATCTGAATTGGCAGAATGCAGCGTTGCGGGCGAACATCTACAAAATGATGAATTGGTGGCTGGATCGCGGGATCGCCGGTTTCCGCATGGATGTGATCGATTTGATCGGTAAAAACCCCGACGCGATGATCGCAGCGGACGGTCCCGATCTACACGGTTTCCTGCAAGAGATGCACCGTGAAACGCTGGCGGGCCGGAATGTGGTGACAGTTGGTGAAACGTGGTCTGCGACGCTCGACAACGCAAAACTCTATTGCGGTGCGGGCCGTGACGAACTGTCGATGGTGTTCCAGTTCTCGCACATCAGTCAGGACTGGGATGCTGATCACGGGCGCTATACGACGAAACCGGTAAACTTCTCCGCGCTCAAGGAAACGCTGTACATCTGGCAAGAGGCGCTTGCCGGCGATGGCTGGAACTCCCTGTTCTGGAGCAATCACGACCTGCCGCGCGCTGTGTCACGCTATGGAAATGACGACGTTTATCGGGTGGAGAGTGCC
>JBNKUW010000190.1:0-3939 GCA_050298835.1 Marivivens sp.
CTTGTGTCGCTTGTTCGCCATTCCTGGTCCTCCGTTTGCTAACAATAGCGGTGGACCAATTCAGTTGGGGAGGCTCACCCTCTGGAGCGTTGATTTGTTCGTTCGACTGATTTAAATAGTGTTGGAGGGAGATTCGTATGGCTCGTGTTACGGCGGAACGTGTTCAAGAAACCAAGCGTGAGCTGTTGGAGGCGGCCCAAAGGGTGCTTCTTGATGAGGGCTACTCGGGCCTTTCTACGCGCAGGGTGGCGGACGCCGCAAACACCCAGATGAGCCAGATTCAATACCACTTTGGATCAAAGGAAGGGATGATCCTGGCACTCTTCGAGTACCTGAACGAACAATTGATCGACCGCCAAAGCAAGACATTCGAGAACACCGATCTGAATATCGCCGAGAAGTGGGCACTATCGTGCGACTATCTCGACGATGACATCGGTTCCGGCTATGTCCGCGTCCTGATGGAATTGACCGCCGCTGGCTGGAGCAATCCGGCAATTGGCGCAGCCGTGCGGGCCGCCTATGCGCAATGGCGCGAGCTTATCCTGTCCCTCACGCGCGAACTCGAAGCGCAAAATGGTTCCTTGGGCCCGTTCAGCGCAGAGGAGATCAGCGCCCTCGTTACTGCAGCCTTCATCGGCTCAGAGGCAGCAATAGTGCTCGGCTACGAGTCACAGGAAATCCCATTCCGGCAGGCTCTACGCCGCTTTGGAGAAGTCATCGAGCATTTCGAACAAACGAAAACGTTGGAGTAGGCCATGCGCGCAAAATTACCGCATACCACCGGCTACGTAGATCGTGACGGAGTGAAACTGCACTTTGAGGTTTTTGGCAAAGGAACGCATACAATTGTGTTTGTCCCCACTTGGGCTTTGATCCATTCACGATGCTACAAGGCGCAGGTCCCCTACTTTGCAGAGCACTTCCGCGTCATAACCTTTGATCCCCGAGGAAACGGGAAGTCAGATCGGCCCGACGACTACCGGGACTACGCGTTGGATGCGATCATTGACGATGTTGGCGCTGTTATGGACGCCACTAAGACCGAGAAAGCCATTCTCTTCGGGTTTTCGTTTTCGAGCGCCATGTCTTTTGCCGCGGCGGCGCGGATACCCGACCGGATCGAGGCAGTCGTGTCTGTAGGAGCCTGGACGCCCATTGTCGCGCCCCTCGAATACCGGGCGAACATTCAAGATGAAGATGACCCGGACGAGAACAAGTTCTCTTACGGGTATTGGCGACAGGACTACGCGGGATTCTGCGACTGGTTTCTCAACCGGGTTCACTCGGAGCCACATTCAACCAAACAGCATGAGGATGGGGTTCGCTGGGCGGCTGATGGTGATGCCGAGATGCTGATTAACACGCAGGAAACCCGGGTTCAGCAAGGGGTACCCGTAACGGAAGAGACCTATAAGGCCGTTACCTGCCCAACGCTCTTGATACACGGTCTCGATGACAAGGTGACGCCTTATCAGGGCTCAGAGCGGATTGCCGAATTGACTGGTGGCGAACTGCATCTGATCCCGGGAGCCGGTCATGCGCCGCACGGTCGCATCCCTGCAAAGATAAACACGCTGACGCGTGACTTCCTCGCCCGTCACCTCAAGACCTACAGACCCAGGCGTAAGAATGTAAACGGCGGCAAACGCGCACTGTATCTCTCGTCGCCAATCGGGCTTGGGCACGCGCGGCGCGATCTGGCCGTGACCCGGGAATTGCGCAAGCTCCACCCCGAGCTGCAGGTAGATTGGCTCGCGCAGGACCCTGTGACGCGGTTTCTCGACGCCAATGACGAGCACATTCACCCGGCGAGCCGTCTCCTAGCCAACGAAAGCACGCATATCGAGGACGAATGCGGGGAGCATGATCTCCACGCATTTCAGGCGATCCGCAATATGGACGAAATCCTCATCAAGAATTTCATGGTCTTTCAGGAGGTGCTCGAAGAGCAAAAATACGACCTGGTGATCGCGGACGAGGCTTGGGACGTCGACCATTACTGGCACGAGCATCCCGACATGAAACAGGCACAGATTGCCTGGTTCACAGATTTTGTTGGCTGGGTTCCGTTCGTTGAGAATGGTGCCCATGAGGCCTATCTCACAACGGACTACAACGCCGAGATGATCGGCCATGTCGAGGGCAATCCATTGGTCCGGGATCGAGCGATATTTGTCGGCGGACCGGACGACATTGTAGATCTTAGCTTTGGCGAAGGTCTGCCACGGATGCGCGATTGGATCCCCGAACACTACGCGTTCTCTGACTACATTATCGGCCAGCACCCAAGTGAATTTGGGTCACGTGACGATCTGCGCGCCGAATTTGGCTATGACGACGGGCGCCTCACTTGCATCGTGGCGGTTGGTGGGTCGGGTGTAGGGGTCAATCTGATCCGGCGAATCCTGACCGCCTATCCTTTGGCCAAGGCGCGCATTCCAGAATTGCGCATGATTGTCGTGACCGGTCCGAGGCTCGATCCCGCGCAGTTCGACGTGCCGGTCGGAGCCGAGATGCGGGCCTTCGTGCCAAACCTCGACCGGCATCTGGCCGCCTGCGATCTTGCGCTGGTGCAAGGTGGCCTCACGACCTGCATGGAACTGGCAGCCGCTGGCACGCCGTTCCTGTACTTCCCGCTGCGCAACCACTTCGAGCAAAACTTTCACGTTGCCAACCGGCTGGACCGCTACAACGCAGGGCGCAAGATGATTTACGCTGAAAGTGATCCGGAGCGCATTGCCGAGGCGATGGCAGAAGAATTACGGGCGCCGCGAGTGCCCCATGCAGTCGCAAAAGACGGTGCTGCGCGAGCGGCGAGAATGCTGAGCGATTTGCTCTGATTTCAAGAGGAGCACAAGTTATGGCCCAATCCGACATCGAAGCCATCCGAGCAACCGCACTTGATTATATTGAAGGGTGGTTTGAGGGCGACGCAGACAGGATGCGTTCTGCACTCAGCCCGCATCTGCGCAAGTGTACCATCATCCGCGATCCAGCGTCCGGAAAGATGACGGTTGGTGAGCCCTTCATCAACAATGCCGACCGTATGGTTCGTCTGACTGGCATGGGCGTCATGAAGGAAGGCGGCGTTAAGGTGAGTGCCGAGGTCCTTTACGTTTTTCGGGACATCGCTATCGCCAGAACCGATTGCCCTTACTTCGAGGATCTTCTGCATCTGGCCAACTTCGGCGAATACGGTTGGCGTATTGTGAATGCGATCTGGCAGGTGAAGGAAGGAGAGTTCGAGCCGTCGGTTGCCGATGATATGGAATATTGGGCCAACGGTGCTTGAACGAGTTTCGATTGTCGCTCCGCAGTCCACAGCGAACCGCCGTTTCGGTCCGCCTTGGTGCCGTCAAAACACCTAAAGGCCAAGGTCTGGTGTGCGCCAATACTGTTCAAACTGACAACTCATATCTGACTTGATTGTCTGCTGTTGGTGGACCCACGCTCAGGTTTGGACGCCTTTTGGAGAAAGCGACCTTGGTAAGGACTGTTGAGGAAACAACCTAAGTCCGCGTCGTCCGCATAGCAGAAGTCGGGATGGTTCCGAGAGGTGACGCGGGCTTCGCAGGTGCCGCGAATGTCTGCTTTGAGCCCTTCTAAGTCTCTGGTGTGCTTGGCGGCATTTGTCGCTATGGGCGGAAGGTTAACATTTGCCACAGTCGCGAAAACAGCTAGGAGCACAATCGAAAGCGGTAATTCGATGCTATGGGTGTGCGTCTCGACCCTAGTCGCTAACTTTGTTCGCACGGAGTTGGTTGGCGACGAACGCCTCGAACGAGACTCCAAGTACTATGTTTGAGCGGATATCCCACTTGGCAAGCAGGATCTCCCACCTTCGGAGAACCCAAATCTGCCATTCCGCGTCGTCTAGTGCCTTGAGCGCCTGCCGTGTCGGCATGAGTTCAACGGGAACATCGGCTTGAGAGAGCC
>JBNKUW010000191.1:0-3889 GCA_050298835.1 Marivivens sp.
GCTTGAAGGCGTCGTTCAAGGACATGGGTGAAGCGATGCCCGGTTTCGACAAAGTTGCCCTGATGAAGTACCCTCATCTGGAACGTATCAACCACATCCACCACGCGGGGAACTCCTCGGGGATCGTGGACGGCTCTGCGGGTATCTTGATCGGCAACAAAGAATTCGGCGAGAAATACGGCTTAAAACCCCGTGCCCGCATCAAGGCGACGGCCAAAATCGGCACCGATCCGACAATCATGTTGACTGGTCCTGTCCCTGTGACCCAGAAAATTCTGGCGGACAGCGGCATGGCGATTTCAGACATCGATCTGTTCGAAGTTAACGAGGCTTTTGCAGCAGTTGTTTTGCGCTTTATGCAGGCGTTTGACGTCGATCCTTCGGTTGTGAACGTCAACGGCGGATCGATCGCAATGGGCCACCCGCTGGGCGCGACCGGAGCAATCATCATTGGCACGATGCTCGATGAACTGGAACGCACCGGCAAAGGCACCGCGCTTGCCACGCTGTGCATCGCATCCGGTATGGGCGCTGCCACGATCATCGAACGGATCTGATGAAATACCGGAACCTACATATGGCGAACGGCGCTTTCGAACTGCGCGCGCAAAGTGCTTACTTTGTTCGCAGAAGGCGCACGGACTATGCAGGGAAGGGAGAACCATACTTCCCAAACCGCTTTGGACGTGATATTGTCACCCCTATCGTCGTTTTCTCCGGAAAACGGCATTGGTTTGATTTTTCTATTCGCTTTGTAGGTTCCAGCTCCGATGAAGGACATCCGCGACTTCTTTCAAAATCTGGCAAACGCCTATCTGATGCCCGAGGTGAAAGACCTGAGTCAGTTCTACGAACTGCCGACGGCGATTTGCTATCAGGATCAGACGTTCGTCGTGACCTGCAAAGAAGACTTGCACAAAGAGGTGGCACTGGTCCGCGGTGCATTGCGCGCCAAACATGCGGAACGCATCGCGGTGGAAATTGCCGTTCGATCGCACATCCGCGACGGACATCTTCCGGTCATGTCTACCTTCAAAATATACAACGCCAGAGAGCAGGAAGTGTCGAATTTCACGTCGACCTATTACCTCAATATGACAAGAAACGACGGAATGAGGATCAACTTCTCCTCCTGTCCGTTCAAGCTCAGCTATCTGCAACAAACCGTAGCCGCCTGAGCACGTTCCACGACAGTGGGACCTCTAACATCAAAGCTCTGTCTTCTTCAGAGGGTCGCATAGCGCCTCCCCCTGAGTGCGGGGCTATTCACTCTACAAAACTCACACACATCAGTCATGCGGGAGGAAACCAATGACCGATTTTACTATGTCCGTTGACGGCGATGGCGTTGCTGTCATCACCTGGGACGTTCCCAACAAATCCATGAACGTGCTCAGCATCGAGGGGCTCGAAACTCTCGACTCTCTGGTCGATCAAGCACTTGCTGACGAAGCCGTTAAAGGTATCGTCATAACGTCTGGCAAAGATACGTTTGCAGGCGGGATGGACCTGAATATCATCGCGACGATGAAAGAAAGCGCAGGCGACGATCCGGCCAAAGGTCTGTTCGAAGGCACCATGCGGATGCACGGCGTGTTGCGTAAAATCGAACGCGCTGGCATGGACGCCAAAACCAACAAAGGCGGCAAACCGATTGCTGCTGCCCTCCCCGGCACAGCGCTGGGTATCGGCCTTGAACTGCCGCTGGCAACTCACCGGATTTTTGCTGCTGACAACGACAAAGCCAAAATCGGTCTGCCGGAGATCATGGTCGGCATCTTCCCGGGCGCCGGTGGCACAACCCGTTTGTCGCGCAAACTCGGTGCGATGGCGGCATCTCCGCTCCTGCTCGAAGGTAAACTGAATTCTCCGGCCAAGGCGAAGTCTGCTGGTGTGATTGACGAAGTCGTGCCTGCCGATGAATTGCTTTCGTCTGCTAAGACATGGGTACTGAACGCAACCGACGCTGATCTGGTGAAACCATGGGATCAGAAAGGTTACAAGATGCCCGGCGGAGCACCGTATCATCCCGCTGGTTTCATGACCTTTGTGGGCGCATCTGCTATGGTCAACGGCAACACCCAAGGTGTCTATCCTGCAGCCAAGGCTATGCTTTCTGCCGTGTACGAAGGCGCGATGGTTCCGTTTGATACCGCGCTGAAAATCGAAGCTCGCTGGTTCACCAATATCCTGATGAACCCGTCGTCCTCGGCCATGATCCGCAGCCTCTTCATCAACAAAGAAGCGCTGGAAAAAGGTGCGAACCGTCCCGCTGTTGATGACCAAAAGGTCAAGAAGGTCGGCGTCATCGGCGCAGGCATGATGGGCGCAGGCATCGCGCTGGTCTCTGCCCTTGCCGGTATTCAGGTCACCCTGATCGACTCCACCCAAGAAGCGGCGGATCGCGGTAAGGACTATACCGCCAAATACATGGACAAAGGCATTTCGCGCAAAAAGGCGACACCCGAGAAGAAAGAGCAAGTGCTCGGCCTGATCAACGCGACGACCGATTACAACGCGCTCGCCGATGTTGATCTGATTGTCGAAGCCGTGTTCGAAGATCCCTCGGTCAAAGCGGAAGTCACCGCCAAGATCGAAGCCATTGTTGGCGAAGACTGCATCTTTGCGACCAACACTTCGACCCTTCCGATCACCATGTTGGCCAAGGCATCTAAACGCCCCGAGCAGTTCATCGGCATCCACTTCTTCTCACCGGTTGATAAGATGATGCTGGTTGAGATCATCAAGGGTAAGGAAACCGGTGATCGCGCTGTGGCCAAGGCGCTCGACTATGTGCGCCAGATCCGCAAAACCCCGATTGTGGTGAATGACGCGCGGTTCTTCTATGCGAACCGCTGCATCATCCCTTACATCAACGAAGGTATCCGCATGGTCAAAGAGGGGGTTGAGCCCGCTCTGATCGAAAATGCTGCGAAACTCGTCGGTATGCCGCTGGGTCCGCTGCAACTGGTTGACGAAACCTCGATCGATCTGGGCGTAAAGATCGCCAAAGCGACCAAAGCCGCAATGGGCGACGCCTATCCGGATGACGCGGTTGATGAGGTCGTATTCTGGATGGCCGATCAAGGACGTATGGGCCGCAAAGCTGCTGCTGGTTTCTATACCTATGACGAAAAAGGCAAACGTCAGGGCCTTTGGGAAGGTCTCGCTGCGCAATACCCTGTCGCAGATGAACAGCCCGATCTGATCACCGTGCAGCATCGTCTACTGTTCGCCCAAGTCCTCGAAGCGGTACGTGCGCTCGAAGAAGGTGTACTGGAAGACATCCGCGAAGGCGACGTTGGTGCGATCCTTGGTTGGGGCTTCGCGCCGTGGTCCGGTGGCCCGTTCTCTTGGCTCGACATCATCGGCGCGCCCTATGCCGCCGAGCGGTGCGATCAATTGACCGAAGCCTTTGGTGCACGGTTCACCTGCCCGCCGCTGTTGCGCGAGATGAGCGATAAGAACCAAGCGTTCTACGCCCGCTTTGCAGCCGAACAGGCAGCGTAAGACAAACAAAGGGCGGGGATTTCCCCGCCCTTTTTGTATCCGGTCCTTTGTGCGCGCTTAGCCGAACACGATTTCAATGTTCGCGACGTCGTCCATGGTCAGGCCGTTGAGCGTCACAGTCGCGTAAATCTCGCTGCCGTAGGGATCGGTCACGGTCATGACGATGCCATTATCCGTTTCGTTGAAGTTGACGTAATCCATTGCATCGTCGCCATTGAGGAACGACATGCCAAGATCCAGCGCCAGAACGTCTTCGGACGTGTTGAAGTCTTCTACAGTTGCTTCGGTGTAGACACCGTCCATCGCCAGTACGTCAGCGCCTTCGCCAAGGATCAGACTATCAACGACCGAGCCGAAGCCGAGCGATGCCGTGTCGTTG
>JBNKUW010000192.1:0-3880 GCA_050298835.1 Marivivens sp.
GCAGGTCTTTGGCCACACCACCGGCGCGGGCATTAGGACCCGTGACACCGTAGGGTTCGAACAAGGCGGGGTCGATGTAGCCCACGCCCTTGGCCCGTTTCTTAAACACCGCGTTGTGGAACAGGACACTATCGACATCCCGAAGATAGCGTTCAGCGATTTGGAGCGTTTCCTCCATCCGATCCGCGAACCCGTCGGGGAGGTCGCCGCGAACGCCACCGGGCATGATGAACATGTGATAGATGCGGGCGCCGGTCAGCTCCTCGAACCGGTCGAGCATCAGGTCACGGACATAGGTCAGCCATTGCCCGATGAGCCCCTGCCCCATCGACCCGCCAACGCCGCCCAGCGCCATCATGTAGGAATTGAACCGGCCCATTTCGAGGATGAGCGTCCGTATCCAATTCGCCTTTTCCGGCACGTCCAGACCGGCGAGTTCCTCGATCGCAGCGGCGTAGCAGTATTCGTTGAAATCCGGCTCCGGCACGCAGACGCGACAAAGGATCGGGAACACCTGAATGAAACTGCGCCGCTCCATCAGTTTTTCGAACCCGCGGTGGAGGTAACCAACGTGGGTGTATCCCTCGACCACTTCGTCCCCGCAAAGGGTGAGTTCGATGGACATGTTACCGGTGATGCCGGGGTGGTTCGGGCCGTGCCAGAGTTTGAGGTATTTCCCCGTTTCGAGATCGACCTCGAGCTTTCCGTCCGGTCCAACGTCCGGATACTGGCTGCGATCAGGTTTGAATGACAGCATATCAGTCAGCCTCCGGATAGAGTTTCTGTTTCATGTGCGTGCGGGGATCATGCGTTTCGCGGCCACCCCGTTCGACGAAGGTTTGCTGGCTATAGGCCAACGTGTCGAAATCGCGGCGATAGGGTGGAATGTCGGTCCAGCCTTCGAGGATGAATTCTTCGTCCACGCGCGGGCTACCGGGGAAGCCGATCCCGAACATCTCCCGCAGTTCGCGCTGATAGGTCGCGGCGGTCGGCCAGAGGTCGTGGATGGTTTCGCCCACGGCGTTGTCCCGCGGCAGCATGACCCGCAGACCAAGGTCGAGGTTCCGCGCACGGTTATTCAGCAGGTAGGTCAGTTGGAACTGTTCCTCTTCCAACCAGTCGACGGCGGTCAGGAGGATCAGGTGAGTGAACCCTTCGACATCACGCAGATAGGTCAGCACCGGACGCAAAAGCTCGGGTGCGATGGTGATATAGGCGTGGTTGTCACGGCGCGGCTCTAGCGGGCCAACGGCGAAACGGGCGGTCAGGTTTTTGTATAAATCACGCATCGGCATCACCAGTTATAATCGGGCATATCCCAATCCTTGATCACCGACTTCTGGTTGGCTTTGTACCATTCAAAATTTTCGGCGTATTTGTTGGCACCCTCGCCTTTGCCCGCGCGGATGATCTGTTTGAGTTCCATGAATCCGGCGAGCAGCGCCTCGGGACGCGGCATACAGCCCGCGATGTAGAGATCGACGGGGAGGTATTCGTCGAGCCGGTTGACGGTGTTGTAGCTGTCCCAATACATGCCGCCGTTGATCGTGCAGGACCCCAGCCCCACCACGTATTTCGGCCCCTGCATCTGTTCGTATGACCGGATCGCGCGTTTGAGCGTTTTCGTGGACAGATAGCCCGAGATCATCAGCAGGTTCGACTGACGCGGGGTTGGGCGCCATTGGATGCCATAGCGGTAGGCATCGAAACGAGGCGTCATCAGAGGGCGCATTTCGATAGCACCACAACCGGTACCGAACCCCAAAATCCACAGGCTCTGCGAGCGGGCCCAATTGTAGAAATCCTCCACGATTTTGAAGTAATTCTCCTTGTGGACCTTGGGCGGCTCTTGGCAGAAATAGTCCTGCATCGGGTCGATTTGGATTTCCTGTCCGTCGGGTGTGGTGACGGTGCGGGGGCGCATTTCCTCGCGCAGGGGGAATTCCGTTTCGGTATCCTTTTGAAAGGTCGGATCAAACTCTTTGATATCTTTCATGGGTCACACCATCACGATTGCGAGGATGCCAACAGGCAGGCCCCATTTGAGGAAGAACTGGATCGCTTGTTCGACGCGGAAACGCGGGAACACGGTGCCGATCACAGCGGTAAGCATGTAAAGCACCAGAACCTTGATCCCGAATTCGAGCCAGTTGGTCGCTCCACCAAAGAACAGGTTCATGTAGATGACCGTTTTGGCGACCGGAAACAGGTTCCGGTTGGTTTGCATCAGGGCGAGGTAGGCCGAATGGAATTCGGTCGGCGGGCCAATCGGGATTTCCTGCGGTGCGATCACGACGTCAAACGGCGACCGCATCATAGAGCCGACAAAGGCGAACATGGCGGCAAACGTCGCAATCGGATTGGTGAACAGCGTCCAATTGAACAGGCCGCCCTGCTGTGCTGCGACAATGTCGGAAACGTTTAGCGTCTGGTACTGCACCGCGATGGAAAACACAGCAAGGCCGAGCGGCAGTTCGGCTGCCGTCACGAGGCTGAGGCCACGGGTGATACCGATTGCTGAATAGGGATGCCCGCTCTCTGCCGCGCCCAGCGCCATACCGAGCGTTCCGAAGAAAACAAAGTAGAGCGCCAGAATAAGGTCACCGGCAAAGGAGAAATTCTGGTGAAGTTCCGACCCGTAGATTGTCGGAACAAACAGAAGTAGGCCGATCCCACCCGTCAGACGGAACACCGGTCCAAGGTAGAACATAACCCCATGGGTGATTTTCGATCGGAGCGCGATGTTTTTCGCGAGGTCGATGTAGTTCTGCCAAATGGGAATGCCTCTCCGCCCGCTTACCCGCGCGGCAGCTTTACGGACAAAGGCTGTCATGATCAGACCGTAGTTAAGAACGATAAAAAGTGTCAGCAGCGAATAACCGACCTGTTTCCATTCAAAGCTCATGATGCGCCTCCCATGGCCATGAGGTAGACGGCGACGATAAAGACCAGCATCTGGATGGCGTAGACCTGTCCGTTACCTGAATAGAAACGCCGACCAAGCTCTGCCACATCGTGCAGGGAACCTGTGATCGCCCCCCAGAACGTCGTCACAACCGGTGTTTCGAAGAAGCCCAAAGCCTTGCGGTACGGCGCAAAGAAGTTCCACGCAAAGTGCGTTGTTTCGGGCCGGTATGGTCGTTCAGCAGCAAACACAATGTTGAATTGTTTGACCTTCTGGGCGTTGTGATTCATCCAGATCAGCAAGAGCAGGATCGCCATAAAGATACCGCCAATCACCATCATGATACCCATCGGGTTCCAGTGCCCGAACTGGCTGTAAATGGTGGTTCCGGACCACGACAGGTCTTCTGTACCGAAAAGGGTTGAGATGTAGGTATCAACACGACGTAGAACCAATCCCGGCAGACCGGCAAAAGCCAATAGGAAGCCAACGAGGATCATCTGCGGAAGCACGATCCAGAACGGCGCTTCTTTGATCTTGCGGTTTTGATCCTTGAGTTGCCCAAGGAAGATCGTGTGGATCAACCGGAACAGATAAAGGAAACCTATCGGTCCGGAGAGGAAAATCAACACCAGCGGCAACCGCAGGTCAGCCGTCATAATCGCGTTGTAAAAAATCCATCGACCGCCGAAACCGGACAGCGGCGGGACGCCCGACATCGCTATGATCCCGATCATAACCGAGAAGAATGAAAACGGCATCAACGTGATCAGCCCACCCATTTTATACATGAGCTTTGTCCCCGTACGTTTGGCGACACCACCGACCGCAAGGAAGAGAAGCGATTTGTAGACGTAGTGGTTAATCACGAACATCGTTGCCATTAGCCAACCAAGGTGGTTCATCAACGCGAGGCCAAAAACCGCATAACCCATCTGACTGATCGAGCTATAGGCCAGCAACCGTTTCGCGTCC
>JBNKUW010000193.1:0-3840 GCA_050298835.1 Marivivens sp.
AAACGATGCGACCTGCACCGGTTAGGGCAATTCTCTCTGCCCCTTCCGCGATCAGCATTGCCCGATCACTGTCTTCTGCCACGACGTTAACGGTAGTGTTTTCGTAGGCCGAATAGTCGGGAATAAAGTGAAGTTCGGCCCCTTGTTCCAGATGCAGCGTCACATCCGACCGCAAACGCACCCCTCCACAAGTGTGATGACCAGGCTGCAAAACCACCTTCACCGGACCATTCACCGCCTCATCAATGGCTGCCTGAATAATCACGCTTTCGTCGGCTCCGGTCGCCGCAATATTTATTTGTTTAGCTAGGGGCTCTTCTGTGTGGATATGCAATTTTTTTCACTCCATTTAAGGGCTGACCATATCACCTCCCAAACCTCTAGATGCTATTTTTCGCTCATTCAACAGCTTGATTGCCGCAACTCCGAAAGATAGCATCCCCAGAACGACTCAGAACGATGAAATATTTTTCATCTCTCTTTCAGTCGGCTTTGAGGAGGAAAAATGCCGAGCTTACCAAAGCTAGAGCGCTTGCTCAGCGCGCTACGGGATCGCTGCTTTCAGCGAGCCACCGCTGACATCCCCCTGCGCTGGACACAATCCCCCCCTGAATTGCGTGACCAAATGGTCAGTGGGCCACATGACAATTGGCAGCCACTCTCGCCTGATACGATTTGGGGCGAGCCACAGAGCTATTTCTGGTTCGTTGGAAAGGCAGAAGTTCCGGCAGAGCACCACGGTCAGCGTCTTTACCTCTGGATCGAAGCGGAATTCGGCCGCGTGATGGGCCGGTCTGATCCGCAGTGCCTCGTTCGTGTAAACGGTGAAATCGTCCAAGGGGCGGATTTCAATCACCGCGAAATCCTGCTGACAGACAATGCGGTTGCAGGCACATCCTACGAAATCCTGATTGAAGCAGGCACGATTGAAAATCGCAGGCAGGCCGGTTTCGCTTGCTGGTTGTTGACGCATGATGCTGAAGCTGAAGCTCTCTATTTCGATCTCAAGACGCCGCTTGATGTTGCTAGGCACCTTCCTGAAACCGATCACCGTCGCGATCTGATCCTGACGACGGTTTATGAGGCTCTTAACACGCTAGACTTGCGTAACGGAAATCCAGCGCGTTTTGCAGACAGCATCGGCCGCGCCCGTACAATTGCAAACCGGATTTACGAAACAACGGATACTGAGGCGACGCCGAAGATTACGGTCACGGGTCACACACATATCGACGTCGCGTGGCTCTGGCGGGTTCGTGAAACACGTCAAAAAATGGCGCGTTCAATGGCGACCGCGCTGACACTGATGCACGAATATCCTGACTATAAGTTCATGTACAATCAGGGGTATCTACTCGATACATTGTCACAGGATTACCCCGCGCTGTTTGACGGATTGAAGGACGCGCAGGACCGCGGTCAGTTCGAAATCGAAGGAGCTCTCTGGCTCGAACCGGATGCGAATATGACAAACGGGGAGTCCCTCGTCCGCCATATTCTACGCGGCATCCGTTACCACGAAGCACAATTCGGCGTCCGCCCGAAAATCGTCTGGCTACCGGATACGTTCGGGTACTCTGCCGCCCTTCCGCAAATCATGAAACTTTGCGGCCTTGAGGTCTTTGTCACTCATAAAATGTCGTGGAACGACACCAACCGCATCCCCAACGAAACCTTCTGGTGGGAAGGGATCGACGGGTCACGGGTTCCGACTTATTTCCTGACCACTCAACCGATGGAAAGCACAAGCATCGGCACGACCTATTGCCCCGATTTGAAAGCAACCCACGTTATGGGAACGTGGAAGCGCTATGCCCAAAAGGGCACGAATGACGAACTGTTCCTTGTTTACGGGCACGGTGATGGTGGCGGTGGACCAACGCGCGAGATGCTTGAACATATTCGCCGGATGGAGCGTGGCATCCCCGGATGCCCCCGCATCGAACACGGTCATATGGGCCCATACTTTGACCGGCTTGTGGCCCGGATGAACAATGCGCCCGAGAAGTACCCCGCATGGGTGGGTGAGCTGTATCTGGAATCCCATCGAGGGACATTCACATCAGTCGCCAAGGTCAAGCGCAACAACCGACGAGCCGAAGCGGAGCTGCGTGAGATCGAAGCCCTTGCAAGCCTTGCGGCGCTCCGCTCCGGCTTCTCTTACCCGAAAGAACAGATCGACCGGCTTTGGGATGTTGTTCTGCTGAACCAATTCCACGACATCCTTCCCGGTTCGTCAATCGGGCTGGTCTATGATGATAGCGATCAAGAATTCAAAGCGTTCTTTGCTGAATCTAAGGAGCTAAAAACCGAACTTTCGGCCACCCTCGCCAAAGAGGGAGAGGTTTTGATTCCGAACCCACTCGGCCATGAACGCAGCGGCATTGTCCAAATTGCCTCGGACTCTGCGATTTCTGTTGGTGGCCAATCTGCGCAGCCCGTTCACCGCGCTGATGGTCGCGTACTGTGGGGCACACCTGTCAAAGGCATTCCAGCCTTGGGCGCTGCAAGATTTGCGAAGTCAGACGCCCCCCAAGCTGCCGGCAACGGCGGATTGGTCGCCACCCCGACAAAATTGGAAAACACATTTCTGCGTGCCACGTTTGACGCCACTGGTCGACTAACTTCGTTCTTTGACAAGATCAGAAACCGCGAAGCCCTGTCGGGCCCTGCCAACAGGATGCAGGCCTTCCGCGACATCCCAGAACAGTTTGATGCTTGGGATATCGACACCACGTTCGAAGACCAATTCTGGGAGATTGACAATCTCGTCAGCGCCGAAGTGGTCGAAACCGGCCCCTATCGCGCGGCAATACGGTTTGAATGGCAGTACGAAACGTCGCGTTTCGTTCAGGTGGTTTCGCTCGCAGCAGACGCCAAGTTGCTGGAATTTGACACCTTTATTGATTGGCGCGAACAAAACACTCTGGTCAAAGCGGCCTTCCCGCTCGACCTTCAGTCCACTGCATCAACCGCAGAAATCCAGTTCGGACACACCGCCCGTCCCAGCCACGCAAACACAAGCTGGGACGAAGCCCGTTTTGAATGCCCGATGCATCGATGGGTCGACATTTCCGAAAAAGATTTCGGCGTCGCCCTGCTGAACGACTGCAAATACGGGTATGACGCCAAAGGCAACACGCTGCGGCTCACTATTCTGCGCGCGCCGACGTGGCCGTGGGACGGGGCAGACATTGGCGAACACCATCTTCGCTACGGGCTGTTCCTGCATGGCGACATTTCGGAAGTTTCTCCGGTAGCCGAAGCGTTCAATCATCCGCTTTGCGCGCTGCCCGGCAAAGGATCGGGATCTCCCTCCCTCCAAAGCGTTGCGAGCCCGGACAATCCCGCCATAGCGGTCGAAGCGGTAAAAAGAGCAGAAGACAGTGACGCCATTGTTCTCCGCCTTTGGGAACGAAACGGAACGCGGAACAGCACGCAAATCACCCTAGCACCGGAAGTTATCTCCGCTGAGATCGCAAACATGCTCGAACAGACGGAACAGATCCTTGAGCTACAAGAGCACAAGGTCACACTCGCCTTCCAACCCTTTGAAATCAAAACGCTGCTGTTGCGCAGCAAGGCTTAGCATATGAACCATTTCACCTACCGCATCACAGATTTTCCGGGCGGAGATAAATCCTTTATCGAAATTCCTGTCGAGGTCGGCACGGACATAGAACGCATTGAGGTTTCATATGTGTTCCCGACCGGATCAGAGGGTAGCGTGATCGACATCGGCCTCGCCCACGATGGCCGCATGCGTGGCTGGACAGGCTCTGAATACGGCCACATTTGGGTATCAGAAGATCGCGCCAGCGCCGGATACCATGCCGGTCC
>JBNKUW010000194.1:0-3837 GCA_050298835.1 Marivivens sp.
TGCCAATCACGACGGCGAGCTCGACCTCCCAGTCGGTTTTTTCCGATCCACGAGGAATAACAATCGGGTCATTCGGACCGCAAATCGCGCTTGATGCCTTCATGAAAATGACCGGCTCAGGCGGGACATCCATACCGCTTTCAGCAGCATGGTCAGCATAGTTGAGCCCGATGCAAATGAACTTGCCCGTGCCGGAAATGGGCGGACCAAGACGCGGATTGCCCTCTACGACCGGCAGGGTTTCCGGATCAATGTCCGCAATTCTGGAAAGACCTTCGGGATATAGCATCTCGCCCGCCAGATCGGGGACAACACCGGACAGATCGCGAAGAGTATCCTTGTACCAAAGACCGGGCTTCTCGGCTCCGGCGTCGCCATAGCGCAGTAGTTTCACGTTGCTTTCCTTTTCGTATCAGAGCGACCAGCCGCCATCGATGCAGACAGCCTGACCGGTCGTATAAGTTGCGCCTGCCAGATAGACAGCAAGCTCTGCGATTTCCTCGGCATCGGCAATGCGTCCCATCGGTTGACGGGCCACAAAAGCCGCACGGGCGGCCTCGTAATCCCCGGTTGCCGACAGCCGTTCATCGAGAGAGGGCGACTGCACCGTACCTGGACAGATTGCATTGCAGCGGATCCCCTGCCCCACATAATCGGCAGCGACAGATTTGGTTAGACCGATGACAGCGGCCTTAGTGGTCGAATAGGCAAAGCGATTTGGAACACCCTTCACCGACGATGCGACCGACGACATATTGATAATACAGCCCGCGCCACGGTCCAGCATAGTTGGCAAAATACCTTGGATCATTCGCACCATCGCTTTGACATTCAGGTCATACGCGAAATCCAGATCGCCCTCACTTGCTTCAAGGACTGTACCGTTGTGTACGACACCCGCACAGTTAAAGAGCACATCCACCGGTCCGGTATCAGCGCAAAATTCCGCAACCGCCTTCCCATCGAGCACGTCAAGACGGACCGTTTCGCAACCATCGAGTCCGGTCAGCGCTGCCTCGTTGATGTCGGTTGCAATAACCCGCGCGCCCGCCGCGACAAACGCCAGCGCACTCGCCCGCCCGATCCCTTGGGCAGCGGCAGTTACGACCACGGTTTGTCCGGTCAAATCGGTATTCGTCATCTTCATAATCCTCTCTTGCGCAAGCAAAGCCTACATTACCGCACCGATTTGCCATGGAACGAACTCCACAGCGCCAAAACCTTGCGCTTCACTCTTTGTCTGTTCGCCCGAAGCAACACGCAACATGAGATCAAATATCTCCTGTCCTTTGTCCTCCAGATTCACACCTTCGAGTACATCGCCGCAGTTAACATCCATGTCAGGCTCCATTCGGTTCCACAGATCGGAGTTCGATGCGATTTTAATGGATGGAACAGGCCGATATCCCGAAACGCTCCCCCGTCCCGTTGTAAAGGCAATGAGGTTAGCACCGGAAGCCACCTGACCCGTGACCGAACAAGGATCGTATCCGGGACTATCCATGAAAACGAAACCCGAAGTGGCGATCGGCTCTGCATATTTATAAACGCCCGTGAGTGGTGCAGTTCCGCCTTTGGCCACCGCGCCGAGGCTCTTCTCCAGAATGGTGGTCAGCCCGCCGCGTTTGTTCCCGGGTGACGGATTATTGTCCATCTCCCCAAAGTTCCGTGCTGTATAGTCCTCCCACCAGTCTATCAGATCAACGAGCTTGCGTCCCGTTGGCTCGTCCACGGCACGGCGCGTCAGCAAATGCTCGGCCCCGTAAATCTCGGAGGTTTCCGACAGGATTGAAACGCCGCCGTGACGGACCAATAGATCGGATGCAACGCCAAGCGCCGGATTTGCTGTGATACCGGAATAGCCGTCCGACCCGCCGCATTGCATACCCATAACAAGATGCGAGGCGGACGCCTCCTCCCGCTGAGCCTTGTTCGCCTCAACCGCGAGCTCGCGCAGGACAGAGACCCCTTTGTCGATGGTTGCGCGCGTGCCCCCCGTCTGCTGGATCGTCATATAGCGGAACCGCGCGCTGTCTTTGAGAACCTTGCGGTCGATGAGGTCCGAAATCTGCATCACCTCACAGCCGAGCCCGACCATCAGGATCGCTCCAAAGTTCGCACTATGGCCGTAACCCGCGAGTGTCCGGAACAGCGTGTCGTAGCCGGCACCCTTCCCTGACATTCCGCAACCTGTTCCATGTACGATCGGTACAATCCCATCGACATTCGGAAAATCGTTCAGCCAACCCTGACGCTCGACTTCCTCGGCGATGAAGCGGGCCACGGAACCAGAGCAATTCACCGATGTTAGAATTCCGATGTAATTTCGGGTTCCTACCCGACCGGAGGGTCGATGAAACCCCTGAAAAGTGGCAGGAGACTCGGCCGGCAGCAACGGTGACGCTGCGCTGCCAAAGCCGTGATCCTGTTTGTAGTCCCCCATCCCGAGGTTGTGCGAATGGACATGGTCTCCGGCAGATATATCGACGGTCGCATCACCAATGATCTGCCCGTATTTCATCACGGGCGATCCGCAGGGAATGGCATCGATCGCAACCTTGTGCCCCGCAGGGATAGCTTCGCGCGCTACCACAACTCCCTGCAGGCGGGTTCCGGCTGCAATGGGTCTAAGAGCAACCAGTATGTTGTCTCCACTGTGAAGCATCAGAGCGGTCATTGTATTTGGCATTCTATTGCGCCTCATGGAGTGACAAGGATTTTAACGATTTCCTCCCTGTTCTCGACGAGCGAGGGAAAGCGGTTTGGCAGGTCAGACAGTGGAATGGTTTCCGAAGCAAAGGCCTCGGTCGGAATGTGTCCATTTCGCATGGCCTCCATCACCTTGTCGAAATCGGACTTCAGTGCGTTACGCGACCCGACGATCCGCGCTTCGCGTTTGTGAAATTCGGAGTCTTGGAATGTGATGTCATCCTTGACCACACTAATCAGGATCGTGCTGCCTCCGTGGGCAAGCAGCGGGAAACCGGCTTCGATCGCTTTGGAATTGCCCGTCGCATCAAATACAACATCAAACCCTTCGGCGAGTTCGCCGCTTAGAATATCGTCACCGGGCTGGTGAAGGTTTTCAAACCCGCACAGGTTCTTTGCCAGTTGAAGCCGCTTTTCACTGACGTCCAAGAGGTGCACCTCCGCCCCCGCCAGTCGTGCGAACACAGCGGCGCCAAGGCCGATGGGACCGGCACCAGTGACCAGTGCGATATCGCCTTTCTGAACACCGGACCGCGTGACCGCATGTGCACCAATCGCGAGGAATTCAACCATAGCCGCCTGTTGAGGCGTCAGACCCTCTGCCGGATAAAGATTGGCTTCGGGCACCGCAATGCGGGAACACATTCCACCGTCACGATGCACGCCCAGAACTTCGATCCGCGCACAGCAATTCGGCTTACCCCGTTTACAGGCACGGCAGGTTCCGCAGGAAAGATAGGGGTTCACCACCACCAGTTTCCCTGCATCGGGACCAGAGGCAATATGGCCAGAAAGTTCGTGCCCGATCACCCGAGGATATTCGAGGAACGGATGCTTCCCTTCGTAGATGTGATAATCGGTTCCGCAGATACCGATCGTCGATACATCAACCAGCACCCAGCCTTCCGGAGCGTCTTGCGGCAAATCACGCATCTCGACCTGGAAAGACCCGGGTTTAATGCTCACACCGCACGCCATCTCTTGCACAGTCGACTCCTTCATTCTTGGGACACCAGATTGCGAGCCGACCAGTCGGCGGGGAGTTCGCCTTTGATGATCAGGCTCAAAACGTCGTCTTTGGAGACTTCATCAATGTGATGTGCGCCGACCACTTCACCTTTGTTCATC
>JBNKUW010000195.1:0-3832 GCA_050298835.1 Marivivens sp.
AACCCAGAGGCTATTCAAGGTGCCCCTTTATCCTTTTGAGCGAGTAACTTGATCTATCGGATTGGGATTCACCTGAATTCATCCGATTCCATACCAATACCACAAACTCGTTAAAGGCGATCTTTGATAGCTTCGTTCCGATGTAGCCGAAAACTTACGTGTTCGGCGGTTGTGCATAGTGAACTGGAATTCCCTAATGAACGCTTCGAAGTTGAACCTGATTGCCTCTGGACCGCGCATCACCGCCTTGGCAATCGTCGTTTCAACTGCAATCGCGTGCTTCATCATCAAGCTTCCGTTTGCCGCGCCCACGATCCTCGCCTTAGTCAACAAATCGATGATGCTGTTTCTGCCGATGGTGGTTATTTCATTGATGATTTCGCTCAAAGGTCTTGGGAACGAAGTGCTCCAGTCAATGGGGCGTCTTGATGCCGGAAAAGCCATCGTGGGTGGTCTTGGCATTGCGAACCTCGCCGTCATACCTAACCTGATTTCTCAAGGTACAGGCCAGTCAGGCTGCGAGCACGGCCACCGTCATCGGAGCCAAGGCGGCCCGATCAGAATGAACGTTCACACCATTCACAAATGAAAATCTGGAGTGGCCCTGAATGGGCTGCGCCAATCCTGCCATTCGACAATGACAACTGAAGGAAACACCAAATGTTCAGAACCAACCTCGTTGTAGCTCTTGCTACCACCACCTTTCTTTCTGGTGCCGCTTGGGCCGAAGACCTACCGGGTAAAGGCGTAACTGTTCGCCCCGTAGTCGGCTTAATCGCCGAGGAATACTTCCAAAGCCGTGTCATTTTCAGCGCTCTTGAAGATCTCGGCTATACTGTCGCAGAACCTCTGGAAGCCGACATTCACGATGCCCACCTTGCTCTTGGCTCGGGCGAGGCGGACTTTTACCCGATTCACTGGGGGAATCTGCAAGCCGCATTCTTTGAGGAAGCTGGTGGCGACGCAATGCTTGAACGCTCGGGACCTTTGGTCGACGGAATGCTTCAGGGCTACCTTGTCGATAAGGCATCTTACGACGCCGGCGTGACAAACCTTGGTGATCTCGCGGATCCTGCAATTGCAGCGCGTTTTGATGCCGACGGCGACGGCAAGGCCGACCTCGCCGGTTGCGCCACCGGTTGGGGTTGCGAACGTGTAATCGAGCATCACCTGACAGAATACGGTCTCCGCGATACCGTCACCCACAATCAGGGAGCCTACAACGCGATTATGGAGGACACGATCGCACGCCAACAAAACGGCGATCCCGTCATCTATTACACTTGGACGCCTTACTGGGTTTCCGGCGTCCTGGTTCCGGGTGAAAACGTTGAGTGGCTGAGCGTTCCCTACACATCGCTTTCCGATGGAGTTGAAGCGGACACCGAATACAACGGCAAAAACCTAGGATTCGCCATCGACAGCCAGTTCATTCTGGCAACGGACTTCTTCCTCGCATCCAACCCAGTGGTGGCAAAACTGTTCGAAGTTGCCCGCATCGACGTCAACGATATCTCTGCTCAAAATAGCCTCATGGCGTTTGGTGGTAACAGTTCCGAGGACATCGACATGCATGTTCAAGCATGGATTTACGGTAACCAAGAGACGTATGACAGCTGGCTCGAAGCTGCCCGCGCAGCCGCAAACTAAATGCTACCGAGCGGGGTAAGCGCTACTTTAAGCGCGACTCCTATTGTCGTCGAGATTAGGGGGTCGGCTCATTTGAGCCGGTCTCCTTTCGCGAAAACCACGGCAGAGGTTTTCCAGCAGAGGGCTGTTGCATTATCGCCGCTTCGTTACACTTGTGGCAGGAACCGCCCCACCCTGCCTAGCACTTTTCTGATGGTGTTGCGGGCAGAACCATACGTCGGGCGCTGGCGTTATCGTTGCCACGAAGGCAACGCTGAAAACGCCAAGTATGGCATCGGGTTGAGACATCATTTGAACCGCCACCCGTGAAGGCTCGGACGTGTTGAATGCCCTAAGCTGCCCCGATCTGATCGCGGTCATGTGGTGCTTGCCAGTCAGCCGCAGGCGGTTCGGGGATGATCCCATGCGGATTGTTAGAGGTGTCGTTCAAATAACTGCCGCGCAGGATTTCTGCGAAATCTACGGTTTCCTGGACGCCAGGCCAAGAAAACAGATCTCGCGCGTAGGACCAGAGCGCCGGATAATCCACCAGCCGTTTGCGACAACACCGGTGCAAAACTGCATAGACTGAGTCAAACCGAACCAGCGTGGCAAACAAACGCCAGTCGGCCAAAGTGATTGTGTCACCCAGCAAGTATCTGCGGTGCGAGAGACGATCCTCCAGTTCATCGAGCGTCTCAAATACAGTGCTCACGGCATCGTCGTAGGCACACTGATTTTCCGCAAATCCGGCGCGATAGACTGCATTATTCAAACCCGTAAAGAGCCAGTCATTCATGGCCTCAATATCCGCACGAAGATCAGCGGGTGCAAGGTCGGGTCGGCCGCTTCCGCAGGTCCTCCCGAGACCGTTCAACGCATGAAGGATGGATATCGAGTCATTGCTGAGGATTCTGGCAGTCTTGGCATCCCAAAGAACGGGAACTGTCGACCTGCCGGTGAATGCCGGTTCAGAGATTGTGTAAAGCTGGTGCAGATGTTCGATCTGTACGCCTGTACCGGGAACTTGCCAGCTTGAACCACCATTGATCGCGTAACCTTCGACGCGTGCACCATGCGCGACATGGAGCCCGACGTGCGCTTCAAGTCTGAGTATTGCTCGGATAATGGTCGCACTATGTGACCATGGGCAGCTTTTCGATGCAATCAGCCAATACCTTGGCGAGAGGTTGGTTGGCGTCTCTGCCGTTAGGGTGACCGGCTCTGAAATTGTGCTCGCTTCGCGCACAAACGCGCCATTTCTTATGATTTCTTCATCCTGCGTCCAGCGTCCTTCTATGAGCATTCCCATGGCTTTTCTCCTTAAGTCACCGATACCTTAGCAGATTGGCGCACTTGGGGATGTTGCAATGCTCTGTCCATTCGGTCTAATAATTAGACCATGCGAGATTTACCGCTAAATGCTCTCCGCGCTTTTGCGCTGATCTATTCCGAAGGTGGTATCCGTTCGGCGGCGCGTGTGCTCGGGGTCAGTCATTCTTCGGTCAGCCGTCACTTGCGGGAACTTGAAGCTTGGGCTGAAACGGATTTGATAGACCGGTCGGCGGGCGGTTATGGTCTGACCTTCACAGCACAAGGCAGGCGATTGGGTGAAACAGCACAGCAATCGCTGTCCGACTTGCACCAAGTGACGGAAAGTCTTCGGGAACGGCGGGCGACGAATTCTGTACTCGTGGACACGACTCCGTCCTTTGCATCGCGTTGGCTTTTGCCACGACTGGCAGATTTCGAGGCGACAGCATCGTGGGTCAAGGTGTCGGTGCTCGTCGATCAACGGCAGCGCTCGCCCGAAGCGACGGGGTGCGACTTATCCATTCGGATGGGCGAAGGACCATGGGACGACAAGATCGCAACGCCAATGATGTCCGATCAATTGGTGCCCGTTGCAAGCCCGCGATACTGGAGACGTCATCCAAAGCCTGGTTCAGTGGGCGAATTGCGAGGGCACAATCTGTTGCATGACCGTGATCCGAACACATCCTGGGAACGTTGGCGCAGTGTACATGGCCCCGCGGGTCTGGATGTGCGCATGGGTCAGCGCTTTGGATCGTCGGATTTGGTTATTCAGGCCGCCGAACACGGGCTTGGCATTGCGCTCGTTCACCTGCGTTTGGTTGAAAACAGTCTGAAAAGCGGAGCCTTGGAACCCGCCTTCGAGGACCTGGCGATTGACGTGGCCGAA
>JBNKUW010000196.1:0-3817 GCA_050298835.1 Marivivens sp.
GTTACGGGTTATGGATAGGCCTGGACGTGGACTGCGGCTGTTTCGGACCTGATGATCCGGAAGGTGCGGCTTACCACTCCCTGCGACCGGCGCTTTATCGGGACATAGTCATAGTGGACACCCAGACGGTTCGCGATATCTTCGGCGTCGCTCAGGGACCCTTGCGAAGTATATTCGGAGGGTAGCATCACGCAGCGAACGTTTTCAGCGCCCAGCGCATCCACAGCAATCGTCGCCACCAGCGCGGAATCGATACCGCCGGATAGGCCCAGTAGAACCTTCTTAAAGCCGGTCTTACTCATGTAGTCCCGCAGGGTTGTGACCATCGCGTGATAGTCCTGCTCCCACTCGTCACCAAAGGATGCCTTCGGCCCGTCGGTGGCTTCCCAGCCATCCGAAGTCCGCTGGAAATCAACGTGAGCAACAGCTTCTTCGAACAACGGCAATTGCACCGCCAGTTGGCCCCCACGATTAATCACGAAGGACCCGCCATCAAACGCCTGATCGTCCTGCCCGCCGACAGTGTTCACATAGACCATCGGCACCTCGTTCTCGATCACGCGGGCAACCATATGGCTCATCCGGCGGTCGAACTTTCCACGGTAGTAAGGTGAACCATTCGGAACGACGAGCATTTCGCCACCGCTTTCACACATCGCTTCGGCCACATCAGGGTACCATGCATCTTCGCAGATTGGCGATCCAATCCGGAGCGGACCAACATCATACGGTCCCTGAATGGCGCCTCGATTGAACTGACGAACTTCGTCAAAGACGTTGTAGTTCGGCAGGAAATGCTTCAACTGCCGCGCAGCGACCTTGCCTCCCTTGAGGATGTGGTAGGCATTATAAAGACGATCTCCTTCAGCATAAGGACCGCCAATTGCCAGAATGGGGCCGTCTGCGCATTCTTCAGCCAGTTTTTCAATCCGCGCGACACAAGCCTGATGAAAGGCCGGTTTCATCACGAGGTCTTGAGTAGAGTAACCCGCGATAAACATCTCAGGCAGCGCCACCATGTCGGATCCAGCGGCCTTTGCCTCCTGCCAGACAGAGAGTGCTTTTGCTGCGTTTCCTTCGATATCCCCCACAGACGGGTTCAATTGTGCCAAAGTGATGCGGAACGTATCGGTCATGCGGGCCCCTCAGTCAGTTGACGTCACCTTTACCAGAACCGACGCAGAGGAAAAGCGGATTGAAGCCAGCTTTTGCCGAAACGGTGTAAACCGTTGTAACCCCGCAGAGCCTCTATTAGCATCGCCTCTGCTGAAACAGGGAAGACCATGATGACTCGGAACCGGGCGCTATTGAGCAGTGCAGCATTAGCCTTGATCGGCTTTGGCGCGATGGCACAGGACATCCAAACCAAACAGTACGAAGACGGCGGCGTCTACGAAGGTGAATTCGTCGATGGCAAGCAGCATGGACAAGGCACCTACCGGCTCCCCAACGGGTATGAGTACACCGGAGAATGGGTAGAAGGCCGCATTCAGGGTCAGGGCATTGCACGTTTTCCGAATGGTTCGGTCTATGAAGGCGAGTTTGCCGAGGGCAAACCGAGCGGCACCGGCAAAATCACATTTGCAGACGGCGGAACCTACGAAGGAGATTGGGCCGAGGGCAATATTACCGGCATAGGTATTGCGAATTACGCCAATGGCGTCACCTACGAAGGTGGTTTTCGCAATGCGATGCACCACGGAACTGGCGTTATGCGCGGCCCGAATGGCTACAGCTATGACGGTACTTGGGTAAATGGCGTCAAAGACGGCTCTGGAGTCATCACCTACCCCGACGGCACCACATACACCGGAGAGCTTGCCCGCGATGATCGTGATGGGACCGGAACGCTCACAATGCCGGACGGCACCACCTACGAAGGGACGTGGGTCGCAGGACAAATTGAAGGCACCGGACGTCTGGTCCAGCCGAATGGGGACATTTACGAAGGTGATCTGGTCGCTGGTCGCCGCGAAGGCACCGGTACGGTCACCTACGCTAACGGCGATATCTATCAGGGTAGTTTCCACGAAGATCGCCGCCACGGACAGGGAACATTCCGCGGCACCGACGGCTATGTCTATGTCGGTGGATGGGACAATGGCGCCATGTCGGGTCAGGGTCAGGTGACCTACCCTGACGGCTCGGTCTACGTCGGGAGCTTTGCCAGCGATCTACCGAACGGCACTGGCAAAATCACCTACCCCGACGGTTCCACTTACGAAGGCGGTTGGGTTGATGGCGTCATCGAAGGCACCGGCATCGCGACCTATGCAAATGGGCTCGTTTACGAAGGTGAGTTTCGCGCCGCCAAAAACCATGGCCACGGGGTCATGCGTTACGGGGATGGGTACACCTACGACGGCAATTGGGAAAACGGGCAACGCAGCGGTCGAGGTATTGCAACCTATGCAGACGGATCGGCATACGAAGGTGAATTCGCAGCCGGCCAACGAAACGGCCAAGGTAAAATCACGATCCCCGACAATCCGGAAACGGAGACTGACGAATCCTTCACCTATGAAGGTGAATGGAAAAACGGCGAAATCGAAGGCTTCGGCGTGGCAACCTATTCAAACGGCGACCGCTACGACGGTATGTTCGTTTCAGGACGCCGACAGGGCGAAGGAACAATGACCTATGCAACGGGCACCGTAGAAAGCGGTGACTGGGCGGATGATGTTTACGTCTCTCGGGAAGAGACCACAACCGACACGCCTGCGGGCGATACGGC
This sequence comes from Marivivens sp., assembly GCA_050298835.1. GTDB lineage: Bacteria > Pseudomonadota > Alphaproteobacteria > Rhodobacterales > Rhodobacteraceae > Marivivens. Next base: position 2,735 of record JBNKUW010000196.1, read on the forward strand.
AACCGAACCTGCGGAACCTGCAAACTAAATTTTTTGTATTTACCGCCGGATAGCGCAACATGGTAGAGTGAGGAGGTATAGCCCCTTCACTCAACGTAGGAAAAAAAACGCTCTTTTCCTCGCTGAAATCATCGTTATAGTCCCCGCCATGACGCACGTTGACCATATCGACCAGACAGCCCGCATTCGCGGTGCGCTGCCTCCGTGCGCCCTACTACTCCTTAGCCTGTCCTGAGCGTGCCCTTCGGCGCGACCGCTCGACATGGACCAGCGCCGAACACCCACTAGCTAAGGACATTCCGATGAAAGCCATCAACCTCGCTCAGAAATTGTCGCTTTTTGACACCCACTGGGATCCGAAAGTGATCGCGAACTACAACGAAAACGACGTCATGGTCGTCAAATTCAAAGGCGAATTTCCGTTTCACAAGCACAACGATACGGACGATTTCTTTCTCGTGCTGGAAGGCCGAATGACAATGGAGTACGAGGGTGCCGAACCTGTGACGGTTGGTCCCGGCGAACTTGTCATCGTACCCAAAGGAATGATCCACCGCCCCCGCGCCGAGGAAGAGGTCAAAGTCCTCCTCATCGAGCCGAAGGGCGAACCGAATAGCGGGGACGCAAACGTGACCCCGGCCACCAAAGACCGCATTTGAGGGAGGCAAACCCTATGACCCAAGACCACGTGTTGATTTTCGACACCACACTGCGCGACGGCGAACAATCCCCCGGCGCGACCATGACCCACGAAGAAAAGCTCGAGATTGCAGAGCTGCTCGACGATATGGGCGTTGACATCATCGAGGCCGGTTTCCCGATCGCCTCCGAAGGCGATTTCCGCGCCGTTTCCGAGATTGCCAAACGGTCGAAAAACGCGACCATCTGCGGTCTGGCCCGCGCGAACTTCAAAGATATCGACCGTTGCGCCGAGGCGGTTAAATTCGCCAACTCCGGCCGCATTCACACCTTTATCGGGACTTCGCCGCAGCACCGTGCGATCCCCAATCTGGACATGGAACAGATGGCAGAGCGCATCCATGAAACCGTGTCCCATGCGCGCAACCTTTGTGAAAACGTCCA
>JBNKUW010000197.1:0-3807 GCA_050298835.1 Marivivens sp.
CGCTCCTCTTATCAACCTGCCTGCCAGAGCCTCCCCTAGCCACTGGATATGTCGAAGGTGAATACGTTCTGGTCGCGCCGGTTGCGGTTGCCCAGATCGTAGAATTACCGGTCCGTCGCGGGGATAGGGTCGCTGAAGGGGAGCTTCTGGTTTCGCTGGAACGTCAGGACGGTGAAATAGCGTTGGCCCAAGCACGGGCATCGCTCGCTCAGGCGCAGGCGCAGTTGGACAACATGCGCGAAGGGCTCCGCGCCGAAGAAATTTCGGTCATCGAAGCGAACCTCGCCTCTGCCCGCGCCCAAGCCGAAGAATACGGCAAAGAAGCTGATCGGTTGTCAGCCCTTGTTGAACGGGGCGCTGCCCCAAGGGCACAGCTTGATACGGCGCGGACACAACTGGATGTGGCAAACGCCAAAGTGGTCGAGATCGAAGCGAACCTCGCTGTTGCTCGTCTTCCCGCCCGTTCGGGCCAGATTGCAGCGGCAGAAGCCACTGTCGCACAGGCCGAAGCAGGGGTGAGCGCAGCAGAATGGCAGCTTGACCAACGGACACTCTACGCAAGTTCCGACGGGGTTGTGCAGGAAATCCTCCGCAACAACGGAGAGATCGCAGGCCCCCAAGCCCCGGTCCTGTCGATGTTGCCTGATGGCGCGGTGTTCGTCCGTCTTTATGTCGGGGAAAACCACCTTTCAGAAATCGAAATCGGCACGCAGTTGGACATTTCTTGCGACGGATGTGGCGATGCGACGGCCACTGTCACCTATATTTCCCAAACGCCAGAGTTCACACCGCCGGTGATCTACTCCCTCGAAAACCGGCAAAAGCTGGTCTACCTGATCGAAGCTCGCCCCGACGCGACAGACCTAAAACCGGGACAGATCGTTGATGCGTCCTTGGCCGGTGCCGAATGACCATGCCCGCAATCGAGGTCAACAATCTGGTCAAATCTTTCGGGGGCCGAACCGTCGTCGACAATGTGTCGATGTCAGTCGAAACCGGAGAGATCGCAGGCTTCCTCGGGCCCAACGGATCGGGCAAAACGACGACGATCCGCGTCATGTGCGGGCTACTGACGGCAGATAGCGGTTCGGGCAAGGTGCTTGGCCATGATCTGTCCGAACGCGAGGCGATAAAGCGCAAAACGGGCTATATGACCCAACGGTTTTCCTTCTACGAAGACCTGACCATTGCCGAAAATCTACGGTTTGTGGCTGGCCTCTACCGGCTGAAACCTGTGCGCAAATACGTCAATGACACGCTTGAGGACCTTGGGTTGACTGCGCGGCGTGACCAGCTTGCGGGAAAGCTTTCGGGCGGATGGAAACAACGGCTCGCGCTGGCTGCCTGTATCATGCACAAACCGCAGCTGTTGCTGCTGGATGAGCCGACGGCAGGTGTGGACCCCAAAGCGCGGCGTGAATTCTGGGACGAAATCCATGCGCTTGCCGCCTCTGGCATTACCGTGCTGGTTTCCACCCACTACATGGACGAGGCAGAGCGCTGCCACCGGATCAACTACATTTCCTACGGCAAACTTGTCGCTCGTGGCACGGTTGATGATGTCATCAATCAGGCCAAGCTGACGACCTATGTGGTCGAAGGTAAAGACGAACAGGGGCTCGTTGCTGCCCTGAAAGACCTGCCAGGGGTCGAGGACGTAACCGCCTTTGGAACCGCGCTCCATGTGGTTGGGCGTGATGCCGCCGCGCTGGGCGTTTCAGTCAACAGGGTCGCCAAGGAAACCGGCGCGTCGGTAGAGCTCGCCGATACGAACCTTGAGGACGCGTTCATCCACTACATGCGCAACACACAGGACAACATGCAATGAGGTGGCGGTTTTCCATCGGTCGGCTTTTCGCGCTCCTGCTCAAGGAATTCGTCCAGATGCGCCGTGACCGGATCACATTCGCGATGATGCTGGGCGTGCCATTGATGCAGTTGATCCTGTTCGGCTACGCCATCAACAACGATCCCAAAAACTTACCAACCGCTTTGGTGGCTACGACGCAGGATCGTTACACCCGCGCCATGGTCACAGCGCTGGAGGTCACGGGATATTACCAGTTCGATTATGTCGGTGTCAGTGCCGGTGAGGCAGAAGACCTCATCGAACGCGGGCTGGTGAGTTTCGTTGTAACGGTCCCGTCTGATTTCGGTCGCAGAGTGGACCGCGGCGACGAACCGACCCTGCTGATCGAAGTCGATGCGACAGATCCGGCTGTGGCTTCCGGTGCTGTTTCGACCCTGTCCACTGTCGCGTCTCAAGCGCTCCTCCACGAAAAAGGCACGGCTGAACAAGCGTTGGAAAACGCACGAAGCCAGCTCAATGTGATCGTCCAGCGTCGCTACAATCCCGAAGGGATCACGCAGTACAACATCGTGCCGGGGCTTTTGGGGGTCATCCTCCAAATGACGATGGTGATGATGACCTCTATGGCCCTGACGCGGGAAACCGAACGGGGCACGATGGAGAACCTTCTTGCTATGCCAGCCACTGCGTTCGAAATCATGTTGGGCAAAGTCCTGCCCTATCTGGCTGTTGGCGGTGTTCAGGTCGTCGTCGTTCTGGTGGCGTCAAAACTGCTATTCAGTGTTCCGTTTATGGGGAGCATCACGCTCCTCCTGTTCGGGGTGGGATTGTTCGTGCTGTCGCTGGTCCTCTTGGGATACTTCATTTCCACCATTGCGCGGACACAGTTGCAGGCGATGCAGTTGACGTTCTTTTTCTTCCTCCCGTCGATGCTTTTGTCCGGCTTTATGTTTCCGTTTCGCGGCATGCCCCAATGGGCGCAATGGATCGGAGAGATTTTCCCGCTGACGCATTTCTTGCGGATGATCCGTGCGGTCATGCTCAAGGGGGCTGGACCTGCGAATGTGCAGGCCCAGCTTGCCGCGTTGGGCGTTTTCGTCGTCTTGCTGTCTGTTGTGGCGCTGTTGCGGTTCCGGCGGACGCTGGACTAGAGCGGTTTATCCATCCGCACCCGCGCCCAGACCGTCCCTTTGCACGCCGTTTCCCATTTCAGCGTAACTTGAGTGTTGTCGGTGCCTTGTTGCGGGATGACTTGCGGAACCTGATAAACCTTAGCCCCAGAGCTATCGGTCAACGCACCGTCTGCCTGAACTGATTCAACCACGCGCGACCATCCGCCAAAGGGCAGGTTGGGTTTTGTTGCCACTGACCAAGACGAGCTCACTGTGTTTTGCACATGTTCGATCATCGCAGGGTTCACGACCTCTTCGGCGATACCATTGAAGGTGTTGCCGTAGAACAGGATGTTGCGCGTCCGGCTGTAATCCAGATCGGCAAAGGTGGTATCCACCTTCTCCACGCGCGTGATGTTGCAGCTTACCGTGCGGAACGTGTTCCCGACGACCGAAAGGCCGTGGATGTAGTGACCGCTGCCATAAGGTTTGACGACGATAAAATTGAACCAGTCCGCAACGTTCTTCACGGTAAAGATGTTGCCGGTGATCGTCAGCCCGCCAAAGGAATACTGCACCCCCAGCGCGGGCGAGGCATCGTGTTCATTGGTCCATTCGATATAGTTGTTATCGATGTAGTTGCCGGTAAAGATGGTTTTGACATTGGGCGTTGTCAGAACGATCCCGCCTTTGCGGACACCAAGGCTTTCTCCGTCACCATGGAACCAGTGGTTTCCGGTGATCAGGTTGCCCGTCCCGCAAAGAATGCAGAAGTGTTTGAACCGGACAACGCGATTGTCGCGGATTTTGATGTCATTTGCATTGGCGTTGAACGCGATTGTCGTGCGGTCGGAAACCGGTAGGTCCATTTCGTTGGAGAGGAAC